>CAJOMT010000093.1 GCA_905235815.1 uncultured Clostridia bacterium
ACAGCGCGTTTTCGGTAAATCATCAGAACGTTTCCGCATACTTTACGACGGGCGCAGGCGTTACGAAAGTCAGAATTTATCTGGGAGGCAACGCCGCAGTTCAAGGCGCGGCGGGATACTCCTTAGATGAAGTCAGTATGAAAAAAGCGTCCGGTATCGGCGAAGTTGAATTGAATTTACCCCAAAACGTAACCCGGGGATTACAAGCGCAGGCATCGGCGACCGTAAAATACGAAAACGGCAATGAAGTTTTCGATAAATCGGCGTACACCGTATCTTATATGAGTTCTGCGACGAACGTGGCAACGATTGACGACACCGGGAAAATAAACGCTCTGGAATGCGGAACGACTCAGATTTCTTTGGAAGTGGAATTCAATAAAACCGGAACGAAAAAGACGATAAAGAAAGAATTAAAAGTCGTAGAGCGGGTAGATATTGCAACCGTTGATTTTTCTCTCGATCTTAATGAAGTCAAAGCGGGAGAAAAAGTTTATCCGCAGATAGTAGCGAAAACGTCGTCCGGCGATGAGATATCGCTCGACGATGCCGGAATCGAATATACGATAGCAAACGCAAACGTGGCGAAGTTAAATCAAGACGGTACTTTCTTTGCGGTCGGAGCCGGCGAGACGACTGTCACGGCAACCGTTACCCTGAACGATCAGAGCGTAACGAGCAAACCGACAACGCTTACCGTAACGGGGAATATGATTCGCGACGGTGGTTTCGAGACGAATTACGATGCCGGCGTTTATGGTAAGAACGATTATTGGCAAGGCGAAGCGACCGAGGGCGCTACGATAGACAACTACGGTTTCGATATCGGCGGTTTTGCAAGGGCGGGGTTCGGAAATCTTTTCGTGCGTATGCCTAACGAAAACGCTCGGACTTTCTCAGGCGTAGTGCGTTTGTGGCAGGATATCCGACTTGAAAAGAATTCGTATTCGATGGGGGCTTATATAAGGAGATTCCCCGGCGAGGAAGGAAGCGGTAAATTCGGCGGAGACGTCTGGTTTGAGATAGTACTTCTCGATAGCGATAATAAAGAAACTTCCACTAAATACGTTTCCAAAAAGGATAGCGATTCCGGTATCGGTCAGTTTGACGCTATAACGTTTAATTTTGAGGTCGAAACGACGGGGGTTTACAGGGTATATATCGTAGCGCAAGGCGATCCGAGCAATAATACCGGTATAGGTTTTCAAATGGATGACGTATCACTCATTCAAGGGAAAACGCCATCTCGGATTTCCATATCGCTCGGAAATAACAAAGCGGGAGATTACGTACTTAAATTAAACGATACCGCTAAAATAAAAGTCAAGGCGCTTTATGATGACGGAACCGAAGCAAAAGCAGATAAAATAAAGTTAAGTTTCTCCGTATCCGACGGAGAATTGGTAACCGTCAGTAAGGACGGAACGGTTTTCGCGTTGGCTGTCGGCGAAACGGCGATTAAGGTAACTGCGGATGTCGACGGAGTCAGCATAGTTCAAACGTTTATTATTATCGTTGAGGACGATGAGGATGATGAGGACGTAAACAGCGCGTCCGTTACGCCAAGTGAAAAGAAAGGTTGCTCAAGCGATTTGCACGGCATCGGCTGTTTAGCCGTCTTGTTGTGCGTCGGCGGAGTTATGCTCTTAAAAAAGAAAATAAATAATCATTGAGGAGAGGAATAATGAATAAAATTTTAAAAAAAATTATCATAGGTGTTTCGTTCGTATCGTTCGTAACTTCCGTCGTTGCTTGCGCTCCGAATAACGGTGGCGACAGCGAGATCAAAATAGGGGATAAACCTACGATAACGATGTGGTTACAGCCGACTGAAACGTACGACGTTGTCTGGTGGAGAAATAACGTCAATAAATATAACAAATTGAAAGACAGGGAATACGCGGTAACTCTCAATTGGGTAGATAAAGGCGTTTGGGACGAACGTCTTGCCGCCGCTAGGGACAACGATAATGCGCCCGATCTTATCGGCTATCCGATAAGCGGCGCTGCGCAGCAAGCGACCGAAGGTCTGGTCGCTCCGTTAAACGACTACGTCGATATTGCGAAGTTGACGCAAGATCTGGAACCTGTCGTTGCGGAAAATATTACGGCAAAAGACGGGAAAGTTTACGGCGTCCCCAAATATCTGGAGCCGAGCGCGCTTTTGTTCTATAATAAAGACATGTTGAATGACGCAGGGCTCGAAGAGCCTACAGGCGATATGACGATAGATCAATTGATCGATTACGCAGAAAAACTGACGGTGAAAAACGGCAGCCGGGTAAACAGATACGGTTTGCAAGTGGCTTCGGCGCAAGATGAATACGCTTGGGTCAGCTGGGCTTTACAATATCAGGTAGCGGATCATGAAACGCTCAATGAAGATTGGAGCGCCGCGAATATCGGCGGATATGATAAAGTGGCTCAGGCATGGAAAAAATTACACGACTCGTACGGCGTTGCGGAACAAACTTTAACGGACGGCGGATATAGCGACGATTACGCTGCGATATTCAGTGAACATTGCGCCATGCAGATGTGCGGATCCTGGATTTACGGAACGCTTGTGAACGAATATCCCGAAATGAAAGACAAGATAGGCTTTACGACGTTTCCTTTGCTCGATGATTCGGCGCAAGACGTTTATGCGACGTTCGGCGGTTGGTCGCTTTGTATCGACGCGGGTTCAAAATATAAAGAGGCCGCAGGAGATTTTATCGAATGGATATATTGCGGCGACCCCGAAATGTTGGTCGATTATTTCGAGGCGGGCGAATATTGTAAAATTTCGCCCAGAAAATCGGTTAATGCTCTTTTAAAACAAAGCGATGGCGGGAAGAACAGCGAAATGTTTAATTTACTGAACGATATGCTTCCGACAAGCAAATGCGAACCGGTATATCCTTGGATGGTGAGTTTGTATCTGGGGCAAGCGTATCAGCGGGTTGTTCTTAATCAGCAATCCATAGACGCTGCGTTATCGCAAGCGCAAGGCGAAATCAATAAATATTTGTCGGATAATCGTCTGGCGGGCAAAAATTTCAACTAAAAAATTATTTTGACTATATAAAATACGGAAGACGCTCCGCAGAATACTTTGCGGAGCGTCTTAAAAGGGAAAGTTTTATGAAGTTACCCAAACTTAGCGTGAATGCTAAGGCTAAAACAAAATTACGGAACACAAGAATTGCTTTTTTGTTCATTTTGCCGGCATTTGCATTGATCAGCGTTTTCGTAATATATCCGTTTTGCACTGCATTTTATCGTAGTTTTTTTCAGATACATCCATATATTGCCGATGAATTTATCGGCTGGCAAAACTATAAAATCGTAATCACCGATAAATATTTCTGGTATTCTATCTGGGTGGGCGTGAAATACATTTTATGCGTCATTCCTATTCAGTTCATATTTGCTTTTGCGATTGCTCTGTTTATAAAATCGAAAGCGACCGGAAGCGCAATTATCAAAGCAACGATATATATACCGAACATAATTTCCGGAATCGTTGCGGGAAGCCTTTTCTTATTTATGTTCAGCTATAACGGCGGGGCGTTTAACAGATTGATAGGACTGTTTAATCTGCCGAATATATCCTGGACGCAGGATTATCCTTTTTTTACGATAGTTTTACCCGGCGTGTGGCTCGGACTCGGTTATATTACGCTCGTAATGCACGCGGCGTTGTTGGATATACCTAAAGAATATTACGAGGCTGCCGAAATTGACGGGGCAAATCGCTTCATACGATTGATTTTTATAACTTTGCCTTCAATGAAAAATATTATTATCTATCTTCTCGTAACCGGAGTGGCAGGGAATCTGCAAGTATTCGACACTGTTTATCTGATTACGGGAGGCGGGCCCGGGAACGAAACGACGGTGCCTACCATTTATATTTATTACAGAAGGTTCGGAACTACACAGGGTCAAGCGATTGCCGCGTCTATGGTATTATTTATAATACTTGCAGGACTTTCTTCGATCATGCTTACCCGTATGAAGTCCGAAAAGAGTATCGAGGGGTAAAAGTGGAACGTCTTTATTATTCGAAAAAACGATCGACAAAGAATATTGTCTTTAAAATTTTAGGGATTGCAATTACGATTCTTATTTTAACCGAGGCGCTTTTTCCGTTGCTATGGATGATCTTATCCTCGTTAAAAACAAAAAAAGAGGTTTCCTTAGGCGTATTTTTCCCTTCGTCTTTCGAGTTTGTAAATTACGCGGATCTTGCCGCGAGGGGATATTGGCAGTCTTTGGGCACTACGTTTTTAGGCGCGATAATTTCCACGTTGGGGTGTATAATAGTAAATACGATGGCGGCATACGCATTTGCCCGCATAGATTTTTATTTGAAAAAATTCTTTTGGGCCTATATCCTTTTGCCTATGTTCGTGCCGGGTATTACGCTTCTCATACCTCTTTATCTGGTCGCGGCAGATTTATCCTTGCTGAATTCTTTACCGGGATTGATTTTGCCCGGCGTTGCGCAGGCTACGCACATTTTCTTTATGAGGCAGTTCTTTTTAAACATCCCGAATTCGCTTGAAGAAGCTGCGGCGCTTGACGGGGCGGGGAAATTCCGTACTTTCGTGAGTTTGTTTTTACCGCTTTCGTTCGGACCTATCGTCATTTTGGGAATCAGCGCCTTCATCGGTTATTGGAATGCGTTCTTGTGGCCCGCAATGATTATTGACGGCGATACGAATCCCTTACGCCAAATTATGCAGGTAATATATTCTTTTAACCGTGACAGAAACAAGAATTGGCCCTTGGTTATGGCGGGCTCGGTGATTGCGACGTCGATTCCGTTCGCGATTTATCTCGTTTTTCAGAAGCAAATAGTGGAAAGCCTAAAAATTTCCGGAATTAAATAACATTGATATAAGGAGAATTATTTTGAAAAAGATATTGCTTAAAACTTTGAGCGTGGGAATA
>CAJOMT010000094.1 GCA_905235815.1 uncultured Clostridia bacterium
AAGTATGACTGCGCTCAAAATCTTTATCTGAACGGTTTTTTTCTCGCCTGAACTGCCGAAGGCACCTTAACCTTGTATTTTTGAGTGGATTTTGATTAAGGCGAGCGAAAATTTATATAAATAAATCGAGTGAGAATTAGTCGAAAGACGCCAAAAAGACAAGGTTAAGGCTCAACGTGTTCGACTATTCTCAACTTAAGGAGGGCGTATGGATAAAAACGAAAAAGACTTCGAACAAGAAGTGGAAAACGAAGTTCCCGAAAAAAGAGATTACGAAGAAGAACTGCTAAAAATTATAAGAAGCGACAACCCTCCGTCCGTAATTAAAGACGAACTCGACAACTACCACGAAAACGATATAGCGTCTATCGTTCCTTCCCTTACCGAGGAAGAAAGAAAAAAGTTATATAAAACGCTCGGAGTAGATAAGGTTTCCGAGATATTCGCTTACCTCGACGACGTAGATAAATTTATTGAAGAATTGGACGCCGAACGTGCAGCGGACATCATCGAAAGCATGGACGCAGACGACGCTATCGACGTATTAGAGGAACTCGAAGACGACAAAAAAGAAGAAATAATCAACTTGATGGAAAAGGAATCGGTTCAAGACATTCAACTTATCGATTCTTACGACGACGATATGATCGGTAGTCGAATGACTACTAACTTCATTGCCATCAGCAAAAATCTTTCCGTCAAGCAAGCGATGAAAAAAGTCATTGCGGACGCCGCCGAAAACGACAATATTTCAACGATTTACGCCATAAACGACGACGACACCTTTTACGGCGCTATCTCTCTAAGAGATTTGATAATCGCAAGGGAACAAACGCCGTTAGACGACATAATAACGACTTCTTACCCATACGTTTACGCAACCGAAACGGTTGAAGAATGTATTGAGGAATTAAAGGATTATTCCGAGGACTCTATTCCCGTTTTAAACAAGGAAAATTTCATTATCGGCGTAATTACTTCTTCGGACATAGTCGAAGTAGTAGACGAAGAACTCGGCGACGACTACGCAAAACTCGCAGGTTTGACTGCGGCAGAAGATATTTCCGAACCGCTTTTAAAGAGTATGAAAAAGCGTATTCCGTGGCTACTCGCACTCCTTGCTTTGGGACTTATAGTGTCGAGCATTATAGGCAAATTTCAAACGCCGGTTATAAGCGCCGGCCTTGTGCTTTTGTATTCGTTCCAAAGTCTGATACTCGATATGAGCGGTAATACGGGAACTCAATCTCTCGGCGTTACTATAAGGGTTTTAAGCGATGAAGACTTCAAGGGCAAAAAGAAATTTCTATTTATTTTAAAGGAAATGCGAGTTGCGCTTTGCAACGGACTCATAATCGGCAGCCTTGCATTCTTAACGATAGGGCTTTACCTAACTTTCGTTGACGGACAAGAAGCATGGTTCGCTTTTGAAATTTCCGCCTGCATCGGACTTTCACTCGTAACCGCAATGGTCATTGCGGGTCTTGACGGAACGGCTATTCCTATGTTATTCCAAAAAATAGGAATAGATCCGGCAGTCGCCTCAGGACCGCTTATAACGACCATTAACGACCTCATAGCCGTCTGTACCTATTACGGGCTATCTCTCCTTTTATTCGTACAAATAGGCGTTTTTAAGGTCGCTTGAATTTAATAAAAAGCAAAAGGTATTATCCGTTTTTTCGTATAATACCTTTATTTTATTTAAGTGATAGTGTTTTTTATTCCATTAAGAGAGTGCGTCCTCTGCAAGTTTGGAATTTATATCGCTAAGACTTTTAAGGTCATAAAACTTGCCCTTTTTATCCATTAGCTCTTCATAACTTCCCGATTCGACGCATTTTCCGTTCTCTATTACTACTATAAGATCGGCGTTCCTTATAGTTGATAGTCTGTGCGCAACTATAAACGTCGTTCTCCCGCTTATAGAAGCACTTATCGCCTTTTGAACGTGATACTCGGAAATATTGTCGAGAGCGCTCGTCGCCTCGTCGAGAATGAGTATTTTGGGGTCTCTTATGAGCGCCCTCGCTATCGTTATACGCTGCTTTTGTCCGCCCGAAAGTTTATCCCCGTGTTCGCCGACTTGCGTATCGAGCCCGTCGGGAAAATCTTTTAAAAATTCATTGATATTCGCCATTTCAACGACTTTATTCAATAATTCTTCGCTGTAACCCTCTAAGCCGTAAGTTATATTCTCCCTTATCGTTCCCGAAAACAATATGCTGTTTTGCGGAACGACGGAAATATTCTGACGGTAATTTATAAGGTCGAGTTCTTTCATCGGCTTGCCGTCGATAAATATCTCCCCTTCGGTAGGAGTTAAAAGTCCTATTACGAGGTTCATTATAGTGGATTTTCCGGACCCCGATGAGCCGACGAATGCGACGCATTTGCCTCTTTCGACTTTGAGCGAAAAATCCTTTATAACGTCCGTCTTTCCGCCCGGATAGTGGTAAGACACGTCTTTGAATTCGACGTCTCCGCTAATTTTATCTACCTTCAATTTACCGAAAGTATTCTCGACCTCTGTCGCCGTCATTATCTCGGAAATCGACGACAAGGCGTCAAGCCCTTTTCCCATAGTCGGAGCAAATCCGACAAGCCCCGATATTCCTCCGCTAATCGATGTAAACATCGATTGATACAAAACTATCTCTCCGACGGATATAACCTTATTGAATGCGAGAAAACAGCAAAAAACGAGACATAAGAGATTAAGTACGTTTTGAATTACATACGACCACGAACCGAAATAAGCGTTTACTCTGTCTACGCCGTAGCCGGACACCGTTACCCTCGCTATCGATTTGTTGAGCGTCGCTATCTCCTTAGATTGGAGCCCGTGCGATTTGGTAACGGGCGTCATTTCCATCATGGTCGTAAGCTGTGCGCTCATATCCTCCGTCTTTACTCGGAAATCTTTGTTCGTCTGTCTTATCTTCTTTCTGAAAGCGAAAGTGAGCCAGACGTTACACGGAATTACTACGAGGAAGAACAATGAAACGTATATGTTTTTATATATTGAAATTGCGGAAGATACGACGACGGAAATGATTGCCGGAATAAAGCTGAACATTATTGCGTGGAACAGCCCGTCAACAGACTCGACGTCCCTTAAAAATTTAGCCTGTATCTTTCCGGATTGCATATCCTTATGATAAGTTATCGAAAGATGCTGAAGTTTGCGGACGACGGCGCTTTTTAGCCCCGCGCTCGTTCTCCTTAGCATTTTACTTACTATTCTCCACCGCAAAACGGTAAAGGGCACGTTTAAAAACAGACTGACTACTGCAACTATTACGTTTATGGCGAAATACCACATCAATTGACTTTCAAAACCGCTTTCGACGATAGCAGTAACTATATTTATCATATTTGACGTGCAAATCGGAATTGCCCATACCGGTAGCGCTTGAAAGAAATAAACGATAGTCGAAATGATTATAGGCTTGGCGTTCGCTTTGGCAAATTTCCTGAGAATTCCCTTTTTCCTTTTTGATTTCGGCAATTCTTCGTCAAAAATGTGATCGTAATTCGGTATCTTTGCCTCTTCTTCGCTGACGCTCGACGCACTCGGATTTTCGCTCTCTTGCTTTTTGCGGCGAGAGCGATCTTCTTTTAAGGTCTTTTGCCGTTCGACTTTAAAATCGGATTTAACGTCAGACTGAGACAAAGGCTCCTCTTTCTTCATAGTTATTATCTCCGCTTAATATTTTGTTAACAAAAAATGCTATCGACATAGCGATAGCATTTGCTGGTGCGGACAACAGGACTTGAACCTGCACGAAAATACTTTCATAAGATCCTTAGTCTTATGCGTCTGCCAATTCCGCCATGTCCGCATTGCAATTATTTTAAACTGCTTGCTTATAATAGCAAATTTTCGACAACTTGTCAAGGATTTTTTACCCATTTACAAAATAATTCTAATTTTTTTTACGTTATAAACTCTACTCCTTGACACGTGCGCCGTTTAGCATTAAAATATATATTATGAAATACGAAATAATGATAAAAATTCTGTTCTTGCTTCTGGCAAGAGGCAAGGTAACCTCTAAATATATCGCCGACAGATTTGACATCTCGGTAAGGACTGCGCTGAGGTATCTGGACGCAATCAGTTTGGCAGGTATTCCGCTAATATCTGAGCCTGGCAGAAACGGTGGATATTATATATCGGAGACCTATCGTTTACCTGCCTCATTTTTGACAAAAAACGAGTTTAATCGAGTTATAGCCACACTTTCTTCTTGTAACGAGCAACTTGGCAATACAGAACTGAACTCCGCTATCGAAAAACTTTCCGCCATAAATAAGGACGGCGCCAACGTCGACTTTACTTACGGAAACCTTATTATCGACGGCTCGTCCTGGAGTGGCAGCGACAATACGAAAAGTATTCTTTCTCTTATAAATCTCGCTATCGAAGAAGGGTTTATTATTAAAATTAAATATATGGATAAGCAAGGCGTTGAAACGGTAAGGGAAATAGAACCGCACGTCGTAATTTTAAAACAAGGGGCTTGGTACGTCTACGCATATTGCACTTTAAGAAAAGATTTCAGAATGTTTAAATTGGCACGAATCATGTATGCGGACAAGACCGAAAAATCTTTTGTTAAGAGAAATAACGACTTCGGGCCGGATAAACTCGTGGACTGGTTCGGAAAACTTCCGACCGAATTCATCGACCTCGAAGTCGATAAATCCGCAAAAGCCGATGTCGAAGAATGGCTGGGCGTAGACTCGGTCTATAAGACTACCCCGACTAAACTTTACGTTTCGGCTAAACTGCCGTATGATAATTGGCTGATTTCGAGAATTTTGGGGTTTGGCAATAAAATTAAAGTTTTATCACCCGAAAAATTAAAGAGCGACGTTAAAAACGCCGCAACAGAAGTTTCAAATCTATATTAAATTTAGCAAAATGAAATAAATGTTGGAGTGTGCTAAAAAATCCCTAAAAATAATATAGAAAAACAGTAGTCGTAAAACCAAAATTTATTAACTAATGTACGCCCCGAAAGATTTTATCTTTCGGGGCGCACAACTTTAATTTTACGTCATTAAACTTTTTAGATCGATTTTTCGTATAAAACGATAAATATGATCGAAACCGCTGCAAAAATCAAACCGACAAAAAACAAGAATGAATAATTCTTTATCGATTTACTTCGTTTTCTATCACAATAATCTTTGTAAGACTCTTTATTCCTTTTCGATGACGGGAGAAATAAGCTGATTATCTTTACACCTAAGAAAGAAATTCCGTAAAATGCTCCCCCGTTGCTTGCAAAAATCAATCCCGAAATTATAATGAGAAGTAATCCCGGTCCGGCGAAGGCATCACACAAATCCTTATAAAGCGTAGCCAAATCGGACTGTGTAAAGACTTTTCTCGAAATCAATATGATAAACGATGCAACCAGTCCGACCGACATAGTTATAATAAATTTAATTAAATATGAATGATGTTTCACGATCGTCAGCCCTTATTCGGATTTAAGATCTTTTTATATTCCTCAAATTCCTTATCGTTACAATATACGAAATGTTCGGGCGCAACTTCACGCATGGAAGGTTTATCCACAGAATAATCGTGTTCCGCTATAGGATTATATGTTATCCTCACTCTCTGCTTTTCGTAATGCGGATCGGGGAGAGGAATTGCGGATAATAGCGACTTCGTATATGGATGAAGAGGATGGGCGAATATCTCGTCCGACGAAGCAAGCTCGACCAT
>CAJOMT010000095.1 GCA_905235815.1 uncultured Clostridia bacterium
CAAATGAGCTAAATCCGCAAATGGTGCCTCCGATCGGAATCGAACCAACGACACGGGGATTTTCAGTCCCCTGCTCTACCAACTGAGCTACAGAGGCAACTATAAAGATAAAAAAACACGACTGACGTCGCCTTAAAAGTGGCGACCCGGATGAGACTCGAACTCACGACCTCTAGCGTGACAGGCTAGCGTTCTAACCAACTGAACTACCGGGCCATTGATGGTGGGAACAATAGGGCTCGAACCTATGACCCCCTGCTTGTAAGGCAGATGCTCTCCCAGCTGAGCTATGCTCCCATTACTGCGTTGCCGATAACACTACATCGGCGACGAGGTTTATTCTATCACATTGTCGCCCGATTGTCAACACCTTTTTATAAAAAAAGTGATTTTTTTTAAAAAACTTTAATCAAAATGTTATAAAAACTGTTGACAACTTAAAAATGATATGCTATAATAGTCAAGCGTTTTGATGAAACGTATGCGTGGCGGAATAGCTCAGTTGGCTAGAGCATTCGGTTCATACCCGGAGGGTCGTGGGTTCAAGTCCAACTTCCGCTACCAGCTCTTTGCATATGTGAAGGGCTTAAGGCCCGGTGGTCAAGCGGCTAAGACACCGCCCTTTCACGGCGGTAACACGAGTTCGATTCTCGTCCGGGTCACCAATAAAAAAGGGTAGCGAGAGCTACCCTTTTTTATTGCCGTTCCTATGGAACGGGCGAACCAAGGTTCGATCCGCTATGCGCGGGACGCACCCCTTTTGTCAACTTCGTTGACATCTCCCCCAATCCTATGGGGTAGTTTACCCGTAGGAGTCACCAAACAAGTTAAAGGCGAACCCGTTTCCATTAGGAGACGGGTTCGCCTTTATCATATCGTTAAATCGATGAATTAAGCCAGCAAACAGGCAGAAAACTTCTGCGGTTTTGCGTTGTATCAGTAAGCGAAATGCGTGTTTTTACAATAAGGAAGGCGCTTTATCATAAAAATGACGGAAATTAAATTCATCTTTGGCATAGTTTTAAATTTTAGTAAATTCGTCAGTAATTTATACAAATCAAATGCTACCCTGCAACTATCAAAATAGTTAACAATTGTCTACGAAAAGTCAAGCCGAAAGTCAATTTTAACACCCGACTTTGAATATTCGTTAATTCAACTAATCATTTCTATAAATATTGACATGCGCAAAAAATAACTGTATAATTATAATGTCAATGATTAATATACTCAAAACCATTATGTATAAATATTTAGAAAGTTAAGTTGAATAAAATGAAAAACAATGAATTTGCCATTGCCGTCAAATGTGTGGTATGATATTCTTCTTTTGCGAAAAACAAAAGAAGAAATGATTGGTGATGCTTCAACTAATAGTTGGGATTTGCCTGGAGGTAGAATTAAATACAAAGAGACATCTGAACAAACTGTAATAAGAGAAATTACAGAAGAGATTGCACTAACAGTTGAGAAAATACAGATTAAGTCAGCATCGACTGTAATCAGACCCGATGGTACACATTTAGTTATTCTCCTTTATAGTTGTTGTAGTGATAGTCGCGAAGTGACATTGAGTGAAGAACACGATCTATACAAATGGTTTAAATATGATGAAATCATGACTGAGCCCTCGATTCCTGAATGGATAAAATGGTCTATAGCCAAATGTATATAATAATTATTAGGAGACTGATTTATGAAAATCAAGTGCAACAATATTGTATGCATGTTAAACCAAACATAGTATTACATTTGTCAGATGTTATAACAAGCATTAAACAAAATGCTCCAATGGAACTTTATTTTGCTCAAAGCGTTGTTGAATAAAAAGATTAATGGTTTTGAAAGGCTATTCTGAATAAAAAAGGGGAGGTCAGCAATGGATTATGTAACTTATATTAGATCAAAAGTCGGACATGACAAAATATTTCTTAATTGTGTTGCCGCTGCAATTATGAACGATAAAGGTGAAGTGTTATTGCAACGTAGAGCAGATCGAAATACTTGGGGGTTTCCTGGTGGGATAATGGAGCTTGGAGAATCTTTTGTTTCCGCCTTAAAAAGGGAAGTAATGGAAGAAACCGGATTGAATGTTGAAGTAAAAAACTTGATAGGAGTTTACTCTGATTATTCTGATAAGTACCCAAACGGGGATGAGGCCCAGCCGATTCTCTTATTCTTCTTATGCAAAAGTATTAATGGAAGTCTATCAGCAGAAAATGATGAAACACTGGAACTAAAATACTTTAACGAAGATACAAAGCCTTTTTTAGTAAACAAACAACATAATGATATGTTTAATGATTTGTTTAATCCAAATAATGAAATAATAATATCTTAACAAAGGAGTAATGATGAAGTACTCTGAGAAAAATATCGATTTTATTCGAAACAGTCTAGCAGATGAAGAATCTATTAGACTGTTTGATAACCGGGTGGATTATTATAAAACCAGAAATATTATTGCTTTAATGAAAAATGTTCAAAAGGTCAGCAGACAACTTATGAGCAATAGATTTTAAAAGCTGTATCTTTATGTTTCATTGACACCAAAAGGTGGAGGAACATCCATATATGTATATATAATTCGGCAAACTCAACTTCTCTTACGTCAACACTACACTCCTATCGGCGGAAGCGCAAATAAATAATATTTAACGGGTGAAAAATATGAGTAATAATTCTAATATGGAAAACAATTCATTTTTAGCCACAAAAGCGGACGGAAAAGAAATATCGAGGATTTTAGAGAGCGTTGCGGGGAATCATTTGTTTACAATGGCTTATACAAGGCGTCCCGACGCTTATGACTCGTATATGAGAGAATCGGGTGAGGCTCACGTTTACGTCCATAAAAAAGACGACAAAATCGTTCATACGTGCTCCGTTTTGGTCAGGGATATGTACATAAACGGGAAAATAACCAAAACCGGATATATTTGCGGTCTGAAAAAGAATCCCGAGTTTAAAGATTTGTATCCCAACAGCATAAAGTTTTTTAAATGCTTTCAGAAAGAAGACGTGGATTTGTTCTACTGCTGCGTCGCAAAAGACAATAACTTTAAAAATATGATTGAAAAAAGCAGAAAAATAATATCTTTCGCAAAAATCACCGACTTAAAAACCTTTATGTATAATCCTAAACAGAGGATAAAAGTCCCGGACCATCCGTATACTTTCCGACAAGCAAATGAAGGCGATATAATTACCATATTATCATTTTTAAATGAAGAAGGAAAGAAAAAGGAATTCTTCCCCGTTATAAAATCTTTGGATCAGTTTTATAACTTAAAACCCGAAGATTTTTACTTGTTGTCAGATGGCGACGAAATACTTGCGGCGGCTTGTTTATGGGACGTTTCTTCATATAAACAATACACTATTTTAAAATACGGCTCGTTGATGAAGATGCTCAGGCTTGCAAATCCGTTGCTTCAAGCGTTAAAGTTCCTTAAATTGCCAAAAGAGAACGTGCCGATGGAATTCCCGTTTTTATCGTTTTTTATCAGCAAAAACGATAATTTAACAAATTATAAAATTTTCCTGAACGAGATAAATAAGGTAGTTGCAAAAAAATACGATTATTTATGTCTTGCGCTACCCGATAATCATTTTGCAATCGATATTTTTAAAAATATCAAAAACCTTAACATAGAAAGCGCTATTTACGAAGTGAGCTTTTCAAAGGACTTGAAAAAAGATAAAAGTTTGGTTTCGGGCGACGTCTTTACCGAAAATGCGCTTTTATAGTCAGATTTTGTAATGTTTATGGAAAAGGTATTGATAGAAACGAAAAATCTCATAAAAACTTACGGCGAAGGCGAAGGTTTGACGTATGCTTTAAACGACGTATCGATTAAAGTTTACGAGCATGAATTTCTCGTCATTTTAGGCAGTTCAGGTTCGGGTAAAACAACTTTACTCAATATGATCGGCGCAATCGACAAGGTAGACAAGGGTGAAATTTTAGTACACGGCAACGACATAGCCAAGTATAACGACAAACAGCTTACCCTATACAGACGAAACACGGTAGGTTTCGTTTATCAGTTTTTTAACCTTATAAACGATATAACGGTATATCAGAACGTTATTATTGCGCCGGGTTCACGCAAAAAAGAGCGCGCGTTTGCTCTTTTGGAAAGGGTGGGCTTGCAGGGCAAGGAAAATAAATACCCGCGCCAATTATCCGGCGGACAACAACAGCGCGTCGCTATAGCGAGGGCGCTTAATAAACAAAGCGATATTTTGTTGTGCGACGAGCCGACCGGCGCGCTTGACGACGCTTCGGGTAAAGCTGTGCTTAAACTGCTCGAAGAAATACATAACGAAGGCAAAACCATAGTTTTAGTGACGCATACTCGCGAAATCGCCCAAATGGCTAACCGCATTATCACGATGAGAGACGGAAAGATCGCCAAAGAGGAATTCAACGATCATATCATCAAAGCCGAAGAGGTGATTTGGTAATATGATTAGCCTTATGCTTAAACCTTTTTTTAAAAGATTTATCGGGCTTTTTATTTCTATGGCGTTCGTTGCGACGCTTGCCGTCGCATTGTTGAGCGCGTTTGCGTCCACAATTTACAATCTGGAAACGACGTTTGCCAACTACTTGCTTGAAAACGGCAACGTAAACGTAATAGCGTCCATCGGGTTTGCCGATAAGGAAAAATTTGCCGACATAACGGAAGTAGAAGGCGTCGCAAACGTTGAATATCGATTGACTATGAACGCTTTTTTGAAAAAATCGGACGGTAGAACGATTACTTCCGGAATCTTCACCACAAAAGACGACGACTCGGCTATTATAAAGCTTTACGTCGTTGAAGGCGTTGAAAGTTTTTCGGATAGGATAAACGTGTCAGTCGTAAGAAAGTTCGCCGAAAACAACGGTTTTGAGGTGGGCAATAAAATAACTATCGGTTATTCCGATTGTTTTGTGGATTGCTACATAAATCAAATAGTCGAAGTACCCGAGGCCATTCAGGCGCGCACAAACAACTACGTATGGTCGGACAACAGCGATTTTGGTTATATATACATAGACGAAAGCCAGATGGCTATGCTTGTAGACCGACTTGCCGAAATGCTCAAAGAAAAAACAGATGAAGATCCGGCCTTTCTTGATTATTTAATACAAAGCGTCACAAAAGCCGGCATAAATATTTTTGACATTTTAAACACGGACGCAAAAAGCTTTACCGAACGCGCAACCAATCAGATACTTATTACGGCAAAAGACGGCTATTCGGAAGAACAGGTTGCCGCCAACGTTCAAACCTACCTTGAATCAAAAAGCGCAACGATAAATTCTATTACCGAAAATAATAAACTGTTTTATTACGTTTATATTGAAAACGTAATAAAACAGCTGCGTGTCATGGTCATATTCTTACCGGTATTCTTTTATTTGATAACAATGATCGTCATAGGACTCTTCATTAACCAGATCATTAAAGTCATGACGCCGCAGATAGGAATAATGACGTCTATCGGGGTGGGCCATTGGGATATCATTTCCGTTTTTATAGCGTTTACCTTGCTGATGTCCACGGTCTCGGGCATACTTGGAACGGGATTTGGGGTTTTGCTTACCCGCGCGCTTGCTATCGTTATGAGAAGGGTTTATTCTATACCTACGATACCGTTTTCCGTACAACCGCTTATCGCCGTCACGTCGGTGCTTGCGCTTACGATCTTCGCAATGCTTACGGCGATCATCTCATGCAGGCAGATTTTCAAGATAACCCCGAAAGACGCAACAATTTCAAACGAGGCAAAAAGAAAAAGCCTGCCGTTAAAACTCGAAGCGTTTGTCGACAGAGCGCCTTTGGCAATTAAACTCAGCATAAACTCGATAGCGCAAAATACGAGAAGATTCCTTGTGTCCGTGTTTTCGATTTTTTCTTCGTTAGTAATTATAATTTTATCTTGCTTTTTCTACATTTCAAAAAACGAATTGATGTCGCAGACGGTCGATAGGAGATTATCGTTTGACGTTCAGGTTTATATGACGTCGATCGTCGATGATGAAACCGTTGAGGATATTAGATCGCAGACCTTCGTAAAGGAGCTTATTAATTGCGATTATGCTTACGTTGAGGTTGCCGACGCATCCGGGAAAAGCAAATCTTATTTAGAGTGCCTTGCCTTTGACGAAGCAAGTGATACCGAACTTATAATAATTCCCTCTGAAAACGGAAATGGCAATTTAAAGATACAACAGAAAGGTATTATTCTTCCAAAGTCAACGGCGGAAGAGCTGGGCGTAAAAAAAGGTGACAACGTTTTGATAAACGGTAATTCGGTAAAAGTCAACGACGTAAGTTTTCAGTACTTCCACCCGATCACTTATTTATCCAAAACGCAGTTTGAAGCGCTTGGAGTGAGTTATGTATCCTCGATATTGGCAAACGTGACCGACGAGACGGAATTTCTCGATTATATGAGCGATAAGAACGCTTCGATATCCGTGTTTACGAGTAATCTCAGTCGTGATATACACACAACATTCAACTCGATAGACGTTTTTGTTTACGTTATGATAGCGTTTTCGCTTGCAATTTCATTTATTATTTTGACGATAATGGGACAAAACGCATTGATAGAACAAAAAAGACAACTTTCGGAGTTAAGGTTGATAGGCTTTGCGGTAAACGATATTTCAAATTTGTGGCTATTGCAAAGCGTTGCGCAAATAATCATTGCGGCAGTTTTAGCAATTCCCATTGGCGCGCTCACGTCGTCGATACTTTTTACTCTGGCGTCGTCGGCTTCTCAAACATACCCGTTCGTGTTCAGTTGGACGGTTAATGGTTTTGCGTTGGGGTTTATCGCTTTAATAGTGTTAGCGAGCCACGTAATTAGTATGCTTACTATTAAGCGCTGGAATTTAGCGGACAACACTCGAGCGAGAGAGTAATAACAGGATATATCCCGACGACGAAACCTACCTTGATAAGGATAACGTTTATAAAACAGCGGGAAAACAGGTCGGTATCAAGATAAAAGATTCAGAATTATATAACTAAAACACCTTAATTATAAAACCGAAACAGCCTTTGATAAAGTAAAAGGTGTTCGGATAATTAACGGTAGTTTCACCAATCTCTGTTTTTGAAACTAATAAAATTGATGGTGAGGATAATGTTCCGAGGGAATTTATTTGTGGAGATAGAAATGGCCAAATAGGAGTTTTGAATGCTATTAATAGTGGAATTAGTGTGGGGAAAATTGTAGCGAGCGCGGGGTGAAACTGTTATGACTTTAAATGAAATTAGTCTAGATAGAATTAGAAAAATAATTTTGTATAGTAATCATTTGTTAACGAGGAGCGAAAAATCTATTGATGAGATAGTATCAGATATTTGCGGCCTTCAATATGATCCTAATCCAACT
Source organism: uncultured Clostridia bacterium (assembly GCA_905235815.1). Taxonomy (GTDB): domain Bacteria; phylum Bacillota; class Clostridia; order Christensenellales; family Borkfalkiaceae; genus UBA10281. The sequence goes on from CAJOMT010000095.1 coordinate 7,402, forward strand.
ATACATTTAAACCAGTATATGATGTTATGGAACAGAAAAGAAAATTTTACAACTTCTGATTTAGACGAAGCGGCATATTTGAATTTTAAGATTATTGAAACAATTGCCTTTAAAAGAAATTTGTTTTTTGTGCCTTTAAAAGAGTATTCGATGTATCACTTGGCAACCAAAGATATAGTTAGATGGGGCACTTCAGAAGAATTGAAAGAAAAATATGCAGATAATGAACGAGATAAATTGGCGGAACTTGAGCTTATTGAAAGATTATCAAATTGCGAAGGATTGACTGCGAAACAAATATGGGAGAAATTAAATCTAATTGAAGAATGGAATGAGTATTTAAAAGGACGTGCTGAGAATAATTATCGGTGTGAATTACCAATCTTTCATGCTTTTTTTAGGATGACTAGACGTTCTGATTTGCTTACTTGTGGTAGAAAAGAGGGGACTTTTCGTGAACCAATTTATACTTTGCGGCAAAATGTAGGAATAGAAAATTGGCCATGTGCTGATATGGATTCCCAACGTGCTAAAATATATGTAATAGAAAAAATGGTGAAATCGCTTGGTATAACAAATTCTGCACAGATAACAAGCCTTAGTGGTATTAAGTCCGATGAAATCAATGCCTTATTTGAAGATTTAATTGCCAAGAAAACTATTATACAATTTCCTGTGAAATTTAGAAACAGATATTATTATATGCACTCATCAAATTATGAATTGTTCAATAGTAATACTGCAATGGAGGACGATGGAAAAGTCAAATTGATTTCCCCTATGGATACTATTGTTCGTGATAAAAAATGGCTAGAAACTTTTTTTGATTATTCTTTTTCATTTGAATATTTCAAAAAAAAGGGAATGAAATGGCCTTTGTCTATATTAGTGGATAATAAGTTTGTTGGTTATTTGGATTGCAAAATGGATAGAAAAAAACATGTGTTCATAGTCAAAGAAAAAAATATTTTTGACAATAGATATATAACGGATTATCGCATAACCAATGCGATAGAAGAACTGGCGAAGTTTCACGATGCGGTTGAAATAATAGAGAGGAAGTGACTGCCTTGATAGAGATACTATTAATTAATTTTCCCATTTTGTGTACGAAATTATGATGTCATTAGATTGGAATGTTCGCAGAGAAAAAGGATGGGGCACCATTAGTTCGGTTTTTAATACTCCAATATCTCCTTTGAACTATGCCATCGGTACTTACAGCTGTTATTTTGCATATTCTTGGGTATATGTTGTTGTAATGCTTGCGTTATCATGGCTCTTTATGGATATTTGCTTAATAGTATCAGTTCGTTCTGTTTTCATTTCAATTATAGCTGTAATATAAAAACAAATCCGAACTTTTTTGTGACAAACAAAGTGTTCGGATTTGTTTTTTTATTCGTATTGTATTCTTACTTTATTTTCAAATATTTTTACTATCAAACACCGCTTATGTTTTTCAGTAATTCCATGATCTCTCGGTTATACGGGTTTGCTTTCAACAACTTTTCCGGAACGATCGGATCTCCTTTGGAACCGTTTTTATAGAATGAAATAATATCATAAATCAAAGTTTCGGTATCGCTGTTCAGTGTATCCATGATCTCAGGCGTAAGCTCCGAATCGTCTTCGGGGGCGAGAAAGAGGGGTGTGTTCGAGTGTAATAAATTCGGATATTTTTCCTCTATGAGCATAAGAAGGTCAAAATCTTTTTTCGTCGTTTCCGTGTCGTCGTGAACCAGATACACGCAGCCTGTCTCTGTCTCAAGATCGATCGTCTCGCGGAGGCTGTCCGCTTTTCCCGCGTTCTCCACCCATCCGGAGTAAAAGCTTTTCATATTGAGAAGGATCGGGATAATGCCCGATGACGAAACGGTTTGGTCTCTGTCGGAATAAAAATCCTTAACGTATCCTTTTCTCAGTGGTTTATACGGTTTTTTCAAAAACTCTTTATGATACTCGCCGTCCAGCATACAATCCAGCACTACGCCCGTTTCGTGATATCCGAACACTTTATCGAGAAATCCGGCCGGCACGCTCCCTCCCATCACACGGCAGTTGACTTCTATAAGAACGGGACCTTTTTCATCGATCATATACTCGCCGTGAACGGGCCCGTCTGTGATCCCAAGAGCCCTGACCGTATGAAAGGCGTATTCCACAAGTTCCGTCTCCTTCCGACCGAGCTCCGTGACCGCTTCAAGACCTCTGTATATGATTGAACCCGAAGGCATTTGCTTTTTATAATACCGGAATACAGACGTCAGAGCCGGTATACCGTTTCGGCTGATCGTATTAACAATATACTCTTCGCCGAAAATACGCTCCTGCAGCAACAGCCGGTTTTCCGTTTCTCCGAACATATTCTCAGCTGTCTCTTCCTGCCGGAATGCAGCCAGCAATTCCTCTTTGCCATGAACCAGATGAACGCCGACAGAGGCAACGCCGTGAACGTGTTTCAGGACAACGTCCTCATTTTCCGTTTTTTCAAGAAACAAAAGACAGTCATCCCAAGAGGACACCTCTTCTCCGCGTATATATCTCAGTCCGGATTCTTTCAAAATCTTATGCATGACGCTTTTCTGAGTCATTTTGGAAATGTTTGAAAATGGGTTTCCGGTCAATCCCAGATCGTTTGCAAGTCGGGTGCCTATGATAACGCCTTCCTCGCCGCCCACAATTACAAGAAGGGGGTCGAGGTCGCGTATTTCCTGCAAGGTTACCGCGTAATCGGGGTTTTCTTTTATGATCGTAATCGGATATTTTATCCTTGAATATTTGATTTTTCGCTCCTCG
>CAJOMT010000096.1 GCA_905235815.1 uncultured Clostridia bacterium
CTTAAAAGCGGCAATGAAACATAATTATTATTATGTTGTATAATGGAAAAGCAGATGAAAAAATATAGGAAATAAAAGGCTTTTTTGAGTTATGAATTTGAAAAAATTTTAATATTATTATATAATAATGAAAAAAAGCGCATAAAAGCCTTGACAAATATTATGCGATATGATAGTATATTACAAAAGAAACAGCTCGCTCAAATTATCAATACAACATAATAATAATTATGTTTCATTGCCGCTTTTAAGCGGCTATTTTTTTTGCCATTTTTTGCTAATACATATAAATAATAATTTTTTGCAATAAAAAACAGTATAAATGCTTGACAAAAGATGATAGTTTTGTTACAATATATACTGTATAGTCATAATTCTACTTTATTGCTCGGATTTTTGTGAAATTGAAGTATATATTTTACATTTTTTGGTATAAATAGCGGTTTCGCACAAAATTTTGGCAAACTTCTTCGGATTATGACAATGGTTCAATTTGATTTTATCATGGCGGAATTCGGTACTATGCCAAATTCAAAATGTATAAAATGAAGGGTTTTTCTGAAATGAGAGAGAGAGTATCGAGAGACATTTTAATACTTGCGCTTGTCGTAGTTTATTTGTTGGGATTCTTCTTTTTCGTTTATGAAAGAAATGCGCTGAAAGATTATTCCACAGGAGCGACGCTTGAAGTGAACGGAACTGAGGTGTTTGAGCGCAAAGTGGATTTACCGAGTCTGAGGCCCGGAGAAGATTTCGAATACAAGGTAAAATTTAAGAGCAGGGCTGCCGACGATTACGATATAGGCATAGAATTCAAAGAGGTCGGCGAAAGCACGTTGAAAGATTTCGTGAACGTGGAAATATGTTACGGAGAGGAAGTTTACGTCCACACGCTTTGCGAAATGCTGGACGAAAACAAAAAGGTAAATTTTGTATGTGCACTCGGCGAAGAACCTGCACAAATCACAATACGTTTCTCAATGCCTGAGGAAGTCGGCAACGAGGCGCAAGGCACCGTGGCGGATTTCGACGTATTGCTTTCGACTAACATTGTTAAATAGATACAGATATGGGGGATTCGAAAAAGAAAACAAAAAAAGCGTTGAATATTATTCTCAACGTGATCATATATGCGTTTGTTGTTTTGGCGGTAATCATGGTGGTGTTCACCATAACGGCAAAAAGAGATGCGGACGGCGCAATAAATATTTTCGGGCATCAGATGCGTGTAGTCATCTCCCCGTCAATGGAAAAATGTGACGAGACCGACGTTTCGGGGTATAAAATAAAAGATATACCCGTAAGGTCAATGGTCTTTATCGAATTGGTTCCGGACGATGACGATGCGGCTGCCGAATGGTATTCGAAATTGCAGGTCGGAGACGTCTTGACCTTTAAATACAGATACGTAACGCAAGAAACGATAACGCACCGTATAGTTAACATTGAACAGAAATCGACGGGCGGATACGTTATCAGTCTTGAAGGCGACAATAAATCGAGCGACGCCAGCGTGTTAAAGCAAACGATCGATACGGACGAAAGTCTCACTTCTCCTAATCATATAATAGGAAAGGTAACAGGGCAAAGCAGAGTACTCGGGTTTTTGGTATATTCACTCAAACAGCCGATTGTGATGGTACTGCTGATAATCGTTCCGTGCGTAGTGATAATTGTTTTAGAAATAATAAGAATAGTAAACATCTTGTCCGCAGATAAGAAAAAACGCCTCATCGAAGAAAAAGAGAAAATGGAAGAGGACAAACAAAAACAGGCGAGCGAGATAGAGGACTTAAAAAAACAACTTGCCGAATTAAAAGAGCGGCAATCGGAAAATTCAGATCCGGACGACGGACATTCTGAAAATTAAAGTGTTAAAGATAGGTAACTAAACGACCGAGGTAATATAGGAGGAGTAGGAATATGAGAACTTTATTGATTTTATTCATTATTCTTGCAATTATAATTTGTGTCTTTTCGATAGTCTACGTGACGATAGATTTTATTTACTATCTGATCGAAAGACGCCACAATACTGTACAAGAAGTTAATATCAATGCGGCAGGCACTAACGTACCGGAAGGTATGATGCTTTTGCCTGTGGACTACGCCGCTAAAAGCGAAGAAGTTTCCGTGTCGCTGACGGAACCCGAACCTGAGGCTGAACCGGTGGCGGAAATAGACGAAAACGCAGTTATATTAACTAAAAACGAGCGTAAAACAATCGATGAACTCTATGAAGAACTCAGCAAAGAGCAAAAAGGGTTCTTTAACGGGTTACTCGAGTATGCAAAGACCAAAGAGAACGCAATTGAGAGCCGTACCAAGACGGAAGTACGTGTAAAAGCGGAAGGAAAATATTTGATTCGTTTGACTATAAAGCGTGGCTTGACTGTTGCGAAATTCAATTTGGAAAACGATCTTATGAAGCAGTACCGCAAAAACTCCGCAGAGAGCAAAATAGACGTTAAAGCGACTGAAATCAAGGTATCAGACATTGCGGCATACGATACGGCGAAAGGGCTGATAGACGTTGCCGAAGAAAACAATAAGCGTGAAATAGCGGCAGCGGCAGAGGCTCGTAGGCTTCAAAGAGCGGAAAAGAGAAGATTAAGCAGAGAGCAGGCGGCTGAAGAAAATTAAAGAGGAGAGGGACTATGGAAGAACAAGAACCAAGAAGGGGTTCCAGAAGAGCGAGAGCTATTATTATAGCGCTTGTGATGATTGTGCTTTGCATTTCATTGGCAGTAGCGGGCACGTATTCACTTTTCACCGATTCCGTTAGCATAAACAATCATTTGGAAGCCGGAACTTTAAAGATAACGCTTGTAAGGACGGCACATTCTTACACCGCTCTTGACAGCGACGGATATCTTACTCCTGTCACTGTGAACCAAGAGGAAGTGAATGCCAATAATATCAGTAACGCTTTCGGCTTAGGGAGCAATGCATTGATTGCTCCGCAAAGCGTGCTTTCGGCAAAATTCGAGATAAGAAACAGAGATACGGTTGCATATAATTATTCTGTAAAACTTGTAATAAAAGACGAGTCGGGAAACGAGATAACGAGCAATTACAATGCCTTACACAATCAATTAAAACTTGAACTTACCGATTTAACCGGTACTCATTATCTCAATGAAAAATCGAGTAATCTTACAGTAAACGGCGGCACTATTGTAGAAGTAAATAAAAATGTCGCATTTACCGTCAAATTAACGTTTATAGACGACACGACGATAAACAACCTTGCACAAGGCAAAAAAGTTTATTTCGACATAGTCGTTATGGCAACTCAGGCGACAACGAGGCGTCCTTAAATTAAAGGCTCGTTTTAAAAAATAAAAAAATAAAAAAAATTTAAGTGAGGATTAATTATGAACCTTAAAAAGAAAACATTACTTTCAGCAGTTCTTGCGATAGTACTTTGTACTTCGCTTATTGCGGGAACCACATTCGCTCTTTTCACAAGCGAAAGCAAAGTAAACGCTGCCATTGTTTCCGGCAAAGTTAAAATCAGTGCGTCGATAGAAGTCGATAAATTATATTCTGCGACGACGGAAAATGATAATACCAGAGAGGTAGCGGGCACGATTGCCCAAGGCCCTCACGCTGCGACGTATTATTATAAAGAAGTTTCGCCTAACTTTTCTAACGGCGGAACGGCAACTTATACTGCCGCAACGAGCACGCTTGAGCTTGACAAAGTAACCCCCGGCGACAAAATTAAATTTAACGTTAAAGTCGGCAACGAAAGCAACGTAAACATTAAATACAGAGTTGTCGTAACGGTAACCGAAGGACTTAAATTATTCAATGCGATTGCAGTAAAGATTGGCGAAACAGCTTTTTCGGGTGTATCGAGAAACGGCAACTGGGAGAGTCTTGAAGCGGAAGGAGAGATATCCGATATCCCCGTAGAAATTTACATGCCGATTGAGGCAGGCAATGAATATCAAAATCTTAATACGAAGATGAATATAGTTGTAGAAGCGGTACAAGGCAATGCTTATACGGCTGATGCTGCTACTCCGGCTGCAATACAAGCAATAGCGACAGCAGCGACGGCGGTAGACTCAGAAGACAAAACTGTGACGGCAGCTACGACTATAAATGACAGCGATAATAAGGTTTCGGTAGAAATTCCGGTAGGTACTGTTTTGACAGTAAATAGCGATCCGACGCTTGCGGTAAAAGTAGCTGAGCAAGTCAATGCGATTGGCAACATAACTGTTTTATCTGCACAATCTGCCATATCTTATAACGTAAACGTATTGCTCGTAGATAGTGGTGCAATTACCGAAAATGTCGCAATAGCTAATGACAACGATCAGGATATAACGGTAAAAATGTTCGTAGGCGTTGGACTTACAAACGTAAAACTTTATCATAACTTCGACGAGATTGCTGTTGCCTACGATGATGACGGTTACATAACGTTTACAACTAAAAGTCTTTAATAATTTATATTGATTTAAAATTATATTCCCGAAGCCGTTTATGGCTTCGGGAATAATTTTATATTATTCAAATTCTATTTCTTCTGACAAGAAAATCGGATCGTTTAAAAATTCAATAATCGTCATATCAAACCCACGGGCAAGCATATATACAGTACTTAGCGTTACAGTTTTATTGCGTCCGTTCATAATGCATGCCATACTTCCGTGTAAAATTCCGGAATTTTTCTCTAACCTGTATTGAGTAATTCCTTTCTCTTTTAATAAATCTTTTATTCTTTTAGCCACCGCTTGGTTTACATTCATAATGTTTTCTCCTATGTAGTATTAGTTTAGCAAGTGGAGAGAAAAATATTATGTAGGTATATCTACCTAAACGCTTGCAAAATGGAAAATTATTTAGTAAAATGTAGTTGTATATTATT
>CAJOMT010000097.1 GCA_905235815.1 uncultured Clostridia bacterium
TACTACCTTCGTCGTGCCAAAGATGTGCGTCGGGCATCTCGCCGATACCCATACTGTCAAGCACAATAATAAAAAATCTTTTCATGCTAATTCAAGCGCAATCTTCATCATTGCGGTAAAGGAATTCTGCCTTTCTTCGGCAGAAGTATTTTCTTCCGGATTGACGAAACTATCGCTTACCGTACAAATGCAAAGTGCCTTTTTACCTGCACGAGCGGCGTTACAGTAAAGCGCCGCAGATTCCATTTCAACGCCGAGAACGCCCATTTTAGCCCATAACATTCCGCTGTTTGAATCGTCATAGAAAGTATCGCTTGAAAGCACGTTGCCGACTTTGAAGTTAACCCCGCTCTTTTCGCACAGTTCGGCGGCACGTTTAACGAGACCGAAGTCCGCAATCGGACAAAAAGTTCCGGGAAGATTGTATTGCTTTGCGTAATTTCCGTTAGTACATGCGCCCATGGCGATAATTATATCCCTTGCGTGAAGGTCTTTATCAAACGAACCGCAAGAACCTATACGAATTATATTTTCAACGTCGTAAAAATTGAACAACTCGTAAGAATAAATACCGATCGAGGGCTGGCCCATACCGGAAGCCATTACGGAAACGCGCTTGCCGTTATACGTGCCGGTGTAACCGTTTACGCCACGCACGTTATTGACGAGAACCGCATTCTCGAGAAAGTTTTCGGCAATAAATTTTGCTCTGAGCGGATCGCCCGGCATAAGTACTGTCTTGGCAAAATCACCTGCTTTTGCCGTTATATGAGGTGTTGGGATTGGCATAATTTCCTCCAAATAATTTTATTAAAATTTCCGAAAATCATTTGTTTTCGTTTTCTTTTACAATTTTCACAATTCTGCTCGTACCGAGCCTGTCAGCGCCGAGAGATATAAACTTTTCGGCGTCTTCAACAGATGAAATACCGCCTGCGGCTTTTATCTTTACGCCGCTTCCGACGTGCTTGGAAAACAGTTCAACGTCGTCAAAAGTCGCTCCCGAAGTCGAAAAACCTGTCGACGTCTTGATATAGTCGGCACCTGCGGCGGTAACTATCTCGCACATTTTTATCTTTTCATCATCGGTAAGCAAGCACGTTTCAATAATAACTTTAAGTACATTATCGCCGCAAACTTTTTTAAGAACACGTATTTCGTTTTCAACGTAGGCGAAATTGCCCTCTTTTAGCTGACCGATATTTATGACCATATCTATTTCGTCGGCGCCGTTTGCAAGTGCGTCTTCGGTTTCGAAAAGTTTAGTCGCTGTTGTCGAGTAACCGTTAGGGAACCCGATAACCGTACAAATTGCAAGTTTATCGCCGACGTAGTCCTTGGCGCGCTTTACGTAGCAAGGCGGAATACATACGGAAGCCGTATGATATTTGATACCGTCGTCGCAAATTGCTTTGATTTGCTCCCACGTGGCCGACTGAGAAAGTAAAGTGTGGTCGCATTTGGCTAAAATCGAATTGATATCCATAGGATTAACCCCTATTCAGATTTGACATTTCTACGGCAATCTTTGAGGCGAGCGCCGCATTGTTGAGTACGAGTTTTATGTTGCTTTCAAGACTTTGTCCGCCGGTAATCTTTTGAATTCTATCGAGTAAAAACGGCGTGATCTCCTTGCCCTTTACGCCGAGGTCGTCCGCTTCTTTTAAGGCCTCCCGTATAACGCTTTCGATATAATCCGCATCCATAGAATATTCGCTCGGAATAGGATTGACGACAAGCGTTCCGCCGCCGAGACCGAGTTCGTCTTTAACCAAAAAAGCCTTGGCTATATCTTTCGGGGTATCAAGGCGGTGATTGACTTTAAAACCGCTCTTGCGCGTGAAAAATGCCGGCAGTTCGTCTGTACCGTAACCTATAACGTCAACGCCTTTCGTTTCGAGATATTCAAGGGTAAGGCCGAGGTCGAGTATGCTCTTTGCGCCAGCGCAGATAACGTTGACGTCTGTGCGAGCAAGTTCTTCGAGGTCGGCGGAAATATCCATAGTCGTTTCCGCACCTCTGTGTACGCCTCCGATACCGCCCGTGGCGAAAATCTTAATGCCCGCTAATGCAGCGAAAATCATAGTTGCGGCAACGGTGGTCGCTCCGTCTGCTTTCTCGGAAACGACGACGGGTATATCGCGCCTGCTCGTCTTGGTAACCGAAAGACCTTCTTTGCCGAGGCGTTCGATTTCATCTTTTGAACAGCCTACCGTAGGAACCCCGTCTAAAATAGCTATCGTAGCCGGCACAGCGCCGTTTTTTCTCACTTCTTCCTCGACCATGAGCGCCGTTTCAACGTTTTTCGGATAAGGCATACCGTGAGATATAATTGTAGATTCAAGCGCAACAACGGCCTTGCCGTTTGCTAGCGCTTCTTTTACTTCGTTTGAAATTTTAATTTGCATATATTCCTCTGCAATTTTGCACGTATCGTGCAATCTTTATTAGATATATTCTTTGAGTTTATCTATCTGTTTACTGACTGTATCTATGCTTGTCAAGGCAATTTTAGAAGCCAAAAGACCGAGTTTTACGCAGTCCACGAACGATTTGTCGTTTAAATACCCGAATATCGTCCCCGCCATAAATGCGTCGCCCGCACCCGTTGCGCTGACGAGTTCGAAATCTTCGTTTTTAAGCCAACCTTTCTCACGCCCGTTCGCATAGTAAACGCCGTGTTCGCCCATAGAGATAACGACGTTTTCGTTCCCTATCGCCAAAAGCTTATCTGCGGCGGCCTCGACGTCTTTTTCGGTGCTGACGTCTTCTCCCGTTAGCGCAGCCGCTTCAACGATATTCGGCTTGACGAAGAAAAGATTTTTAACATACTCTTTGCAGTTTCTCGCCTTTTTATAAGAAACCGTATCGAGAAAAACTTTCGTCGTTATATTTTCTGTCAAAAAACCTAAAATGTCCCCGAGATTGGTATCTAAAACAACGCATTTTGCCCCGTTTATCACGTCGAATTTGTCAGCGAAAAACTCTCTCGTTAAATGCGATAATATGCGCATATCGGATAGGGCAACCTGCATTTCGCCCTTGGAATCGTTCAAACATATATAAGTTGAAGTGTTTTCATCATCGACAGTTAAAGAAAGCGACAGGTCTGCGCCGAGGTCGATAAGTTCTTTTTTCAACTTGTCGCCGCTTGCATCGTTTCCGAAAGCCGTGATGAACTTTACGTTTGCGCCGAGACGAAGCAGGTTCTCCGTAATGTTTCTGCCCACCCCGCCGGAAGTATATTTGAGCACGCCCGGCGCAGAGTCGTGCATTACAAGGTCCTCGAAAGGTAAACCCAGAATATCGACGTTCGCACCGCCTATAATTACGACGTAATCGCCATTTTTTCGGCAAATGTTATCTTTCATTTTTATCGTTAACCTTTATTTTGATCGCTTCGGCAACAATATCGATAGTAACGTCGTTATGCCCGCCCTTAGGAATTATGAGGTCGGCATTTTTTTTCGAAGGCTCGATAAACTGCTCGTGCATGGGCTTAACGGTTGTAAGATATTGGTCTATAACGCCGTCAATCGTTCTGCCCCTATCCTTGACGTCTCGCCGAAGTCGTCTTAAAATACGAACGTCTGCGTCTACGTCGACGAAAATTTTTAAATCTATTTCGCTGAGTATTTCAGGTATGGCGAACAACAGTATCCCTTCGAGAATAATAACGCGCTTGCTCTCGGCAACGATGATTTTATCGCTGCGCAAATGTTGTGAAAAATCGTACACCGGAATATTTACCGTTTTCCCGTCCTTCAACTGCCTTAACTGTTCGAGCATAAGATCGACGTCGAAAGCGGAAGGGTGGTCGTAATTGATTTTCGTTCTCTCATTAAGCGGCATTTCGGGATTGTGCTTATAATATGAATCCATACTTATAAGCAAAACGTTTCCGTCAAGCGTTTCACACATTTTTTTTGCGACGGTTGTTTTTCCGCTTCCCGTTCCGCCGCAAATACCGATTACAAACGGTTTTTCTTCTGATATCATAAGAAAAGACCTCTTTCTTCTTGCTCGCGTTTTTTGTTAAGCCAACATTTTCTGCACATAGCAACGTAGCGGTTATTGCCGCCGATAACGACTTGTTCGCCGCTATATACGACGTTGCCGTCGTCGTCGAGACGAGCGTTGACCGTAGCCTTATTTCCGCATCTGCAAACCGATTTTATCTCGCTTATGGATTCCGCAAGTTCAAACAATCTGCGGCTTCCCGGGAAAAGATGCGTAAGGAAATCCGTTGCAAGCCCGAAACATAGCACGGGTATATTGAAATCGATAACGATATTGCTCAGATTGTCCACTTGCTCGGGCGTTAAAAATTGACATTCGTCGACGATTATAACGTTACAATCGGCGTAGTTGTCTTTATAAAGCGCATAAAGGTCTTGCGACGGCTTAACAGACAACGCCTCCGACGACAAACCTATTCTCGATTTGGCAATGCTTACGCCGTCTCTGTTGTCGGCGGAAGGTTTCATCAGAAGAACTTTCATTCCGCGTTCTTCGTAATTGAATTTTGTGATGAGCGCCTGAGCGGTCTTGGAACAACCCATCGCACCGTATTTAAAGTATAATTTTGCCATAGATTGTAAACGATATCTTTTTATCTCATTCCCTTTTCGTAAGGTATGCCTTCGGCTTTCGGACAACCTAAGCGCGAGGACGACAAGGACTACGACGTAAGGAATCATATTATAGAAGTACCCCGGGAGGCCGATTTTACTTAAAAATTCAATCGATGCCGTATTTGCGCTGATGCACTGCAAGAAACCGAACATCACTGCGCCGAGTGCGATACCGGAAGGTTTCCAGTTACCGAAAATCATAATAGCGAGAGCAAGGAATCCCATGCCGGCAACCGAGTTTCCCGCAGCGCCGCCGGAAATCGTCGCTATATAAACGTAGCCGCCGAGACCTGCGAGTGCGCCGGATATGGTCGTGCCGAGGTATCTCATTTTAAATACGTTGATACCGACTGAAGCCGCCGCCTGCGGGTTTTCGCCGCAAGAACGCATACGCATACCCGTTCTCGTGAAATAGAGCCACAAAGAAAGGAGAATGAATACGGCTATTACTATATAAGTTGATATGTACGCCCCTCCGAAAATCTGCAGGATAGAAGGAAACTTGGGATTTTTTATAGCGTAGCCTTCGAACCATTCCGGAGAAGGCATATCGATTTTTTCCTGTGAGAAAAACGCAATGCCAAGCGCAGAGACGAGAGCGGGAGCAAGCATGTTGAGCGCAGTGCCGCCGACAGTCTGGTCGGCTTTAAGGTTGATTGCCGAAAACGACAAGAGCAAGCTGAACGCAGCGCCGCTTGCTTGCCGCTGAAACCAACATGCAAATTATAAACATAAGTTGCGGATTCATAGGCTCAGCGCCGGATAAAATACTGTAACCGACTATAGCGCCGATAAACGCACCGAAAATCATTTCGCCTTCAAGTGCAAGGTTTATGATACCGCTTCGTTCGGCGAACACGCCGCCGAGCGCGACTATCATCAGTGGCATAGCGTATAAAAATGTATCTTGTAAAATATGTACCATTTTTTATCTCCCCTTGTTCTCGTTCTTGTCTTTTTTGAGCGAGCCGCCGCCCCCTCCGCCGTCTTTCCGAGCGGAATCATTATTTCGGGCTTTTGTTTCAACAAGATTGACGCCCTTTTCGGAAACGATTCCGGTCGTTTGAGAAGCAATTTTTGCGTTTACCTTTTCGGTAAGTTTTTTCTGACGCCTCGTGATAAGTTCAATCATAAGCCTTGAAAACCCTGCAAAGTAGATGATAACGGCGATAATGACATCTGAAACGTATGGGTTGTAATTCCCGACACCTGAGAGATTTTGGCCACCCGATGCCAGATACTTTATAAACACACCCGAGAAGATAACGCCGATAGGATTAGAGTTTGCCAATAGCGCAACGGGGATACCGTTGAAACCTTCCGAGGGCAAAGCAGAATATGCCGATTTATAAACAAATTCAATGCTCGGGTTGAGATAATAAAGAGAGCCGCCGACTGCCGCAAGCCCTCCTGCGATAGCCATAGAAAGAATAATATTTCTCTTTTCGTTCATGCCGGCGTATTTAGACGCAAATTTATTGCTT
>CAJOMT010000098.1 GCA_905235815.1 uncultured Clostridia bacterium
GCGCAGTATATATTCTGAAAATTAAAAATAAAAAGATCAATCGCCGCTGCGAATTTTCGCAGCGGCGAATTCACTGTAAAAAACTTTCGCAAAAACTTGATATTAAAATAAGTATATGTTATAATAATATAAAAGGGAAAATTTGACCGAATTATAGAGAGGGTATCCTGAATGGCTAAAAAAGAGACTAGCGATAAAGCGAAGATAATCACCAAAGAATTGTGGGGAATGGTGCTGACGCTGTTTAGCGCCGTATGTCTGTTTTGTCTTTTTACGGGCGATTTGGTATTCTATCCCTTGGGCGGCCCCGTATCCGTATTTTTGAGGGGAGTATTCGGATATTTTGCTTTTCCGCTATTCGTATTTTTGCTGCTTGTCGGTATAATGATGATAATCGGCAAAAAGGTGGTTCGTGGCAGTGGGCTGGCTACGGCAATCGCCTTAACCATTATGTTTATAAACGTGTTTTTCTTATTGCACCTTGCGCTATACACTCCGAGCGGAAGAACTTTCGGCGAATATATAGGCGAATGTTATTATGCGGCGTCAGATGAAACTATAAGGTCATCGTTCGGCGGAGCGGCGGCAGGCGTAATTATTTACCCGATATGTTCGCTCATATCGAATTTGGGAGCATACATTCTTTTCGGCGCAATAATTCTTATAAGCGCATTGGTCGCTTTACGGGATAAAATATTCAAAAAGTCGGATAAAGAAAGCTCAAAGAAAGACGACAAGAAAGAAGAAACGGATAAAGAAATAGAAGAATACGACGATTTCATTGACGAGCCTGTAATTAAAAGAGAAAAATACGAGGAGAAACGTAACTCTGACGTATATAGGTCGGGTAGCAGAAAACTCGTTTTGGGCGACGACTCGTTTGAACTTAAAGACGAGCGCTCCGCATTTGATGAAAGAAAAGGCAGGGAATACGAGTCTCCCCGTCCGACTTCGTATAGCGAAGAATACAATAAATCTTTTTCTGAAAGGGTGAATTATATAAAAACTCCGCAGAAGATAAACCCCGAGAATATCGGCAAGCCCGTTTCGAGGACGATGTTTTCTACGGCGGAGGGGTACGCCGAGCCGCAAAACGATAAAGCGGAGGACGACTTCGACGACGTTTATATTCCCGAAAATTACAAGGCGGTTGTCGATAAAATAGATTCGGGCGACGACGAGGTGAGATATACGACCATTTCGGACGATTTGGACGTCGAGGACGAAAACGCATCGGACGACAGTTTTGTCGACGGTTCGAATTTAGACTTCGAGGCGGACGACAAGTTCGATGACGACTATTCCGATATAACCGAAGATACTTTTGACGACGACGATTATATAGATACGGGCAAGCCTACGGGAAGAAAGACGGAATTTATTCGCAGAGAGCCGATAGAGCGCACTTACGAAGAAGACGTAAACGTTGAAGACAAGAGTGAAACGGAGAGGGTAAACCCCTACGACGAAATGCCCTTGAACTTCAAATACAATGCGCCGCCTATTGATTTGCTTAAGAGTTATAAATCACATGAAGATTACGGCGACGTAGAGCGTTTCATAAGGGAAAAATCTGACGTAATACTGAATACTCTCAAAGTTTTGAACAACATAAACGCCAAAGTCGTCAACACTGTGCACGGCCCGACCGTAACGAGATTTGATTTGGAGATACCCGATAACGTATCCATAAAAAACGTAATCAAGTATACCGACGACCTTAAATTGAGATTAAAGACGAAAAACGATATAAGGTTTACGACGATACCGGGAACTTCATATATCGGCGTGGAAGTTCCGAACGATAAGCAGGCGACGGTCGGTTTAAGGAGCGTTATCGAGAGCAAGGAATTTAAAGAAGCAAAGCCGACTTCGTTGACTTTTGCAATCGGACAAGACCTCGTGGGAAATCCTATCGTTGCGGATATAACCAAGATGCCGCACCTTTTGATTGCCGGCGCAACGGGTACGGGTAAAAGCGTTGGGCTGAACACTTTGCTCGTCAGTTTGATGTATAAATATTCGCCGCAAGACCTGAGGTTTATAATAGTCGATCCCAAACAAGTCGAGTTTTCTATCTTTAAAGGTATTCCGCATATGCTTTTCGACGAGATCATCTTCGACGCTCAAAAGACTGTCGCAATGCTGAATTGGGCGATAAAGGAGATGGAATCGAGGTACGCTAAATTCAGAGATACAGAAGTCAGGAATATCTCCGAATACAATATGCAGATAGATCCGAGAAAGGAGCGTAAACTTCCGAGGATAGTGATTATTGTGGACGAGTTTGCAGACCTTATGAGCGTCGATAAAAAGAATATAGAGGACAAGATAGCAAGGCTCGCTCAAAAGGCGAGGGCGGCGGGAATATATCTTATTCTTGCGACGCAGCGTCCGTCTGTAAATATTATCGAAGGTTCGATAAAGACGAATTTCACTTCGAGAATAGCGTTTAAAATGTCGAATGCAATAGACTCGAATACGATACTTAACGAAACCGGAGCGGAGAAACTTTTGGGTATGGGCGACTTGCTCTATAAGATGAGTTATATGACGAGTCTCGAAAGGGCGCAAGGTGCGTTTATAGATACGGACGAGATAAAGGACGTAGTAAGATACATCAAAGAGCATAACAATAGTTACTTCAACGAGGATGCGCTTGCCGCAATAAATAACGAAGTTGCGCCGCAGATAGAAAGTATAACCGGCAGAGACGACGATCAGTCGGATGGCAAGGTTCCGAAAGACAATTTGTTTGCGCTTTACGTATCCATACAACTCGGCGAAGTGTCGATTTCAATGTTGCAACGTAAGATGAATTGGGGGTTCAGCAAGGCGGGTAGAATATTCGACTGGATGAAAGCCAAAGGTTATATCATCGAGAGCGGAATGGGTAAACGCCAACAAGTGGTAATGACCAAAGAGCAATTTATGGAACAGTACGGCGACGACTTTTCAATAGAAGAATTTGAAGACAGATTTGGTTTGATATGATATTTTCACAGAAGAAATACGGGGTAATATCGCTCGGGTGCGATAAAAACAGGGTTGATACCGAAAAGATGCTGGCTCGGCTCGGCACCCAAAACATAACGCAGAATATGGAAGATGCGGAAATAATAATCGTCAATACCTGTGCATTTTTGGAGTCTGCGAGGAAAGAGGCGATAGATACCGTGCTCGAATGTAACGAGTTCAGAGAAAAGGGCAAGCTCGAAAAAATAGTAATGACGGGTTGTCTGTCTCAAAAATTTATCGGCGAACTATACGACGAATTTACCGAAGTGGACGTATTTTTGGGCATTGCCGATTACGATTTACTCCCCGAGGCAATAGAGAGGGCGTATAGCGGCGAAAGGGTGAATTTTGTCGGTAAAAAGGGCGAGTTCAAGGCGGAAAAGAGGGTTATTACAACTCCGCTCCATTTTGCGTATCTTAAAATTGCGGACGGCTGCAACAATCACTGCACGTATTGTCTTATACCGTACATAAGGGGCAAATACCGTTCGGAAAGCGAAGATGATTTGATAGCGGAAGCGAGAGATTTGGGTGGCGTCGAAGAACTGATTTTGGTTGCGCAAGATATAACGAGGTACGGTGAGGATATTTACGGTAAGCCCAAGTTGGTAGAACTGCTCAAAAAACTTTCCGCATTAGAAAACGTAAAGAGTATCAGACTTTTATACTGTTACCCAGATATGATTACGGACGAACTTATCGAGGAGATAAAGACTAACGATAAGATAATAAAATATATCGATATTCCCTTGCAGCACGCCGACGACGAAGTGCTTAAAAGAATGAACAGAAAGGGTTCGTATAAGGCGTACGAGGAGTTGATTTGCAAATTAAGGAAAGAAATTCCGGGTATTGCGATACGCTCGACGTTTATAGCCGGTTTCCCGGGCGAAAGCGAAGAAAATTTTGAAAATTTGCTTAAATTTATAAAAGATATGAAGTTGACTAACGCAGGATTTTTCGCTTATTCGAAAGAGAAAGGCACTCCTGCGTACAAGATGAAAGGGCATTTACCCGAAAAGGTAAAACAAAAGAGGGTAAGTATGCTTTACGAGGCGCAGAGGCAAATTTCGGCTGGTTTAGTCGGCAAGACGGTCGAAGTTTTGACCGACGGCGTCGATTATGAAAAAGGAAGTTTTTACGGCAGAGCCTATTTTTCCGCTCCCGATATAGACGGCAAAGTCTATTTTACTTCGGATTCCGATATCGAACAAGGCAAGAGGTATAATGTAAGAATAACTTCTGCCGACGATTATGATTTATATGGAGAAACGATATGAATTTACCTAACAAATTGACTGTGTTACGAATAATTTTGATACCGTTTTTTATAGCGGCGTATTATCTTAATTTTTCTTACCATTATTTTGTGGCGCTCGCAATTTTTATTGTCGCCGCCCTAACCGATTTTTTAGACGGACATATTGCGAGAAAGTATAATATGGTAACGGATCTCGGGAAATTTCTGGATCCTATAGCGGATAAGGTTTTGGTCTTGTCTGCGCTTGTTGTTATGCTTGCCGATCCTCGCCCCCTGAACGTATTTTCGTATTTGGGCGATGCGTTTTTAATAGTTGGCGGAATAGGCGTAAGCATAATTATTGCGAGGGAACTTATCGTATCGTCATTGAGAATGATGGCGGCAAAAGAGAACGTAGTTCTTGCCGCAGAAAACATTGGCAAGGTAAAGACGTTTTTTACGGATATTGCGATAATCGTATTGCTTTTGGTCAGAGATATGCTTAAAATCGACGTAAAAGCAGGCAAAGTAATATGTGTTCTCGGGTTTTCGTTGTTTGTAGTGTCTGTGATACTCACGATAGTTTCGGGCGTATCGTATCTTGTAAAGAACAGAGGAGTAATAAAGACTAAATGAGCGAATCGAGAGAACTCGTTGAAATTCTGAAATCAAAAAACTTGAAGTTTTCTTGTGCGGAATCTTTTACGGGCGGAGGCTTAGCGAGCGCTATAATATCCGTATCGGGAGCAAGCGCGGTATTTCACGAGGGAATAGTTGCGTATTCAAACGAGGCAAAGACAGAAAGGCTGAAAGTCAAAGCGGAAACGCTTGAAAAGTATAAACCCGTTTCAAAGGAAGTGGCGTCGGAAATGCTGGACGGAATAACCGAAAATTGCGACGTCGCCGTTTCTACTACGGGACTTGCGGGGCCGTCCTCCGACGAGAGCGGTTTTGAGGTCGGGCTGTGCTTTATAGGCGTGTCGGTAAACGGCAAAAAGGAAATTTATAAATTTAATTTAGAGGGGGATAGAACTTCCGTAATAAATCAAGGAATTGATTTGGCGATAAGTTTAACTCTCGAAAATTTAAGGAGAATATAAAATGGAAGAAAATAAGGTATCTGAAGAAAAGCAAAAGGCGCTCGACGTAGTGCTTAAAGACATTGAAAAGCAGTACGGCAAAGGCGCCATAATGAAACTCGGGCAAGGTGCGGCGGATACTCATATCGAAGTAATACCGACTGGCTGCCTTACTTTGGATCTGGCGCTCGGAGTGGGCGGAATGCCGAGGGGCAGAATAGTTGAAATTTACGGCCCCGAATCTTCGGGTAAGACCACGGTTGCGCTCCACGTTATAGCGGAAACGCAGAAAATGGGCGGCATAGCGGCGTTTATCGACGCAGAACACGCCTTGGATCCCGTTTATGCCTCGAAACTCGGCGTAGACCTTGAAAACTTATACGTTTCTCAACCCGATACCGGCGAGCAAGCGCTCGATATTACGGACAGTTTAGTCCGTAGCGGCGCAGTCGACGTAATCGTAATAGACTCGGTTGCGGCGCTTACACCCAAAGCGGAGATAGAGGGCGATATGGGCGACAGCCACGTAGGATTGCAGGCGAGACTTATGTCGCAAGCGCTGAGAAAACTTACGGGTATTACGAACAAGTCTAAAACTTGCGTAGTATTTATAAACCAACTTCGTGAGAAAGTCGGCGTAATGTTCGGAAACCCCGAAGTTACCCCGGGCGGCAAGGCGTTAAAATTCTATTCGAGCATAAGAATAGACGTAAGAAAGACGGATACCTTAAAAGACAGCGACGGTATGTTCGGCAACCGCACCAAAGCGAAGATAGTCAAGAACAAACTTGCTCCGCCGTTTAAGACTGCCGAATTCGATATAATTTACGGCGAAGGAATATCGCAGACGGGATGTCTTGTAGACTTGGGCGTAGAGTACGGAATTTTGGAAAAGAGCGGCGCATGGTTCTCATATAACGGCGAAAAGATAGCACAGGGCAGAGATAAGGCGAAAGACTATTTAGCGGAGAACCCCGACATAAGGAGCGAAATAGAGGCTAAAATCAGAGAAAAGGCGAACTGATTCGGCTTTATAGTATGTATACCGTTATACTCAAAAAGAACGAACAAAAGAGGATATTAGACGGCGAGCCGTGGGTTTTTGCCAACGAAGTACAAAGAGTCGAGGGTAAAGGCGAGCAAGGCGGCATAGCGGAAGTCAGAAGTTTCGACGGCAGATTTGTCGGTAAAGGCTTTATAAATCACGCCTCTAAAATTTTAGTTCGGATATTGACTTTAAAAGACGAGGAGATAGACGAACGCTTTTTTGCCGACCGCATAAGAAGGGCGATAAATTTCCGAAAAAATCTCGGTTATGACGACAATTACAGGGCGGTTTTTTCGGAGTCCGATTTTTTATCCGGACTTATAGTCGATAAATACGGGGAATACTTGTCCGTACAGTTTTTGTCTCTCGGAATGGAGAAGCGGCGAGATATGATCCTCGGCATATTGATTGGCGAGTTTAAGCCGAAAGGAATTTACGAGCGGAGCGATATGCCCGTCAGAAAAAAAGAGGGGCTTGAGGAGCGAAAAGGCGTTATATACGGAGAGTTCGATCCGAAAGTGGAAATTACCGAAAACGGTTTAAAACTTCTCGTAGACTTGGAAAACGGTCAGAAAACCGGATATTTCCTCGACCAAAAAGAAAACAGAGATAATTTAAAATATTACGTAAACGGAAAAACCGTGCTGGATTGTTTTTGCAACGAGGGCGGATTTTCTCTCTGTGCGAAAAAATACGGAGCGAGTAAAGTAACCGCTGTCGACATAAGCGAAAAGGCCCTCGAACTTTTAAACGAAAACGCTTCGCTGAACGGCTTTGAAGTTGAAACCGTGGCGGCGGACGTATTCGAGCAACTCAAAGAGTATAAAAAAGATAATAAAAAATTCGACGTCGTCATATTGGATCCCCCTGCGTTTACGAAGTCTTACGATACCGTGAAAGAGGGGTATAACGGCTATAAGTCGCTGAATATTGCGGGACTTAAAATAGTCGAAAAGGGCGGCTATTTAATAACTTGCAGTTGTTCTCAACACTTAACGTTGAATTTGTTTATGCAGATGATAAAAGAGAGCGTTTTAGCGAGCGGAGTAAAGGCGAAGCTCGTAGAATTAAGAACGCAGTCGAAAGACCATTCTTCCGTTATCGGTCACGACGAGGGGTTGTATTTAAAAGTTGCGGTAATATACGTTTCAGAGGAATAAATGGCTAACAAACAGAAGAAAAAGCGCAATAAAAAGTCGCATATAGGAAATTTTATATATTTGGCGGTAATCGTGATAATCGGCGTAACCGTTTTATCCGTCGGCTTATATGAAACGCTGAAAAAGAACGCCGTTAATTCACCGACGAGCGCTTCGGAAAATAAAAATTTCAACCCGGACGACTACGGGAGTTTATTCGTAAAATTCATTGATATAGGTCAAGGCGACGCAATACTTATAAACTTTCCTGACGGAAAGAATATGCTTATAGATTTCGGCAAGGTGGATACTGCTGTTGTAGACGAAAACTTGACGGTAAACGGCGAGAAACTCACTATAGACTATCTTGTCGCCACGCATCCCGACGAGGATCATATCGGTGAGTTGCCGTATATTTATCAGAACTACGACGTGAAATATTCGTATAGACCTTACGTTTTAAGCGAGTACTCGGCGTCATCTTCGTTGCCCAATGACTTTAACGAAGGTATAGACATAAATAAAAAGACGAAGATATATCATCAGTATATTGATAGCGTTTACACTTATAATCAGAATAGTTGGGAGTTTTTTACCGACGACAGCGATTTTAAAGGCGAGGGCGATTTTACTTACAGCGTAGATTTTATGATGCCGTATATAAAGGAGCTTTCGGACTATTCAGCTTTTAAAATAGCGAATAATTTTTCTGCGATAATAATGGTGGAATATGCCGGCAGAAAAGTGTTATTAATGGGCGATGCGGAAAACAATTCGAGCGGTACGGGTGCGGAAGACAAGTTCAGAATTTACTACGAAACGAACGATAGACAAAGCGCCGAATGTAACGTATTAAAAGTAGGTCATCACGGCAGCAATACGTCGTCGTCAAAACAGTTTTTAGAACTTGTAAAGCCCGAATATTCGGTCATATCTTGCGGAGTAAGTAACTCGTATAATCACCCGACGGAGAAAACCTTAAATAATCTTATGTATATCCGCACGGATATTTTCAGAACGGACTTGCAAGGCAATATAACGTTAGAAATAGCGCCCGACGGCGAGATGACTTTTAATGTCGAAACGCATGCAAACGATAAATATAAATTA
>CAJOMT010000099.1 GCA_905235815.1 uncultured Clostridia bacterium
ATCTTCGTCTTGATATATAATATCCGTCTTTAACTCGCCGCTTACAAATTTACAAAACAAACAATCGTCCATACTTTACCTCACTTTTGCCAAAACACCGTCTTTAAACGGCTCTTTTAACCTGACTTTATATATTTTACGCTCAAATTCGGCGTCTATATAGCATCTTATGTAATTGCCCGTATAGCCTACAACGTAGCCGTCGCTCATCTCCTCAGGAACGACTTCTTGCTCTGTACCCAAAAAACGAGAAATAAACTCCCTCTTTAAATTCGCCTTTAATTCGAGCATCTCGTCCATACGTGCATTTTTTACCTCGCTCGGCAATTCTTTCAATTTGGCGCCGACCGTTCCCTCACGCTTTGAATAAGGAAAACAATGAATGTCGGCAAACCCCACTTTTCTTGCCAGGTCTAAACTGTCTTTAAAATCTTTGTCGGTCTCGGTAGAATACCCGACTATTATATCCGTGGTAATTGCGGCGAGCGGAAAATATTTTCTGATGAGTTCGCACTTTAAGATAAATTCATCTCTACTGTATTTTCTGTTCATACTCTTTAATACGGCGTCCGAACCCGATTGCAAAGACAAATGAAAATGCGGAGCAAAATTTTTGAGTTTCTTTAATGCCGTCAAAAATTCGTCATTTATTACGTTTACTTCGAGCGAACTCAGTCTTATTCGACAATTTACGTCAACAAGTCCCTCTATAAGTCGATTAAGTCCGTTTCCGTTATAATTATATGCTGAAAGATTTATTCCTGTAATAATCGCTTCTAACGGCGAAAGATACTCTATTTCACGCCTGGTATCCTCGATACTTCTCGACCTGACTCTACCCCTTAAATACGGAATTATACAATAACTGCAAAAATTATTACAGCCGTCTTCCACTTTGACATACGCCCTCGTCTTGTCTGATTTAAGAGGCATAAAAGTTTTTTCGTATTCGCTCTCGTTTTCCAAAAATACGCCGTTTTGATCCAGCATATCGATTATCTTATCTTTTCTTCCGGCTCCTGTTACAAGCGTAACGTTGTTCTTTTCATAAAAATCGTCGGGCGCTTTTTGAGAGGCGCAGCCCGTAACGATTATTCTCGCGGATTCGTTGAATTTCCTCGCCCTCGCTATCGCTTGACGAGACTTCTTTTCCGCCTCGGCGGTTACCGCACAAGTATTTATTATATATAGGTCGGCAAAGCCTAATTCGTCCGACACTTCGTATCCGAGCGAAGCAAGTCCGCCCATAAGCGATGAACTCTCGTATGAATTGACTTTGCACCCCAACGTAAATACTACCGCTCTCATAATTTTTTCATGGCAATGGCTATCCATTCGCCCTTTTCCATTCTCTTTTCGAGTTCGAATCCGAGCGAAGTATATCTCTTTTCCACTTCTTCCTCTCTGCTTTTTATTATGCCGCTCATTACGATATGTCCGCCTATAGCAACGTTATTTACTATATTTTTAGACAGAACGAGCAGTACGTCGGCAGTTATGTTTGCCAAAACGAGGTCGCCTTTTACGTCTTTTTCATCGAGTAAATTATTGAGCGCAACTTCGCATTTATCCTTAACGCCGTTCATTTCACAGTTATGCGTGGCCGTTGTTACGGCGACGTAATCGATATCCGTCATAAAAACTTTTTCCGCACCGAGTTTAGCGGCGGCAATACCGAGTATTCCGCTACCCGTTCCGACGTCTATTACTGTTTTAGCCGGCAAATAGTCTTGCATTAGTTCTATTACCATCGACGTGGTCTCATGCTCGCCCGTTCCGAACGCCATGTTGCTATCTATCAAAACCTTTACTTGTCCGTCGGCAGGTGTATGTTCTATCCATGCCGGACATACCACAACTTTCCCGAAAACCATAGGACGATAGTGCTTTTTCCAGATTTCTATCCAGTCGTCTCCGTCGACGATACGACGCACCGTTTCAAGGCTGCCTACGTCGATAAACCCCTCGCTGTTCCTTTTTAAATTTTCAAGATCTTCCCTTATATTACTTATTACCGTATCGGAAATATCAAGTGCAATATATGCTTTTACGAGAGTGACTTTATCGTTTAGGCGCTTTAAAACTTCATCGTCTAAGTAGTCCCAAGTGGATCTCCTCTCCTCTATCAGTTCGATAACGTCTTTTACGTCGCATATATTTACGCCGTATTGAGTATAATTCCACATTATATCCGCAACGAGTTCTTGCGCCTCGCGAGTCGTTGTAACGGTAAGTTCGGTAAATTTCATTTTTCCGTTTCCTCTTTTTCCTCGTCTTTATCCGAAGTTTTATCTTTCTTTTCCTTAAAACTGAAAAAATTATGTCCTAAATACGAAACCACAAGTCCTATAACCTTTGCAATTGCCGTATATATCCACGCAATCGGAATAAATTGCTTCATCAAAATCGTCAAACCGTAGTATATAAGATAATAAACTATCCAGACCGCAAAAAACTTAATAAACTCAATAAATACGTTACCTTTT
Source organism: uncultured Clostridia bacterium (assembly GCA_905235815.1). GTDB lineage: Bacteria > Bacillota > Clostridia > Christensenellales > Borkfalkiaceae > UBA10281. The sequence continues at coordinate 2,487 of CAJOMT010000099.1, forward strand.
GACTTAAACGTATAATACTTATTGAGAAAAAACGAACTGATAAGTCCCACCACGTCGCCCACAAGCGTCGCAACCAAATTTACCGTATACGGGATATCGTCCTTTATAAAAACCGAATATCCGGCTACCATATATATAGCATAGGTAACGACAAGGCTTAAAACGGTATTTATAACTCCTACGATTATATATTTTACCCTCTTATCGGCGAGCAACTTTTTTATAAAATTTAATAAAGAAGTATCTTTCATCTCCGCTAATTATAGTGCTTTTTTCGTCTTTTGTCAATCGTTAGTAATCGAATAAGAACTACAGACAAAAAAAATATGCGAAATTTATGTTTCGCATATTTTTAACTTGCCAAAAACTCCTCCACCGCACCATATATTTCACTTTGCCCGTCGGCGTTGGGGTGTATTCCGTCCATACACATCAGACTTTCAAAGTCGGTACTGTTTAAAAAATTCTTTCTTATATCTATAACTTTGGCGCCGTAGAGATAGGAATTTTTCAATATTTCATTGTTGAACATCTCCTGGTGGCGATGAATAGTATCGAAATCGCCGTTAAAAAACTCCAATACCCCGTCTTTATCGGCAATCTTAGATATTACGTTATTAAAATATCTTTTGGAACTTATGGGAACGATTGTGCAAGTGACCACTTTGACATTTTCAGCCTTTAACCTTTGTATCATATCTCCGTAGGTTCTTGAAAAATCTTCTACGTCCGTAACCGAATTATGCTTGCCGTGTGGGTTTTTACCTACTTCCGCCCATTTAAAGTCCGCATCGTTTCCGCCGAGTTCTATCACCGCTATGTTTAAAGCGTTTTCACTTCTGTCCAACCCCTCTAAATATTTTTCCAAATTATTTCTCGCTTTGAATTTTTTCAGGGTTTGCCCGTAAGCGGAACGGTTATCTATCTCTATATTGTACTCTTTCTCGAAAAGTTTTACTGCGCTGTTTCGTAGTATTCCGGTTTTATCCCCTTCGGTATATACGCCTTTGCCTATGGAGTCTCCGAAAACAGTTATATGATATTCTTCATAAATATTCATATTTTTGCCTCACTGAATAAATTTTAATTTAATTTTAATTATGTATTCATTATAATTGCTTTATACGCTTTTATCAACCTACTTCAAAAATTCGTCTGTACACGTTATAAAAAACTTAAAGTAGAGAAATAAAAAATAAATTCTACTGCAAGTAGAGAGGGGAAAATACTTGATTGACGCACTGAAATGTGGTATAATTAGTTCGTGAGGAAAACAAGTGGAAGATATTAAATTGAATTTCGCTAAAAACTTAATAGCGCTCAGAAAGGAATTTAAACTTACTCAAGCGGAACTTGCGGAAAAAATAAACTATTCGGATAAAGCAATTTCTAAATGGGAAAGAGGAGAATCCGTGCCGGACGTGGTGATCTTAAAGACGATTGCGGATATGTTCGGCGTTACGGTAGATTATCTTATATCCGACCATAGCGGCGATGAACCGATCATAGAACAGACGGCAATGGCAAAGCATATTAAGAAAAAGAACCGTATTTTTATTTCCATATTGCCGCTCGTTGCCTTGCTTGCGGTGGCTACGGCTACGTATATTGCGCTCCAAGTCTACTCGCCGAGCATCAGAAACGCTATCTATTGCTACGTTTTGCCTTTGCCGATTTACGCCTTGCTCGCACTGATATTCAGCGCCGTATGGGGCAACAGAATGTTGAATTTTTTATTCGTGTCGCTATTCGTTTGGCTGATTATTGCGGATGTTTTCTTTATAGTTGCGTTGGCAACGAGCAATTATTACGGACTTCTATTCGTCATCGGCGCACCTGCCGAAATAGTTATTATGGTAAGTTTCGGAATTATTAAATTAAAAAAATGATTTATGACCGCTAATTGCTTGTGTATTGCGGTATTATGTGTTAAAATATAACAAAAAAATAAAAAGACAGTAGATAGCTGTCTTTTATTATATAACCAAAGCATTTCAAATCCGAACTCATTGAGGTTTAGGCGGCTAAAACCCGCTGATATTGCAGATTTTTCGCTTGTAATACATAAAGTATGACTGCGCTCAAAATCTTTATCTGAACGGTTTT
>CAJOMT010000100.1 GCA_905235815.1 uncultured Clostridia bacterium
AATAAGACCATAAAAAAAACGGCTTGCAAGCCGTTTTTTTTATGGTCTTATGAAATTCAGATCTCGATGTCGTTCAACAATTTTTCGTCATTATCCCTGAGTTCTTTCGGGACGACGATATTATCGTAGTCGATAAAATATTTTCTTTTATTTATCGTAAAGTAGTCTACTTCCTTTATCGAAACGAGCAGCAGCGAACAAATAGGAACCAACAAAACCATTCCGACGCCGAACGTAAAAACGGTAACCGAAATCATCAGATAAAACATAGCTAAAATAACCGTAACGTAACAAGCGTACATTTTCCCGAAACTCGCCTTGTCCGTTTTGAACGCTTTTTTGATCGATTCGCCGATTTTTGCGTTCTCGGTAAAATAATGTGCGGTCATCTGCCCCGTTATCGTCTGCATCAAAGCGTAAAACGCAACTAATATCGCAATTCCGAAAAATATGGACAAAATCGGCATAAACGAGTAAGTAAGACTTATAAACAAAATGGCGAAAAACATTATAAAAGCGTCGCATAAAATATTGATAAGTGCGCTTATAAGTTGATAAACGACAATCCTTTTCAGGTTTTCGATCAGCACTCGCATAAAACTCAAATGCGAAACGCTGGTCATATATTCGCGAATTAAGATAGTGAGGACGCAGTCGCTTATCCCGCCTAAAAACATAAATACGTAAGTAATCAGTACGAGTATCACGCCCGTCAAGACTATATCGCCGATATGCGACGACAGGTATTCCATCAATTTGCCGAACGTTTCTCTTATCGCCGAAAGCGTTATTCCACCGCTGAAAACGGATAGGAAAACGGATTTGATTTCATGCAAGATATCCGCAATATATCCCGTAAGCGGTTTAAGCCCGATATTCAAAGTCAACGATACCGTAGCTATAAACAGCGCAAACACTATGATTTTATATAATAGATTTTTAAATACCAAACCGAAATTTGCTATTGAAATTCGGAAAGCGTTGGAAATTCTCATAAATTAAAACCTTTTTAATTATTGACCATTTACTATTATACTAAAAATTTTTTTTACAATCAACTTTTTTTAACTACTTTCAAAAAAGCCCCCTAAATAAACTCAAAGAGCAGTCCGCAAACTCTTTGCAAACTGCCCTTTGAAAAAATATATGATAAGGGGGAAAATGATGAGCGATTATCTGATCAAACGGAGCGTTGCTTCATTTGATACGCTAATGATACGACATTCGCCGAAAAAAGTAAAATAATTATCGTTAAATTATTTTATTGTGTCTTAATATGTATAATGAGTGTCTTTTTATGTATGTAATTGAGTTATAAGGCCGACGTCGAAATTGTTTTCGGGAATGATAAGGGGTTCTAAACGTCCGTCCGAATCGGAGCATAAAGAGCAGTCGATACGGACACATGAGTCGTCATTAGAAAGAGAGAAAATGCCTTCAGCGCCGAAGAATTTTGCTTCGCTCAAAGCGGAATTTATATCCGATTCGGCGAGTACGGCGTTGCCGCCCGAGAGCGCGACGGCAAACGCCACTCCCCTTGCGGCGGCAGTCAGAGATTTATTCGAATAAGAAACTATAAAAAGCGATTTGATTTCGGTAAAAGTGAAATTACCCACAATCGAATAAACCCAGTCGTTAAGTGAAGAAGAAATCAAAGACTTACCCCGCTGATATATTATATGAAATAGTGGTGCATTATGTTTTAAGAGTAGCCGAATGAAATATATTTGCGTATTTTATTGAAAAAAGTTACAAATTATGATAATATTAAGGGAGAATGGTAAACTTGCTTAGTAATAGAGGTAAATGTTATGGCAGATTCAATAATGTATAAAACCGAAGACGGGTTGACGAAAAAAACTTCTATACGCTTTTTTGAGGACGTACCCGTGCGTGCCGTTTGGGAAGAAGAGACTTCCAAATGGTGGTTTTGCGCCGTAGATATTGCCGAGGCACTTACCAAAAGTAAAAATCCCCGTTCCTATTGGAACAAAATGAAAAGTCGAAAAGTCGAGTTGTCGACAATTTGTCGACAACTGAAATTAAAGGCGAAAGACGGCAAAAATTATAATACCGACGTCGTAGACGAGTTCGGTTTGAATACGGTCATAGCCCTAATTCCGAGTAAAAAATCCGAAGTCTTTTTGAAGTGGATAAAAAATATGGAGACTTCGCTCGATGAAAAGAGCAAGAAGAAGGCTTACGAACTGTTTGAAAGCGGGTTCATAGACGAAATAGAAGTAGGAACGGTGAAAGGCTTACAGCAAATTCACGGGTATATTTTCGGCGGTCTTTATGACTTTGCGGGGCAAATAAGGACGTGCAACATAGCGAAAGGCGGCTTTGCGTTTGCGCCGGCTATGTATTTGAGGGATAATCTCGCCTTGATCGAAAATATGCCGGAAAATAGTTTAGAGAATATCGTCAAAAAATACGTAGAAATGAACATTGCCCATCCGTTTATGGAAGGAAATGGAAGAAGTACGAGGATTTGGCTCGACCTTATCTTAAAAAAGAACTTGAAAGTGTGCGTGGATTGGAGCAAGATAGATAAAAACGAATACCTTTCGGCAATGAAAGAAAGCGTGGTAGACAGTTCTCGCATTTACGGTTTAATTGAAAATGCCTTGACGACCGATACCGAAAATCGAGAATCGATAATGAAAGGAATAGACTATTCCTATTATTACGAAGAAAATTAAAGATATAAAATGTTTACCGCTGAGGTTACTCGGCGGTAAAGCTCCGCAGAGCGGCGCATATATGAACAGCCCTACCATTGGGCTGTTTTTTATTTTCTTTTATTCTTTTGCTTGACAAATTTCTACATTGTTTGACATAATATAATCAAACAAACTTTTTAAGGTTTATTATGGGAAAAATATTCAGAGAATTCTTCGGTTTCGGCGGTTATAGTCGGGAGCCGGAAGGTTATATGTCTTGGCAACACCTTGTTTTCGTTACGTCATTGATGATTATAATGATCGCTTTGGCAATCTTTCTCGGCTTGAAAAACAGGCACAAAGACGATAAAACAAAAAATAAAGTCTTGATTTGGGCGGCAATATTGATCGATTCTTTTGAACTATTTAAAATCATTATCGTCTGCGCCAAAGACGGCAGTTTAGAGCCATTGTCAGGATTACTGCCCCTGTTTTTGTGCAGTATTCAACTTATCACAATTCCTCTTGCCGCTTTCGCAAAAGGCAGAATTAAAGAAGCCGCTTTGGACTTCTTGTTTATTTTCGGACTGCTTGGTGCGGTCCTCGGGACGTATGGTGCCGGTCAAAATTATGCATGTTATCCCGTTCTTAGTTTTGACAACGTCGTTTCGGGAATTACTCATTCCATATCCGGTTTTTCAGCGCTATACATTGCTATTGCCGATATGATAAGTATGAAAGCGCAAAATATATGGATAACTTTCCTTATTCTTTTGAGTTTCTGTCTGGTAGCATACATTGCGGACGTGCTTATTCCGTATAATTATAATTATATGTTCTTGATGCGCGGCGACGGCACACCTTACGATCTACTTTATAATTTGGTTAACGGCAACAAAGTTTTATATCCCATTGGAGTCGTATTACTTTTTATAATATACATTTCGCTATTCTATCTGATTTACTTTCTTATCAGAAAGTCAAAGAATAAACCTAAACATACGGCGTAAATAAAAAACAGTCCTATCACGGACTGTTTTTTGTTTAAAAGCCGTCAGGAGGTCTTATAAGGCTAAAACGACGTCATACTTCGCATTACCTACTGCCCCCGAAAGTAAAAAAAGACTATTCCTTTGGAACGGTCTTTTTTGCTTACGTTATATATTGTGACAGTATTTAATCGAAAATAGATAGAGACGTATATTTAAGGGCGCTATACAGCTTGTATTTAACTCTACAGTATATATCTCCTATTTATTTAACATATTTGATAGTAGGTCTATTACCTTAGCATTTTCTCTATCTGATAATAATGATAAGTACAGTTTAGTATAATAATCGATGAATTCTTCTGGAATAAAATCTTCTGGGTCTCTACCGAGAGTAAAAAACCAATCATTCAAAGCAGAAATCGAAATAAGTTTCTTGCTTTCTTTTAGTTTAATTCCTTTTACATCATCCCACCAAGCCTGCATTTCTTGGCAGTGATGCTTAAAATCTGTGGAATTTATACCTTCTTTACAAATCTTAATAAAGTGTTCTGTGAATCTTTTACCTAAACTTGAACACCTATCAATGGCGTCTGGCCTATCATAAGCCATTTCGTATGAAGCTTCTTCTTTAATCAAGCCTTCAAATAATTCTTTTTCTATGTCGTCCATTTTGGGTTCTCCTTGTATTTTTATTAGACAGTCTTAATTTATTCCTGTTGAGCCAGCTTATTTATTATATTATAACACAGTTCATGAGATAAAAACACCCCGTAATTAACAAATAAAAAAGACCTTGATTTATTTCAAAGGTC
>CAJOMT010000101.1 GCA_905235815.1 uncultured Clostridia bacterium
TTTTAACGGAGAAAAAATGATCAACGAAAAGAACGTAAAACAATTCAATGAAAAATGCAAAGCAATTTTCGATGAGATCTCAAAAGACGTAGTCGGACAAAAAGAAACGGTTGAATGTACCGTTATCGCAATGATAGCCGGCGCGCTCTTTGGCGGCTCTGCGTTAGTTGCGACGTCAGCATACTTCATAGGTATGGCGGCGATAGTCGTTTCGGGAATAATGCTTAAAAAGACAAAGATGTTTGCAGGGGATCCCGCTCCGTTCGTTATGGAGCTTCCCGCATATCATATGCCGACTGTTAAAAATCTACTCCGCTCCATGTGGGAAAGAGGCTGGTCGTTCATAAAGAAAGCGGGTACGATAATACTTCTTTCGAGTATCGTAGTATGGTTTCTCTCGTTCTTCGGTTTCGTTGACGGCGCGTTTACTTTTTTGGCGGAAGATCAACTTGACAAGTCTATCCTCGCATTTATAGGAAAAGGTCTTGCTTGGTTGTTTGCGCCTCTCGGCTTTGGAACTTGGCAGGCGACCGTTGCGTCTTTCACCGGACTTGTAGCAAAGGAAAACATCGTCGGAACGATGGGCATTTTGTACGGCGGAGGAGAACTTACCGTCTATCAGACGCTCGCCCAGAACTTCACGGGCGTTACGGCATATTCTTTCCTCGTATTCAACCTTTTGTGCGCTCCCTGCTTTGCAGCTATCGGCGCTATCAAGAGAGAGATGAACAACGCCAAATGGACGTGGTTTGCAATAGGTTATCAATGCGTGTTTGCATATGCGGTTGCGCTTATGATAAATCAGTTCGGCGGAATATTTAACGGCAACTTCAATATCTTCGGATTTATAGCCGCTCTCGCCGTGCTCGGAGTTATCGTCTATATGCTTTTCTTCAAAAAGTACAAAGAAGCGACCAAAATGGAAAAGGACGTAAAAGTAAAATAAGGAAGTGAAGTTTTGTGCTTAAATGGTTTTTGGAAAACATAGGCAACATATTAATTATAGCCGTAGTCCTTGCGGTCGTGACGCTGATAATAATCAAACTCGTAAAGGAGAAAAAAGCGGGTAAACACTGCGCGTCTTGTCCGTCGGGCGGAAGTTGTCCGCATTGCAACTGCGATTGTGATAAAAAAGGCCGATAAAGCGAAACAGTGATTTTAAACAAAAAAGTGACAGTCGCGAGATTATAAAAAAAGTGTGTAAGTTCTGAAAAAGATCTTACGCACTTTTTGCATAAAGCATGAAGTGTAATATAATATGAGGAGAAAAACAAATGAAAAAATTTATCAAAAAGGCGAAGAAAAAAACGAGTTTATCAACTAATTCATAAATCGCGTTATTCTATACGACGACAAGGTTATTATTCTTTATAATTCCAACGACAGAGAGGTAAAACGGATTACAAAAAAGCAATTAAAAAAAGTCGAAACCTCCGAAAATTTGAAAGAAATAAAAGAAAACTCGTCTGAACCTCAAAAGTTCAAACGAGTTGTTCTTGGCGGCACGTGCGCCACTCTCATTAAACTTCTGATTAGGTTTTAACACTTTCTTGACTTACTTTTACCCAAAAGAGTAAAAATAGGAAAAGATTGTCCAACCATAAATTTAATTGAGGATTGGTATTCGGATACTGCAAAAAGCACCTAATTATCAAAGATAATATAGTATGCTTTAGTGCAAATAGAAGTCATATACGACGATATGACTACGGTTGTCGTATGGCATAAGCCTGAAACCGACGCACCGTATGTTTGCATTGAGCCGTGGCACAGGATACCGGCAGACGAGGGCAAAACTGACTATTTTGCTTCTAAGCATTATATGCTGACCATTAAGCCCGAACATGGGCACGGCAATACCTACGCTTTAGAGATATCGGAATAATTCTTTGATATGATCTGTTGCAATATTTGTTGTTTTGTGCTAAAATAAATATATACAGATGAGGGATTTTGAATATGAGATTAAGACATTTTACAGAAGAAGATTTTGAGTTTATTAGTGAGAATTGGACAGACAATAAAAGAATGACGGGAATATTTTTTCCGACAGATAAAACAGAGTATAAAGAACTGATTGCTAAATGGAACACTTGCTTATTTAACGGCAAATATTTCGAGCAGTTTATAATTGAGGATGGCGTTCCCGTAGGACTATGTTCTTTGTATGAACACTCGGATAATGAAGTGAGTTACGGCGCTATTATAGACAGTAATTTTTATCGGCGTGGATATTGTACGTTTGCCTGTAAAGAACTCGTAAAAATTGCAAAACAGAAAGGTTTTAACACGATGTCTGCCGGCGCAAGAGAAGATAATGAGGCGAGCATTGGTTTTTTAAAAAAATTCGGTTTCGTTTATAAGGAAACCATAATAAACAGTCGAGGGAATAAACAACTTCAATTTACTTATTCTATAGAATAATCAAAGTTTTCTGTGAAAATAATAATTAGAAATATAGCCGAGTTTAACCGTTTGATTGGACAACTCGGCCTTAAAATTGCCGATTTCAGCAAATTTTTTATTAAACGTCAAAATAGCTAAAATGGGTTAATATCTTATTTGCTTTTGCTATTAAATAACAGTCTATTCATATTTCTTTACAAAGTAGTTGCCAAATTTTTATTTAGTGCTATACCTTTGTCATCTTTTTCAAAACAAAGTATGCAATGAGTTATTCGATAGTTATTCTATTTCCGATGTTTTCATATAAGTCTTTTAAATTACCATGCAACACGTCAACAATATATTTTATAAGAGCCTCGCTATCAAGCATAACATTCTTGGCTATTACCTCACAGTCCATAAACATATTCGCTCCATCTCCGCCTTCTGTAAGTATGAAGTTTGTTGCGGTTATTGTGTATTGTCTGTTAGGGTCAATTTCTACATATTGACCATTTTCTAAAACCATAACATCTTTTACTCTTCTTTGTCCTTCAATGCTGACGTAAGCACCGGTGTTGTCAGTAACAACCGAACTTTCAATAGAAGTGTCAATCGTATATTTTAAACCTGAAACCTGAGCAAAACCGCCGTTTTCACCAACGGCTTTCAGACCATCTGAATATTCGCTTTGAGTTTTTCTTGAGACAAATTCAAGATAATCTAAAATTTGCTGCCCCGAAGCCTTTACAATGCAAAGCGTATTTTCAAAAGGCAAAACATTCCTTATTTCGCCATAAGTCAATTCTCCGCTCTTGAGATTATCACGCAATCCACCGCCATTTACAAACGCAATATCTGAGCCCAGGATATTTCTGAAGGAGTCGGCAACCAAATCGCCAAGTCCGATTTCTCGATTTCTCGCCATTCTGATTCCGGCATCGTCGTATAATGATAAAGATAAATCGTTTGTCGCAACTACTTGATTGGTTTTCTCGGCTAGTTTATCCGAAATTTCAGCAATTTTACTCTCAATTATTTCATCTTTATCGGGATAAGATGAAATAACACCTAGATGGATGTCACCATTTTTAGTAATTGTAATCCTGCCAATCACATTCATTTTATAGCCGGCGGTACAAAGCGGAACCAAATCGCCCGTTTTGTTTTTATAATAATTACAAGGCAGCATTTGATGAGAATGCCCGTCAATTACCGCATCTGCGCCCGTTGTATTTGCTATTAGTTCAGGCGAACTGTTTGGAGAATAGTTATCCGTATATCCAAGATGCGTAACAAGAATTACATATTTACAGCCAAGCCTATGACATTCATCGATATTGTTTTGGACAACTTCAAACAAATTATTACCCGCAAAAGAATATACCGTTTCGTCATTTTCTTTAAAAGTCGAAGGGGTTGATACTGTAGTGGTCGACGGAGTCGTTACCCCAACATATCCGACTTTTGCAAAGCCATAATCAACAATAGAATATGGTTTAACTTCGCTTAACTTATTTTCATTTTGACCTGTATAAGAAATATTGCAAGATATAACATCGCCCTTAAATTCGCTGATCCTATTTTTTAATTCATCTAAGCCATAATCAAATTCGTGATTTCCCAAAACATATAAGTTGTAGTTTAATTCGTTCATTATATCTATGATATATTTACCTTTTGACACATTACCGATCAAACTGCCCTGTATCGCATCTCCTGCGTCAACGAGCGTAACATTTTCATTTAATGCTTTTGTCCTTTTTACATATGCAGAAAGCGATGCGTACCCAATGTTATCATCAATACCGCAATGCACATCTGTTGTGTAAATGATTACGATATCACTTTTTTCAAGTTCACTTTTTTTAGGTTCATAATTACATGACGTTAAAGTAAATGTAACTGACGCAATAAATACTACTACAACCAGAATCTTTGAAAAATATTTCATATTTTACTCCTGTTACAATATTTTTGACCGAGAAAGCGCATAGTTTAGATTTACGCTTTCGAAAGTTCATTACCTAAGTTATAATGGAAAGGTAATTAAGGTTTG
>CAJOMT010000102.1 GCA_905235815.1 uncultured Clostridia bacterium
GTTGTCGTGTCGCAATCATACAAGTTGAGCGTACAGCCGCTTTGAACCGTAATGACGGAAATGCAAACGTTGGACGCCGCCGCAATCACATGCCCGTTAAGACAAAGATTAGTCGTGCCTGACGGCACGTTCCACGTTCTGTCTATCGTCACGTCCGCAGTCAGGTAATAATTTCCCGCCGAAGTCGGCAAACTGTCGGTCGCCGTAAAAGTGACATCGTTGTGCGTATGTCCTGTCGGTTGCGGGTCGCCGCCCTGCCCTTGTTCTTGCTCGTCACCCGAGCCGCTGCTTTCGTCTTCGCTGTAAAACGCTGCGAATTCATAATACGGGCTCGCGCTTGTGCACTTAAACCCTGCGGGGGAAGAGCCGCCGGGCAGGGCTATAACAGACAAATCTCTAGATGCGCTCTGGTATTTAAACTGTTCCTTAAAGACGAAAAGCCAGTTAGCCGAATCGTATTCGGGCTCGACGACGGTATATGTTCCCGCGTCGATTATGGCGGTAATCGTACCGGAGGAACCGGAATATCTAATCGTCGACTCACTCTCGAAGATAATACTGCTGCCGATAAAATACTTGCCACCAACCTGAGCCGGTCCGCCGGACGCGGTGTAATAGTACGACCCGCCTCCCAGCATAGATCGCAGCGACATATTGTCGTTGGTAAAGTGAATTCCATTCTCTCTCCACGCCCCGTTACTGAATAAACTATAGTATAATCCGTCTTCGTCGAATTCATAGATAAGGTAGATAGTTTCATCGGTGGAGAAATCCGTCCAACTCTTTATCTTGTCATAAGAAACGGACATAAAGCACGGGAACAGATCCGCCGTCGGACGCTTGGAGTTATTCGGCACCATATCCGAAGTCGCTTTGATGATAGGATAATCGCTTAGTACTTGCGTTTCCTCTGCATTTGCCACATTGCCAACCTTCGAGACGGATGCCGTCAAACCGACGAACATCATAAGGGCAAACACGAGCACGGATATCAAAACCGAAATCGCTATTTGTCTTTTGTTAGTTCTTTCCATAAAAGAACCCCCTGTTTTTTAAATGTCGAGAACCAACCCGACTACACCGTATGTGCGCGTATATCTTTATTTCGCGCACGCGCCGCGCGAGAAATAAAATCGCATTACGAAAAATGCGTTTACGTTATTATGCGATTTTATGGCAAACAGGACCGCCCCTTTCCGAGACGGTCCTATCTTTTTGTTAAATAACTATTCCGCCTTATTGGTGTTCAGCACCTTGTAGAGAACGGCAGCCAAAGCCGCGCCCGCCAAAGGAGCCACGATGAACATCCACACCTGCGCCAGCGCTTCCGTCGTTCCGTTGTAGATGAGCGCGGAGAAAGCCGTAGCAATACTTCTTGCAGGATTGACTGACGTACCCGTAAGGTTGATACCGATAAGGTGAACCAGCGTTAAGGTAAGACCGATTACGATGCCCGCGATTTTACCCGTTCCCGCCTTTTCGTCGGTTACGTTCAATATCGTATACACGAAAATGCAAGTAAGAACGATTTCGGTAAGGAGCGCGCCGATAACGCCGCCCGTCGTAAGACCGTTTGCGCCGAAACCTACGGCGTAGTTGCACGCGTCGCCGAGCGGATTGACGTTTGCCATTTTGAAAATACCGAATACGAGCGCCGCGCCGGCAAATCCGCCGAGAATTTGCGCCACGACGTAAACGATAAATTCTTTACCGCTCATACGCTTGGTAAGCAAGCATCCGAGAGAAACGGCGGGGTTGATATGGCAACCGCTCACTCTGCCCACGGAATACGCCATTGCGACGATGGAAAGACCAAACGCCAACGACGTTGCCACTAAACTTCCGCCGGTTGCGCCCGCAACGCCGCAAGCGGCGAAAACAAGCACGAACGTGCCGATACATTCGGCAATTGCTTTTTTGCATAAATTATTCATTGATAAAACCTCCGGTTTTTTTTAATATCAGTCGGTATACGTATCGCCGCAACGGGGACACGTGTACGTTATTCTTCCGTCCTCTCCCAAAACGCCTTCGTATTCATGTCCGACGGATTCGAGAACAACAATCTTTTTATCCGTATAATTTTTGCCTTGGTAGGTCGTTTCCGCGGTATAGGTGATGCTGCCGTCTTCTTCACAGGCTGGCTCTACCGTCTTTCTTGTGACGGTGGCGTTGAGAACCAGGCTCTCCCCGCCTTTCGTATCCGTAAAGGTAACCGTTGCGGCGGTAAAATCGTCGTTCCAGGTCCACACGCCGCCCGCAAAGTCATAGTCAGGCAACAATATCTGCGAAACGGCATACGTCTTGCCGTTCACCATCAGGTAGAAATACAAATCCTTGGGCTCGTCCACCGTAAAGGTGTACTCGGCAGAAGTATCCACTCCGTCTTTGGAAAAGACAACGTTCCCTTTTGCATCCTTGGCAATCAGGGTGTAGAATTCATTTGCTTTAAGTTCCGCTTTTCGCACCGAAACAACAACTTCCGTGCCTTGCATACGGGATACGATGTCCCCCTTATCGTTCGGCTCGGTGGCGGTAAATGCCGAGACTTCCGCAAAAACTTTTTCTTCGTTTTTGACCGTAAGGAAGTATTCCTTGCCCGATTCGAGATTGTCAAAAGTTAAAAGCAAACTGTCTTGTTTTATTTCTTGCTCTAAATAAACCCCGTCGTCACCCGTTAAAACCGCAAAAATAGGCTTAACAAAGTCTTCTTCCTGCGCCCCGCTCATTTCAACCTTAAAAGTAAGGCTGGTCATACTTGCCATTAAAAGCGAAAGGTTTATCGTAAGCGTGCTGAGAAAGGCTGCCACCACGACGACAGCCGCTGCCACGCCGGCAGCCACCGCCCCCGCTAGCGCGCCGACCCCCCCCGCCGCCGATAGAGGCGGAAGTCGCGGACGCCGTCGAAGATGATAAGGACAGGTCTATATTCGCATTGTCGCCTTCGCTTTCTTCCTCGCGGACGACCTTTTGATCGTCATACGTCTCGGAAACGGAGATCATCTCGCCTTGCGCCGACTTTTCCCATTCGCTTATATAGTCGGTGCGGTCGTTGTCAAAAGAAACTTTCCCTTCGTTGACGAAGGACTGTGACACGCCGTCCGAATTGATTATCCCGTATGAATTCAGTTCGTCTTTCACGATTCTATCCTACCCGCAATCAAAGGCTATTGTCGTCTTCCGCGAGCCCACGGCTGCTCTCACGCTGTTCCGCCACAAAGGTCTGCGCATCTATCTGCTGTTTCTTGGTAGTGCCTTCGAAACTGGTCGGTTGATTGAGAACAATCTGCGGGAAAGGAATATTGATATTGTTCTTATCGAAAAGCAATTTGAACTGACGGTTCATGTCGCGTTCGACCTGATATCTCGCGCCCTCTTCGCAATATGCGGCGAAACGGAGTACGACGGCAGAATCGGCAAGTTGGGAAACACCCTTGTAGTAAGGACCGTCCTTAATGTCGGGGATTGCCTCCTTGATCTCGTTAAAGTGCTCTTTCAAGATGGATTCCACCCTTTCGAGCGACTCGCCGTACTCAATGCTCATGTCGCAAATCGCGAGAGAAAGCTGATTAGTCATGTTGACGACGTCTTTCAGGTTGGAGTTATTGATTATCTTTATATTGCCGCTCGTGTCAACAATCTGCGTAGTGCGAATTCCGATATCCTTCACCGTGCCGCGGAAACCGTTGTACACGATGATATCGCCCACGTCGAAAACGCCTTCAAAGACGATGAACAGCCCCGCCAATATGTCGGTGATAAGGGGTTGCGCACCGAGACCGACGACCAATCCTAAAATTCCGATGCCTGCGAGAATCGTAGTGGTATCTACGCCGAATGCTTTCAAAACGAAGAACGCCAGCACGATGACCGCCACATATTTGATAAGGCTGCTTACGATATCCACAATCGCCTTGCCTTTCTTCAAGGGCTCTGCGAGCAGGCGCAGTACCGTGCGCAGGATATAACTTGCACCGAGAAAGAATACGAAGTAGCTGACAATGCGAATAACGGTATTGTACTCCGCGGCTTGATTAAAGAAATTCAAACTGCGCCAGAACATATTCATCGGGCTGAACATCAACGACCCGAACGCCATCAAAATGACGTAGGCGATTAAGATGAGATATCCAACGCATTTTAGCGCGAACCCCAAGGTGAACTTGAAGTCCTTAAAGTAAGTTTTGATCGATTTCATAAGTTTCTCCTTCATGTTTTTCACGCTTTTGTATTTGAACGCACGAATAACACGTTATTATTTTAACTCAAAAATTTAAATTTGTAAATCCTTTTATCCTACAAAATGCAACAAAATACCATAAATATAACAAAAATATGACATAAATATAGTATATAAATAAATAGACAATAAACTTAAAAAACAAATTATCTGTTTTTTTGCGCCGTTTTGGTCTTATTTGTCACAAAAGACGCTTGAAAACCAAGCGCTTTGAAAATTTAGTTTTTACCTTAAAATGTATGAAATGCCGTCGAAACTCTCAAACTTATCTTCGCCGTTAAAGCAGATACCCGCCTCGGTAGTGTTGGAAACTATTATCTTCAAGTCCTTGTCTTTGGCGTAGGAAATTATACCTTTCATATGCAAAAAACGGGTCTATAACTTCGTTAACGCAATTTATTTTATATACGTCCTCTACCGCCTCGCCGTCTTTCACGCCGCTTAAAACGATATGATATTTATTGTTCTGTCTTTCAAAGCGTTCGAGCGAACCGAACGAAATGGGCTTTACGATATACACGCCGTAATCTCCGCCCTCTTCGTTCAGTGTATTAAAACACGCGTCAACGAACGTGCGTAAAAAAATTTCCTTCGCCGTATTGAATTATTTTTATCATAGCTTTTTCTCCTGTTTTTAATTATAGAACTTAAACTTTGCAAAAAAATATAATTAAAAATTCTATAAATATTATAGTATCTTTCGTCAACAAAAAAAAGCGTCGAAGAAATAGCCGCCTTATGCGGATTTTCTTCCGGCGCATATATGGGTCTTATTTTTAAATGTAAAGTCGGGCTTTCTCCGCTGCAATACAGAAAATTACAGAATTCCAAAACGTAGCCTAAGTCAATTCAAAATCTTCTGTAACTTGTTTAATTTACGTTACAGAAAACAAAATCTTCCCGTGCGTCGGGGCGATAGGTTTCGACTTTAATATTATCTATCATTAATCCCTTAATATGCCTGAAATATATTCCTTTCGCGGGCAATATCCTGCCGTAAACGTATACTTCCGGATAATCACAAATCGGTTCTTCTGGGACTTCTTTTTTGTAATCCTTTACTCCTCCATCGAGTTTCAGATGCACGTTCCTTAAAACTATATTTTCAAGAGGACTTTCCTTTAATCCGCAAACGTTACTCGTCATTTGCCAGTCGCTTTCCGCTGTATTTTTTTCGTTAGTATCATCAAAACTCTCCGCTATCCCGAACGCCCAAGGTTCTTGATAAAAATCGTTTGCTTTATAAGCAAAATAATTCCACGCTATGACTTCATATGGCTCGTATGGACCTTCCGCTGTGATATTTTCAAGCAAAACGTTTTTAATTTTTCCAATTTCTCTACCCACAGGTCCACGCATTCTCCGCCCTATATGAATAAATAGCGGTGCGTTCACGTTGCTCATCGTTATGTTTTTGATAGTAATCCCATCAATGACTGCGCCGTCCACGCTCTCGATTGCAATACCGGTAATTCTTGTTTCTCTAATTTTGATATTTTCGATCTCAATATTTTCAAATCCACCGTTTGTTTCCGTTCCAAATTTAACAGCACAACAACGGCTCTTTAATTTACAATTCCAAACCCTTATATCTTTACATATATCCAAGCGATTTAACGTATACGAACTTTTGAATACGATAGCGTCATCGCCCGCTTCTACTTCACAATCATGAATATTTACATTTTTGGAATTATCGGGCGAAATGCCGTCGATATATACACGCATTTTTAAGCCGTAAATATCTACGTTTTTACAGCCTGCAAAATATACCGCTAAATCGGTAGCATTGTAAATTCCAAGATTGGAAATTTCAACGTTCTTGCAATTTTTCAGCGCAATACATTTTGCGCCACGGTGCTTGATTGCCTCGCCGCGAACGCCGTCCTCGTCCCATACAGAGCGCATATCTATCTTGCCGCCGCCCGTGATTTTTATATTCTCACAATCAATACCTACGAACATTGACGGATGAAAATAAGTATGCGACGAATCTTGATAAATGGGATAATATACCTTTTCTTCTTGTGCGTAGTCGTAATAACTTTCCGCACCTAAAATCTCTGTTTCTTCGGGAATTTCTACGCTTACGTTGCTTTTCAAAAAAACGGTAGAGAGTACGTACACTCCTCTATCAAAGCGTACGATCCCACCGCCGTTAGCGCTACATTCGTCAATAGCTTTTTGCACCGCTTGCGTATTTAAAGTTTTTTCGTCTGCTATCGCGCCAAAATCGTTTACATTATAAATCATATCAATCATATAAATCTATCAACGAATTTTTTTGTCTACGAGAAGTTCTCTTCTCTGTATTTAGTTTTATTATTTTTTTACTTTACCGCTTGCATCAGATACTCAAGCGACTTTTCAACCATCTTGTTTCCGAGTTCTGCATTCGCTTTTCTCGCGCTCTCAGTAAACCAGTGCTTTATATCGTCTATTCTATCGAGTTTCACACAGTCGGGATAAAGCGCCATTAAAATAGAACTTTCAAATTCGCCTGCATGGTCGTAGCCTGTTGCATTTTGAACGGCAGTACTCATTGTCGGAATAACCTTTATCCAGTTAAAAGGATTATTTGCCCCTTCTAACTGTTCGTAATAGTTAGCATAACTTTCCGATCCCCACCAACCTTCGCCCAAAGTTTCTTCCAAATATTCCATAGTGGCGCGTTTTGCCGCAGTTCTGTAACATAGCGTCATAGGCATTTCGCTTTCCTGCTCGAACTGATGGTGAATAACGACGTAAATATTCTTAAACCCCGCATATAACATACTCTTGAACACATAGTAAACGTAATCTTCAAACGCGCGTTCCGGAATATGCACCGTGCCGCTTTTTCTGCCGCCAACTGCATAACTCGACGGACTGTAAGATATAGTCGGCGCTATCATTATTTCCTTTTTTTTCGCAAGTTTTTTAATTAAGCCTTCGGCAACTAACGTGTCGCACCCAAACGAACAATGCGGTCCGTGATAT
>CAJOMT010000103.1 GCA_905235815.1 uncultured Clostridia bacterium
GGTTGAACTTACTTTTAGTAAAAAGAACGTTCGGCCTATTTTGTTTTATGGATGAATTTGAAAATTTCAAGGCATAGAAAAAGGCAGGCAGAGTTTTTTGCGCTCTGTCTGCCTTTGCCGTTATTTCGTTTTCTAATCTTGGAAAATCGCACCCGAAAACGCAATCTCCGACTTTACTTTCACTCCATAGGTTTAATCATTGATTCGATGAAGGCGATTTCGGATTCGTCGAGATCGTATTTTGCATATAGTTGCTTGTCGATTTCAGCGACGGACTTCGACCAATCAATGTCAGATTTATCGGTAAAGTCTTGAAGAGGAACATTTAACCATTTTTCACTAAAATTGTCTTGAGTTACTTTTAGCGAACCCAGTGTAGCACGCAAAAATTTAGTCTTTATGTATTTAATTGCGTTAATAGCCATGCTTCTCTCTGCAAATTTGCCTATGCTTATAAATGTATCTGTATTCCCCACATATTTTTCACCCACAATAGGTTCCGTAAGAGTTTCTCCGAATTGCCCACTTCCATTAGCCCTTGCTAAAAAGACTTTGTAGTATTCAAAATTGTTAGGTTTAACAATGTATTTGTCTAAAATCCACTTATAAGTTCTTACACTATTGTTTTCGCGTCCTAATATTTTAATGTATTTATTCTTATCATCTGGTGCGGTCTCAAAAAATAGTTCTTCTAAAGCTGAAAAAGCATTAGTTGTTACATTATACCGATTCTCTTTACTAAGCCGTCCTTCTGCCCATCCATTTTCCACATAAAGTGTTTCGTTTGTCCTATAAGAATGATTTGGATATACAATTGTTGCAAATGCAATAAACCCTTCTTTTTTTACCTTCTTAATAATAGAATGCAACTGAGGGTATGGGCTGAAAGTTCCAATCGCACCGAAATCTTCATTCGTATTCCAATACGTCGTAGCAATACCACCTTTAATATCCACATTAGAAAAAATATCTGCACTATTCGCCCAATAATCTACAACCCTGTAATGATTATCGTTTAGCATTTTCTGATTCCATTGCTTTGGCGTCTTCCCAGCATTAAACAAAAATCTTGCAGGGTGAATCAACGTTCCGATTTTACTGATTTTTCGGGACATATCAATAAACAAATGATAAATCGGATCTTTTCCGTTTCCGTCTCCTGTATTTTCAAGTTGATATGGCGGGTTTCCTACTACTGCGTCGAATTTCATTTCTGTTACTCCTTTATTCCAATAACTGCCTTTTGTAACTTTTGCACGGAACTGTTCCGGCTTTTCTTTTAGTTGATTGATTAAATTTTCAAAATAGTGGGCGTTTGCTTTTGTGCCGGAATACCCGCAAAGAGTGCGTTGCGTTATAAACTTTGCCATTTCCGTCTTGCAAATGATGAAAACATTTTCTTTTACCGTCAGATCCCATAGTTCACGTTGTTTTTCGATAGATAATTCTTCTTGACATTCTTCGCAACGCTTTCGATAAATGCTATAAGTGACATAAAGCGGATATAACCCTGTTTTTGAATTAATTTCCAATATCTGCGCTTTGGTATTAGCGAGTGTATCCGCCGTAACCTTGCCGTGATCGACAAAACGTGGATCATCCAATGTTTCTTCATGTGATTCGTTATAAAAGTCATAACCGCCCAAACAGTCGCTCATGTGCATGTTTACAACGCGCCACGGCGTAAGCACCGTTTCTTTATCGGGATTCTTGAACGTAGCAAACAAAGCAGAGATTTTTTGTACTCGTTCCGTTGGAGGAAGCTCATCTGCGGATTTGGCTAGTTGGCGAATACGCCGTCCGGCAGCGATAAAAATATCGGCGTCGTAATATTTAGCAAACTTATTAAATATTTCCATTGTTACGCCTTTTGGCATGAATTCATCCCAAGATGATTTTGCCTCAGGTCTTTCAAATAACTTCGTAAAATTCTTTATTGTAATATCTTCTTCTATAGGAATATTCGCGCCGTAGATCAACAAAGGTATGCGGATTGAAATCCCTCGCAAAATGGATTTCGCTTTCTGTGCGTTGTCCTGTTTTTTCTTTTTCTCTTCAAGAAAAGCAATGTCCTCGGGTGTACGCTCTTTTTTTGGTTTACGCTCAATACGTTCCAATTCCTCGTATTCTTCATCGGTAAACCCTTGGTTATTAATATCAACGTCTTTCGCTTTTTTGGACTGTTTAGTTGCCCCGATAATCTTCTTTAAGTCCTCAAAGTCTTGCAATTGTAAACCATCTAACTTCATCAAGTTTTCGTTATAAATATGATTATCGTCAAAGCCGTTTTTGACGACTCTATCGGTATAAACTTTTTTAAGTTGCTGCAACATTCCGTCCACGTCATAGGGGCGCATAGTTGATCCTTCCACAGCGATAACAGGACAGAAATTCAAAAATTCACCCATAATAGACCTATCGCTCGACGTATCTCCTGCACGTGTAGAAAGCCGGCCGGCTTCAGCGACGACTTTAAGCGTTCGGTCAGGCGCAAAGTCAAATACATAACAACTTTCTTTGATTTGGCCATTGATATTTGCGGGCGATTGCACACGAAAAATAGTCTGCATATAACTCGTTGCAGATGTGGAAAACGTACCGGCGAGCATAAAGACAGCCGTCCATTCAGGAACGGTTACACCCGTTGTCAATCTTCCGCAAGATATAGTAATCGAATAAGTTTCAGCGGAATTATCTCCAAAGGCGGCTTGCACCTTTTTCATTGCTTCTGAATATTTTTCCTCTTCATCTAAATCTCCATTGCCAGCAACATTTGCGATATTGAAATTGCGGAACACTGGGTGATGTTTGAGAAGCGCCGACAAAGCGCGAGCCTCTTTCACTCCCGGTACAATCCATAATGAATGACGGAAATAATTCCTATATTCTTCGGTGGAATAAGGGTAATTGCTGTTTTCGTCTGTTTTGCAAAGAAGATTGAGGAAACTCTCCACGTCAGCTTTATGTACGAAGTCGCCGGCTTTAGCATCCGACGGTATCGCCTTAAAGTCTTTTTCGGGGTTACCCGTCCATGTACGGAAAAATTCGTGGAAGTTGAAGGCGGAGTCTTCGGCGTCGATATATCCCGGTATAAATTTTTCAAGGTTATATGTAAATATTTTAAGTTGGGGGAGATTTGCGTAAGGGTTACTATCGCCGAAGTGATATTTATTCCATTCAGCTTTTGCCCTTTGCTCCATTACGTAATCCCACGTATAAATTTCCTGTTCGCTGAATTTGTTGACAATATTAAAAGGGGTACCTGACAATTCAAGCAGTTTCGGTTTCTTTGTATGGTCGTTCAAAAGTTCTATGACTGTTTGTCCAAGTTTTGTCTGTGTGCCCTCGTGGGCTTCGTCGATAATAACATAATCCCAATCAATTAAGAAAATAAAATCATTTTTATCAAATTTGCCACCGACAGCTTCCGAACCGCGAAGATCTTGAATAGATGCAAAATAGACAAATTTAGTGCTTTCGTCTTCAACCAAATTTTCAATTGTTTCACCTATCGTTCTTGAGCCAAATTTATAATCGGTATCGTAAAAAATCTTTTCAAAATCCTCAAACCAACCTTTGCTAACTACAGGGCGATGCGTGATAATAATCGTCTTTTGGAACCCGCATTCTTTTGCTACCTGTAAAGCGGTAAGAGTTTTACCAAACCGCATTTTGGCGTTCCATAGCATATGATCGCTTGTTTTGAATCTTGTAACAGTTTCTTTGATAGCCTTTTTTTGTTCAGGACGAAACGAAATTGGCGTTCTTTCAGTGGAAATTTCTGTCGCCGTCAACGATTCCCGCCCTTCTTTTGCCGCCTTGATTGCATTCTTTGCTGTTTCCAAATCAACAGGGAACCATTCTATGCCTTTCTTCTCGTCTTTGAACTCGTAACGCTTAATTCCCGAACGAATTAATACGGAGTGTACTGTTTTATCAGAGAAGGAGCGGAGTTCTCTTACGCCGTCAATTGTTTCTTCCCGTAAGGCAAGCTCGGTGTAAAGCAAATCATACGAAATCGCTGCCGTCTGCGTATATTGATCAATACGTTTCTTCGCAGCAATATTTAAGTCGCGGCAACTCGGAAAGAGGTTGTCGGGCGACTTGTCCGATTGAATGGTGGCTTCACCGATTTTTAACAAACCTTTATGTTCTTTATCGTTTATGCTAAAGACATAAATCAATGTATAAGTAAAGGTAGATGAAAATTGATTCATTTGTGCCTCCCGTCAAGTAAAGTGACAAATTTTACTTTCTTACTTTTCTCCCAATCCATAACAAAACAATAAATGCCATTATGATGGTTTCGGTTGTTCTTTTTACATCCTTCGCGCATTCTTCCTTTTTCGGCTCATCGAACAAGGATATTTGCAAAGATTCCATTCGGTGACAACTGTTCGGAATAACAAACTTCAATCCGTCCATTTGCCAAATATTCCACGAGAGGATTTCAGCTATCTCGCGCAAATACTCTTTTATCGGATAGACTCCGAATTTATTTTCGTAATAGTCGCAAAAAGTGAATAACAAATTTTCACGTGCAAGGAGCACATTATCACCTTGCCAATCATATCCATAAACGCTTTTGTAGGCTTCTTTAGCCCATTCGTACCAATCTTGTTCGTTGTCGGTATTTTCGGAAACGATACGGAGTTTTCTGTCCAAAAGTCCTATACGGTCTTTGACTTGTATAATTTCACCTGTTACGGTGTCGTAACGACTTGCAATATAAGGAGCTTCTCCGCAGGTTATTTCAAGGCGTTGAGCCTTAACGTAATCTTGCCAGGTTTTACCTTCGGGAAATTTGATTCTTGCGGTGTTTGTCTGCCAAGATTTATCCGTTTCAGTGTTAAAAACGTTCTCGCGCCCAAACCATGCATTATCCACGAGGTTATTTTGTTTATTACATATCCACGAGGGGGTAAAGACTTCGGCTTTATCTCGTACGCGCATAAGTTGTTCCTGCTTTGTTTTCTCCGTGCGAGGCTTGATGAGGTTGCCGTTCTTTCCGGTAATAGCGCAAATTTCGATATGGTCATTTTTACCGTATCCAAAACCATTTTTGGCATAATCGTCAGTAGCCCAAATGAGATTCTTACCCGAAGAATTGTCTTTGATCAATATAGAAAGCAGAGATGCGTCCATCTCTAATATTTTATTTTCTTTTACGTCAACTCTTATTTCTTTTGCCATATCCGTTTTCTATTTTACCACACTATATATGACAGTTTCAGTCATATTTATCAAAAATTTAATGCCATTTCGGGCGACATTAAAAAGTCTTGCAACGAAAGCATTAAAATTCCTTGTTCGTTATATCCGCTTAAAATCTCTTGATTTACAATGATTATCTTTCTGAATGCGTCGTTTATCGAAAGTAAG
>CAJOMT010000104.1 GCA_905235815.1 uncultured Clostridia bacterium
CTCTATTCCGTCACTTGCGTTCCTTACAAGACCGCCTCGTTATGACCGCTTCGCAACATTCGACGTATGTCGAAATACGCCTCCATATATTTACTACTTTATTTGAAACTGTCAAAAAAATCTTTAAAAATTGCTATGACTAAAAAGGCAAAAAATATAAATAAACCCACTCTATCGATTACCCCTCAAAGCCACGTCTCAATCAAATCTAATTTATTATATATGATTTCGCTTTAAAATGCAACTGTTTGGGGGCGGTTTGTTAAAATTTGTTTTTTTACATTTTGGGGCTGCCGCTTTACGCAACAACCCCAAAATTCTTATTTGAATAACGTGTTTCTCAGATAATTATAACCGCTTAATCCAACGTGACTCGTTATAAAGTCTTTATCTTTCTCGATTTCTTCGATCGCATCGTCTCCGAAATCGTAATAATAACTGTATAACCTCTTTATCTTCTCGCTGTTTTGGGTTATGTATTCATCTGAATTTTCTTCCGCTATGTCCGCACCCGCTTTCGCAGCGTTGGTCATCGCTTTTGCCGTATTCGCCTTTATGTCGTTGTTGTACTTCGTTACCGCCATCAACTTTTCTTCACGCTCCGCTTTCAGCTCTTTGACTTTATTGTTGATTTTCGTCGCCGTATCAACGTCGAGCTTGTCAAGCGCCGCACCGAGATCGTCTTGAAGCGCATATATCTTGTCGTCTATACTCGCAATCTCTTTTTGCAAGTCGCCGTAAACTTCACCCGTCGCTTTCAATGCGGAATTGTCTATGCCGTTTAACTCTTCCAAAATTATCGACGAACGCCCTATTCCCCTTTTAAGCGCTTGATTTTCAGCGTCAGTTTTGGCTTTTTCCGCCGCCTCTGCTATCTTCGCCGCAGATGCGTCCGCAGTTTCGCTCGCTCTTGTTTTGCTATTTTCAAGTCCACTTATTTTTTCGCTTGCGGTCGACTTTAACTTGGCGGACGACTCCTCTTTCGCTTTGCCGTAAATCTCTTCCGCCGCTCTTAAAATTTCCTCGTCGGTCGGAGCGTCGTATTCGAGTTCTTGCAAATTCGCAATTTTCGCCCCGTCGTAAGTTTTATACGGCGACTTTTTGTACGCCTCTTCTATCTCGCCGAGATCCTCGATAAGCGCACGCTTGTTATCTTCCGTAGCTAAGTCTTTCGCTTCTGCGCCTGCGGATTTGTTTTCTTTGTTCGCTTTGGCAGTATTTTTTATGCCGTCTAAAAATGCATCTAAATATTTTATCATTTTTCACCTCGATATTATTTTTATGTCACCGCCGTTTCTTACGACGAGTCTTCCGTTGTCCAGACAAATCGCTTCGTCGGCAGTAGTCACATATCCGTCGGAAGAAAATCTTCCGGTAGTTCTGTTAAAAATTCTCTCCACAATCGCTCCGCCTTTACTATGAAAAACGCTCGGCGTTGTCGAATAATACGCAAGTTTTGCGCCGCTAATTCGCCCTGCGGTGTTTTTTGCGGTTATTGTAACGTAGTCCGACTGCGAAATCTGACATATCGATACTACTCCCGTTATATCGGTAACCAACAAATAATCGACAGAATTGACGGTCCTGAAATAAATATCTCTCGCCCTTTGGCCCGTCTTAGTAAGCGTTACTTCGCCCGAAAAAATTACTTCTCCGGTCCATAGATAATTGCCCTTTATCGCATATAAGAGCACGTATCCGTTTTTGACGTTTATAAGGCTTTTATTATATAGCCCTACGACGTTTACCGTAAGATATAAAGAACCTGAATTTGTATAACGCAATACTTGCATTGCACCGCTGTCGTTTATCGCAGCAACCATTATTCCGACGTTACTTGCAAAAAATGCCGAAGCGTATTTCAGATTATATAAGGCTACAATCGGATTAGAGCTATTATAGTTATATACATAGAACGTTCCACTATCAAAATAGCAGTAATACGTGCTGCCGATTGAATATAGAAACCTTTCAACGCTATATTTTTCTATAAATCCGCCGACTTCGAGATTTACTGTCGCCCATTCGTTCGCCGTACCGGTAAAAGTAAACGTAAGAGTGTTTTTCCCGCCGCTTATCGATCTTTCCACGCTGGCGCTGCCCGATGTCAAAGAAATACTTGAATTGTTCAGTTTAAGCGTACAAGTCGAAGAATTTACGGTAACGGTTACGTTTATTTTTATCTTCTGCGCACCTATCGCTCCGAATTTTATCACTTTACTGCCGCCCGCTTTACAATATAGCTTGAACGACATATTCGTCGTCGTATATTGCGGCGCCGCCATAGAATTTTCGAGCGCCGAGAGCCTTTTGGCAAGTTCTTCGGTTCTGAAATATGCCTCTTTTCCGTAATCAAAATTCATTGATAATATTCGAACGCAAGCGACATCGAAGCCACGTTGGCGTTCGCCTCCTCACATTCTATCGTCAAGGCAAAATTATCTCCTCGCAAATGCGGTTTTACGGTCTGCCTGCAAATTTTCCCTTTTATCAAGTAAACCGCCGTCCTGTCGCCGCTCGTAACCGTTAGCGTTATGTCGGAAGAAGTATATAGCGACACGCTACTTAAAACTTTATTGCGGTTCGTTATTCCGAAATCGCAAAACTTACTCTTCCACAGTTTCGGCAAAGGTTCTGAGTTCAATGCTCCGCTGTCGTCGATTTTATACAGATAATCCCCCGTGGAATCCAAAAACACCAAATCGTATTTTTCTCTCCCTGCGACGAGACATATATCCGCAATGTTCAGTCCATAGGCAAGATAATATCCGCCGCTATGAACGTCGTAGACGAGCAGACAGTCGTAATCCGTTCCGTCGTGATGCGCTTTTACGCAAAAATACGCCTTGCCGTTAAAATACTGTCCCTTGCCGCCTTCGTAAGTATAATCGACTATACCGTCTAAACCCGTGAGTATTCTCGTAGCGGTCAGTCCCGTAAACGAATAAAATCCGTCGTTCGACATAAACAATATCAGATCGCCGCAATACGTAACCGAATCCCTGTGAATCCTGCCGGACGACACGAATACGTCGCTTACCGTAAATTGAGTCTGATCACCGTAAGCCGATACCCTCGATACGCCGTAACTTCTGAATACGTACAGATAATCCAAAAAACTCAATACTTTAAGGGCCTCGCCCCTATAACCGCTCATATCGATAAATCCGGCTTCGGTGAGTGAAACAGACCAGTTTGCCGGATCGAAGTCATCGGAAAACCATAGCGTCTTGCCGCCGTCGGTCGTCGCAAATAACCTTTCGTAGTGAATACAAGCCGATGATATCGGCGGAGCGTCGTTTATTGCAGTTACCGTCGAGCCGTTGTATATGTATGCACCGTCGCTTTCGGTGGCAAATATTATTACGTCCTCGCCGTTGTAATTGTAGCAAACGCCTATCGGAACGCTTGAAAAATTCAAAGCGCTTATGCGTGAAAAACTATAAGTTTTCGCCTTGGAACCGTAAAACAATCCGCTTTTGGTCATAAATATTATCCTATCGTCGCAGTTTCCGTTTGACGGATTATTTCTCCGATAAAACCATGCCGCCTTACATTCGGCGGGCAAGGCGCTATTAAAATATTTCGCCCCGCCTATTCCGTTTTTTAAAGACTTTGCCGAAAAATCAAGATTGTATGAAAATTCCGCATAAGCGTTGCCTCCCGAATTGCCGTCGACCGTATTGTTTATAGTCGAAAATTGCCTTATATTTACTCGTCTTTTTTCGGGTTTTTGTATATCGCTTTTACTCATAGCCCCCAAACCCTGCCTTTTATTTTCTTTGCGCCTCTTGTAAGCGTTGAGCCGAGAGATTTTCTGAACTTGCCGTCCCAATTCACGGCTTCATCATCCTCGGATATACGGTCGGCGATGAAATCATCGTGTTCGTATCTCTTGTAGCAGTCGATGAGTGTACGCATAGGTCTCGACATGCTGTCAGCACGCGAATAACAGTCGAAGATTGCATCTTCGTCGGAATAATCCGAATCTGTTCCGTTGAGATAAGGTGACATTTCAATCACTCATCGTACCATTTCATAACCGCTCTATCTACAAATTCCTTGAATCCCGTCAAGCCCAATTCCTGACAGACCTGTGTAATAAGATATTTTTCAGCCGTCCCGAGTGCTTCAAATCCATCAAAAAATGGTTGGAATGTAGGATTTCCAAATTTAACCTGTTTACCGATATTTTTGTTTCTCTGTGCCTTGACTATTTCGCTGAACTTAGGGGCATCCTTGGACTTCCTGGTCGATGCCCAGAAATAGTCCTCTTCTGAGTCATCGTGTCTCTCTTTCTTGTATTGGTCATAGACGGATACCCAAT
>CAJOMT010000105.1 GCA_905235815.1 uncultured Clostridia bacterium
ATAACTTTCAAAGGATCAATAGCGCAATGGAATGCTATAACCAAATTGTTCCGTTGGAACGATAACGTTCCGGCGACTGTCGTTCACTGTACCGACGGCGACGTGAATATATGAAGTGTCTGACGGCACAGTGATATTGTGCCTTGCGGAACAGTTTATAAAAATTTAAACTCTACAGTAAAAGGTTTTGCGATTTCAAACCGCAAAACTTTTTGTTTTAAACAGAAATTGCGGATAGACTGACGCAGTTATATTGCGCATTATGGCAAAAACGGCATTTGATGCTTTGCGTGTTATGGTTTTTGCCTAAAATAAAAATTAAAATTATAATAAAATCCGACGGTGAACCCGTTGGATTTTTATTCTTGGGTGCCAAAGGCGTAAAACGTTTGTTTTTTTGCCCTTTTGGGTGTATAATGATATATGGAGGGGCTTATTATGAAAAAATTGCCAATCATCATTTTATCCGTCGTTATTGGCGGTGCGGCAGTTACCGCAGGCGGAATACTAATAGCAAATTCCGTAAACAAAAATAACGGCAACAATTCGCAGACAGAAATCGAATCACAAATTGACTCGGCTAAGGCAAGCGAAAGTGAATCGGAAAGCGAAAATAATACCGACTTCGAAAGCATATCGGAGAGCGAGTCGGAAACGGGATCCGATACCGAAAGAGTTCCTACGCCGGACGAATATTTTAATTTTAAGTATTTGAAAAATACCGATTCTTATGAAATCAAAGCGAAAGACGTAAATAATTTGCCCGTTGAAATTTTATTGTCGTCTACCCACGACGGCAAGAAGATAACCTCTATCGGTTTGGGGGCGTTCTTATGTTGCAGCAGTCTTGAGGAAATAAAAATCCCTGACGGCGTAACTTCTATCGGTAATGATGCGTTCGCAGGTTGCAGCGCACTTACCGGTATAAAAATCCCCGACAGCGTAACCTCAATCGGCGATTGGGCTTTCGGTGAATGTATCAGTCTTGAGAGTATAAAAATCCCCGACAGCGTAACCTCAATCGGCGATTGGGCGTTCTATAAATGCGGCAGTCTTGAAAGCGTGATTATCGGCAACGGCGTAACCTCTATCGGCGATTGGGCGTTCAAGGATTGCAGCAGTCTTGAGAGCGTGATTATCGGCAACGGCGTAACTTCTATCGGCGATTGGGCGTTCATGGGTTGCAGCAGCCTTAAAAGTGTAACTTTCAAGGGAACGAAAGCTCAGTGGAATGATATAAGCAAAGGAAAAGATTGGAAAAACGACGTTCCGGCGACTGTCGTTCACTGCACCGACGGCGACGTGAATATATGAAGTGTCTGACGGCACAGTGATATAGCCTTTCGGAACAATTTATAAAAATTTAAACTCTACAATAAAAAAGTTTTGCGATTTCAAACCGCAAAACTTTTTTGTTGTGTCAAATTTAATATTCGGTCGAAAGAAGAAAATCGGCAACGTGCATAGTTTTAATCCCTTTGTAGTTACCGCCCGCAAAGTCATCAGTCGAAAGGACGTATTTGGGGTAGTTGTCGGGAATGTTGAGCAAACGGTCGTATTCTCTCCGTTCGGTCTTTTCACTATCAATTTCCTGTGTTACCTGAACGTAGATTTTCTCATTTTGCCGTGTTGCGACGAAATCGATCTCGCCGCCTGTTACCTTGCCGATATGAACGGTATAACCTCTGCGGCAAAGTTCCAGATATACGACGTTTTCAAGACTTGCCGCAACGGTATCGGAGTTGTAGCCGAGTACGGAATATCGAAGCGCCGTATCTGCAAGATAGAATTTTTCTTGTGTTTTCAAGACTTCTTTGCCCTGCAAGTCATATCTTGAACAACGGTGTAAAATATATGCCCTTTCGAGTTTTTCAAGATAGCCGTAAACGGTTTCATTGTCAAGCGTTCTGTTTTCGGATTTCAAATAATCGGATATGGACTTGGCAGAGAATGTGTTGCCTACGTTGTTGAACGTAAATTTTACAATTCTTTCAAGCTGATCAATCTTTCTCACTTGATTGCGTTTCACAATATCCGAAAAAATCGTTGAATTGTAAATGTCTCGAACAATAGTATATATTTCTTCTTGACTATATCCTTGCAAATGCGTTGCGGGAAAACCGCCAAGACGGATATAATTATTAAGTTCCTCTTTCGGAGATAACACTGCGCCGTAATTGGCCTTAAACGTAAGGTATTCCCCAAAGGAAAGCGTGTATATTCTGAATGAAATATATCTCCCCGTTAAATAGGTCGATATCTCCGAGGACATCATACGAGAATTAGAACCGGTAACGTAAATATCTACGTCATAATCCGAAGATAAGGTATTGACTATTTTTTCCCAACCCGTAATTTCCTGCACCTCGTCGAGAAAAAGATAAGTCTTTCCGTCGGCAGCAAGGCGAGACTTCAATTCGGTGAATATTTGTTTTGCCGTCATATCCTCGTATTCCATAGAATCAAAACGGTATGAAAGAATGCGCTCGCAGGGGACTTTGTACTCATCTTTCAATTTTTGCATTATCATTTTGAGTATCGTAGACTTACCGCAGCGCCTGACGCCCGTAAGTATTTTTACGAACGGCGTATCGACGTAAGCCATAATTTTATCTACGTACATTGGTCTATTTATCATAGTAATCACCTCTATTGAGCGTATTATACCATATTTTAATCTGCAAATCAATAGTTTTGCGGTTTAAAATCGCAAAACTTTTTATTTTAAAAAGAATTTGCGGATATACTTACGCAGTTATATTGCGCATTGTGGCAAAAAACGGCATTTGATACCTTGCGCATTGTGGCAAAAAACGGCATTTTATACTTTGCGCATTATAGTAAAAAACAGCATTTAATATCTTGCGTATTACAAAAAAATGTGATATACTTAATACAAGCGGAGGTAGTTTATGATATTAAAAAGAAAAATTTATGAGAAATTATTGAATTGGAAAGCGGATAGTAAAGGTAAAAAAGCGCTTATGATCGAGGGCGCAAGACGTATCGGTAAATCTACTATTGCCGAAGAATTTGCTAAAAATGAATATAAATCGTATATTTTGATAGATTTTTCTAAAACAACCACTAAAATCAAAAAATATTTTCGCGATTATATGGAAGATTTGGATACGTTTTTTATGTTATTATCGGCATCGTTCGGCGTGACGCTTTATCCGAGAGAAACCTTAATAATCTTCGACGAAGTTCAAAAATATCCGAGAGCAAGAGAATGTATAAAATTTCTCGTTAAAGACGGCAGGTTCGACTATTTGGAAACGGGTTCGCTTATATCGATAAGAGAAAACGTTAAAGACATAGTTATCCCGTCCGAAGAACAAAGCGTAAAAATGTATCCGCTGGATTTTGAGGAGTTTTGTCAGGCGTTAAACAGCAGTGAGATAATAAATTATATTAAACTTTGTTACGAGAAGAAAAAACCGCTTGAAAACGATATGCATAAACAAGCGATGATGTTGTTTAAGCAATATATGCTCGTGGGCGGTATGCCGCAAAGCGTTATTGCCTTTATAGAAAATAATAAGAACTTTGAGCGGGCGGATAGCGAAAAAAGAGATATACTCAAACTTTATCGTAGCGATATAATGAAAATAAAATCTGCATACAAAGCGAAAGTTTTGACTTTATACGATCAGCTTCCGGGACTTTTATCCAAACATGAAAAGAGAGTGGTGTTAAAAAATATAGTAGGCGGCAGTTCGACTGAACAATACGAGAAAACTTTCTTTTGGCTACAGGATTCAATGATTTGCAATATGTGTTTTAATTGCAATGATCCGAATGTCGGCTTGGCGATAAACGAAGACAGAACTTACGTAAAGTGCTATTTTGGCGACACGGGACTATTGGTAAGTCACGCATTTAACGAAAACGAATTGTCAAACGGGAAACTTTATAACGATATCCTTAACGATAACTTGTCTATAAACGAAGGAATGCTTTATGAAAACGTTATATCTCAAATGCTGACGGCAAACGGTTATGATTTGTACTTTTATACAAAATACAGTGAAGAAAAACACAGAAACGATATAGAGATAGATTTTATAATATCAAACGGCAGCAAAATAAATTTAAAGATATATCCTATAGAAGTAAAATCTTCTAAAAACTATTCTACGACTTCCTTAACAAAATTCAACGATAAATTCAA
>CAJOMT010000106.1 GCA_905235815.1 uncultured Clostridia bacterium
ATAAAATCAATAGATTTTAGTGCCAAAAAAATTTTAAAAATTTTTTCTAAAATAGGTTGTCCACCCCATTTCGCTTAACCGCGAGATTGCAAACCTACTACTTGTTTATATTGTACCACAATAAATATGACAACCCACGTCATATCACGTCATATATTATATAAAATTTCGCCAAAAATAGCAAAGGTCAAACGTCCACGTTTATGTACATCCGACCATTATTTTAATAACTTATAATAAAATTCTTTCAAATGCACAGTAATATCAGGATATTCGTGAACGACTTCCATAAAGACGTCTTTCGGTTTAACCGTTATATTCAGTTCTTCTTTGCACTCACGAATTAAGGCCAGCTCTTTTGTTTCACCCTCTTCAACCTTCCCGCCGACGAACTCCCAAAGTAGTGCTCTCGCCTTATTTTCAGGTCTTTGGCAAATCAAAAACTTATCCTTATCCCATATAAGCGCCGCAACAGCCTCAATCATAATTTTCTTTATTACAATATTTCAGACTCTTTTATATGTCTATTTGAAAAACTATTTCTCCGAATCATCTGTTTTTTTACGAAGTTCTTCCTTTTCTTTAAATTCGGAGTCTTCGTACAACTTTCTGAACGAGTCGTTGTTTTCCATGAAGCATTTTGCGACGATTTCCATAAACTTTTCGGGAAATAGACTATTCACAAACATTTCGGGGTCATTGCTCATGGCGTAACGCTGATACTTTTTAATCTCCTCGTCGTTCATAAACATATTCAAAATTCCGGTAATGATAACTTTATCGCTATCGGTAAAATCTCCGTTATATTTATCGTTGACTTTCTCGATAATACGTTCCAAAGTATCTTTTTTCTTCTTTCTGACGGGAGCGTCCGTACTGTTGCCCGGTTTAAATGCACCTTCTTTTTCAAGAACGATAGCCCCGTGGAAAGATTCTTTCAATGACTCAAATTCCAAGCGGATTTTGTCGTCCAAAAGATACTTGTCCGTCTTATCTGCGGGCAAATAAGAAATCAAATGGCTGGTGAAAAGATACTCCTTGAAGAGTTCTTCATCGTGTATCCTTACAAGTTGAGCGACGAATGAATACGCCTTATTAAATCTCTTGATTAAGCCACGATATAGAAATTGTTTATCTTTATCTAATTCGAGATACCCGTCAACGACAGGTTTTATAAGACTTGAAAGCTTGCCCGAGGTCGCACCATTTTGTTTCTTCCCGCTTTGACTAATCATAATGTTGTAAAACTCGTCCACGACCGTAAAGTCATAGAGCATAAACTCATTGATTTTCGTTCTGATATCGTAGACTTGGTTATAGTCGGTCACGAGTATGGTATCTTCATAAAAATCGGAAAATGCTTTCTTGATTTCCCCTTCGGAATTAACAAAGTCCAAAACGAAAGTATCTTCCTTACCGCGAGCTGTTCTGTTCAATCTCGATAAAGTCTGCACGGCGTTTACACCCGAAAGTTTTTTATCGACGTACATAGAATGAAGCAACGGCTCGTCAAAGCCCGTTTGATACTTGTCAGCGACAACCATAATCTGATATTTATCGCTTCGGAATGCCTTTCTGAATTTTTTATCCGTGTTGATGGAATGACCTTCCGCATCGATATTGAGATTGGCTTCGGTATATTCATTGTTCGGATCATCGTCAAATTTGACCGTTCCGGAGAACGCCACCAAAACGCCGACGTTATGGCACTCGGCAGGATGATTTTTAATATAATCTTTGATAGCCCAAAAGTAGCGGACAGCATTATGTCTTGAATCGGCAACGACCATAGCCTTTGCATGCCCGTTTATCTTTTTAATTCCGGACTGCATAAAGTTTGACATAATGACTTCCGTCTTATGCTCGATTGTGTAACCGTGTTCTTTGTAATATCTTACGAGAGCCTTTTGCGCAGGTCCTTCGATAAGTTCCGGATTTTCGTCCGTAACTCTGACGATTTTGAACGCTTCTTTGATGGTCAGATAGTCTTGCAATACGTCCAGAATAAAGCCTTCCTGTATGGCTTGCTTCATAGAATAAACGTGGAAAGGTTTGAATACGGGTTTGCCGTCCACCAAAGGTTTACTTTCGTCTATCATACCGAACGCTTCCAACGTCTTGGGTTTTGGGGTAGCGGTAAAGGCGATAAACGTCTGATTGGTATGTTTGCCTTGCGCGATAAGACTATCCAAGATATCGCCTTCGGTCAAATCGTCAACGTCGACGCCTTCTTCTTCGGCGTATGCTTGTAATGCTTTGTCTTTATCTAAAAGCCCCGTCTTTAACGCAAGGGCGGTTTTCCCGTTCTGCCCCTGATGGGCTTCATCGATCAAAACAGCAAAATTTCTGCCCGATAAATCCGCAAAATCCTTATAGGCAAACAAGAATTTCTGAACGGTGCAGATGATAATGCGCTTCTTGTCGTTTATGGCGTCTTTAAGCCCCCTCGAACCTTTCTTTTCGTCGATCGCTTCAACAAGCCCCGGCGTATGATCGAAGCCGTTGATAGTGTCTTGTAATTGAGAGTCCAATACAACTCTATTCGTGACGACGATAACCGAATTGAATACGGGCTTGTTTTCTTTGTTGAAAAGCGAAGCGCCTATACGCTATCCACGCAATGGAGTTAGATTTTCCGCTCCCCGCCGAATGCTGAATTAAGTAATTTTTACCTGCGCCGTTTACTCGTATGTCATCGACGACTTTATGTACCACATCGAACTGATGATAACGGGGAAACAGCAACTTTTCTTCGGTAACCTCTTTTGTTTGACCGTTGACTTCAACTTCTTTCTTCTCTTTAACGTACGAAACGAATTTTCTTATAAGGTCAAGGATAGAATCTTTCGTTAAAACCTTTTCCCAAAGATAGGAAGTAGAATAGCCGTCGGGATTTGCCGGATTACATTTTCCTCCGGAATTCCCTGCGCCGTTTGCGCCCTGATTAAACGGCAAGAAATACGTATTTTCGCCTTTAAGGGCGGTCGTCATCCACGTTTCGTAATGGTCCACCGCAAAATAGACAAGAAAACGATAATTCAAACGGAATATCTTTTCTTTGCTATCTCTTTCTTTGTATTGAACGATGGCGTCCTCATAATTTTGCCCCGTAAATTGATTTTTGAGTTCCAAAGCGATAACGGGAATACCGTTTACCGATATCACCATATCAATCGTTTCGCGCGTTGCGGCGGAAAAATAGAACTGACGAGTAACGGAAATGACGTTCTTTTGATATAGCTCGTTATCCTTTTCGTTAAGCGCCGATTCGGGCTTGAAATAACATACTTTCAGCTTGACGCCCATATCGGTTATGCCGTTACGTAAAACGTGAATAAGCCCGTGGTCCTGAACTTCTTTATCGAACCTTGCGGCAAGTTTCTGTTTTGCTTGCTCGCCGTAAAGATTTTCATACTTTTTCCACGCTTGCGGCTGCGTTGATTTTATGAAATCCGCCAAAACGTCGATATAAAGGTTTTTATCTCTGTCAAACACTTGGGAATAAATCCAAGTTCCGTTTTCGTCTTGCTTGGAAAACCGTACAAGCCCGCCGCTTGTAATCATAAATTCCTCTATATCTTGTTCAAATCTTTTCTCTCGTAAATCTACGTTAGGCATTGTCGGATTCCTCCTTTTCGAGTTCCTTATAAATTTCTTTAATCTCTTGCTCTTCTACTTTAATGGGCATACCGATATATTCTAACTTCCAATTAAAAACATTTTCATGCTTTTTTATCTTATTTTCGATGGTAAAAGAATAATAATTATTTAATTTGTCGTGACCATAAAGTATAAGTTCAACCGTTTCTCTTTCAACATTAAAGCTGAATGATTGCAAACACAATAAAAGATTATTATTTTCGGCAACCAAAGTTTTTTTGCAAGATTTATATGTTGAATCAAGTTTTATTGCTTCGATTATAAGCAAACCTCCTACATTTTTTATATGTAGACAATGTGGTAAAACACGATTCAACACGACTTGCTCGTCCTTATAATTACCCGAGAAGCTAATTGTTACTTTTGCATCAAATTTTTGATCTTTATCAGGGATATGATTGTCTGAAATCAACTGTAAGTATGGTTTTGCTTTTTCTATTTCTTCTGCTTTTTTATCTTTTTCATTTTTATGTATCGTCCACGCTACGCCTACCAAAGTGATCAAGCCACCATATACGGCGGCGATAACGGGAATCACCACTTCTTTGACATCATCACACGGAATGATATATATTAAATAGATGGAAAGACCGACTCCAACTAAAAAGTCTTGTAATAACCCCCAACTTTCAAAACCGGTCCTCCTCTCATTTGGATATGTAAATGCTTTTACCAAGTTCATAAAAATAATAAGCATGATCAATCCGCCAAAAATGAACTTACAGGTTATATTATCTATTAAAAAAGACATATAAAACAAATCGCACAGCCAATAAAATAACGTATATATGCATACTTTTACATTCGCTTGCTTATTTTGTTCTACGGTATGTTTGCCTTTACGAAAAACTATTCTTTTCAAGTTTGCTATACCGAAAGGTATTATCGGTATTAAGGCAACAAAAATAAACCATCTAAAAGTTATAGCCTTAATTAGATAATATATCCCTATGCCAATACCGCAAAAAACTACCAAACACAGTAAAAGCCCAAAAGTTATTTTAAGTGCTTTTGGTAACGCCTTTTTCGTTTTATTCTCTATCTTTTTCTTTTGTTTTTTCATACAACCTCGTTATCAATCAAAGTCAATCTTGAATAAGTCTTTTTCTTTGCTGAACATATTCGCCGTCCTGTAATCTACAGATACAACACGATATTTGAAAAATTCAAATTTTGCTTTATTGCTTTCATAATATGTTTTCGCAGCAGCACATAACAACTCACAAATATGCAACACATTTACACTTAAAACATATTTATCGTCAGTGCTATATATTGCTCCCGTGGTTATTCTACTTTGTTTATTAGAATTAACGATAAGCTCAAACTCTTCTATGTTTTTACCGTTTTGCTTTGTCGAAGGTGTCCCTTGATGCAACATACAACATCTTAAATTATATATATCATTTGCTCTGATAAAATTATCGACATGCAATTTCCCATACTTATTTAACCATTTCGTATATCGTTGCTTTTGTCCACAAGTATCAGAGTATTCTGCTTTGCCACAAATATCAGGCAAGGTCAAAGCAGTATTTAATGCAATAAACCAACAATCATTTTTTAATGCAATACCTATTTCCTTTATAAGCTCGTTTATCATACAACTTCCTTTTTGCCTGTGACGTATTCGTAAATGAGCGATTTTTTGTATTCATTTTGTTTATCGATTTTCTTTTGCTTGATTTCAATCAAAGAATCTATATTGAAACACTTTTTATCCAAGTATTCGACAATTTGATTTTGAGTATAAAAATCAGGATAAGTTATAAAAATGTTGTTTAATTCAGATTGCGTCATACTTGGTAAAACACTTCCGCTTTTAAAAAAATCAAAACATATAAGACTTTTTGCACAATAATATAAGTACTTTGGAGCAATATTTCTTATTTCGCTTGTATAAAACATTGTATCTACAGTCCAAAAATCTCCTTGGACAAGCATGGGTTTATCAATCGTTCCTTTCCTGCCAAGCAAGAGAGAAGTACCACTAAACAATGGCTTGTCTGTATATTTAAAAATACCACCAGACCCATAAACCGGGACTTCACCGCCGTCTGCTTCAATCTCTTTTCCGTTAGATATGATTGCAACATTTTTTATTCTGCAAATTCTCCAATCTTCGGGGATTTCGCCGATCCACTCGACACCGCTGGGTTTCATGGGGGCGGATTTGTCAAGCCCTTTGGTTACGGCTTCGGTAATGACAGCTTGCTTGTATTCCTTTAACTTTTCAATTTGCTGATTTTCAATTTCAATCAACCTATCAATCTCTGCACATTTTTGATCCAAATACTTTGAAATTTTATTTTGTTCCTCAAATGATAAATAGTATAAAAATCTATTTCCATAATCACTAAAATAAATATGAGGGATTGTTGTTTTATCTATTGTCTCACTTAAATTAAGCGAAATGATAGAATACTTTAACCAATTTATTTCAACATTCTTTTGAGGGATTATATAACTTAATGTATTCGAGAGTAGACTTCCTTTTTTATAACAGTTAATACGCCCTGCCCCTGCACCATCTTTCACTATACCAAGATAATCTCTGTCAATTCCAAGTTCGTTTGTATATCCAGCTATTCCCGATGCCCCATAAACAGGGGTTTTGCCTGTATCAGATAAAGAGTTTACTTGTATTGAACTATTGAATGATATCGACAAATATTTTAATTTCACCCTTCTTGTAGGTATTCTATTTTTTATTCTCTCAGTGTCCAACACTATTTTACTCTCCCAATATTTTTTTCATAAGTTCTTGCTCTTCTTCGGATAACGCCTTAAACTCGGCAAAAATGTCCTCGCTCTTGCGTGGCTCTACAAACTTATAAAATATTCTTGTAAACGGGATTTCATAGCCGATTTTATCTTTGCTTCTATCCATAAAGGCGTGCTCATTGAACGGAAGAACGTTCTTCTCGAAATAAGAGTCGATATCTTCCGTTAAAGACTATTTCGCTATCTGTTTTACCTTTCGCCGCAACCTTTTTGCCTTTCTTCAAAACTTCGTTGCCGTTCCCGTCGAGTTCTGCGGTTTCCACCGTCACTTTGGTATAACCGAAATAAGCATTATCAAAAGTTTTACTCTCAACGAAGAGATTACCGTTTGTATATTCTTTATTATCAAATTCGTTATAGGCTTTTACGATAAGTTCAATACAGGCGTCGTCCAGATCGACACGCTTGTTGCCGATATTCTTTCTTCTCTTGACGTAGCATTTTGACGCGTCGATAAGTTGCACCATGCCTATGCGATGGGCGGGTTTATTTTTGGTGATAACCCAAATATAGGTGGCAATGCCCGTATTGTAGAACAGGTCGTTAGGAAGCTGTATTATGCACTCCAGCAGGTCGTTTTCGATAAGATACTTTCTCGCTGAATCCTTCTCTAGCATAATCGATTGACATACTGCGCTACGGGCACTGAGTTTCGCGATTTCTGAGGCTTTATCATCCTTAATTTCTTTACCGCTCATGAAATCACTGCTGAAAAA
>CAJOMT010000107.1 GCA_905235815.1 uncultured Clostridia bacterium
ATATATAGGTATAATTGCAGATTGTTTCCGGTGTAAAAACTTTCTTCTTTGACTTTTTTGTCTACGCTGCCCGTCTTATAGTCGATTATTCTTATATATGTTTCGCCGTTTTTATCAACGAACTTATCCACTCTGTCCGCTTTGCCGAAAAGTTTGTAGCCGCTCTTTTTTGTTTTGAGCGGAAGGGATTTGTATTCCCCCCAATCCGAGAACCAAATTTCTGCGCCTATCGGTATAAATTCCGAATTTTTATATTCGTTATATAGTTTTTTGCAGAGTTTTACCGCCTCGCCCTCGACGAGTTCGGTAGCCCTCGCATAGTCGGCACGCTGTAAAAATTTGCGGTATTGTTCCTTTTCGGTAATTTCGGCGTAGATTTTCCTTGCCGCCGACTCGGCTTCGCTTTCGCTGTTTATTTCATTTAAAACGTTTGCGAATTGTTCCGCAACGGAGTGAAGAATATTGCCGTAGTCGAGAGAACGGGGCTCCGAAGTTAAATAGTCCGATAACCCGACGCCGTATTTCATAAAATTTTTGTACGGGCAAGAATAATAGGTTTCCAGAATGCTTGCCGAAACGTTGCCGTGGCTGAAATAGTTTTCGCTTAAAACGTCGCATTTAACTACGAGTTCTTCGTTCATCTTGCCGAGCAAGCGGTCGGCGATAGTCAGATAGTTTCCGTCGTATTTTTTCAGCGCACGGTAAAACGACGATGCGGACGTAATGTCGTCGGACGCACCGTTTTTAAAGTCGTCGCACTGTCTGACCAGCGAAAACAGCGCAGGTCTTACAGCCATAAAATCGTATGCGGCGATGCGGTTTTTTCTCTCTTTAGTCGCATATTTTTTCGCCTTTTCCAACGACAAACGGTTAAACGGTTTCAAAGTTTTTTCGCTATCCGAAAACGCCGCCGTAATATAGTCTATAAGTTCGCTTTTGCTCTCTGTTTCTCTGCCCGAAACGCAGTAGGAAACGTAGAGGTTTTTCTCGAAAGAGAGTAGAGCGATAGCGTTCGCCTCTCTTTCACGCTTGTTGACCGTGCGTATTTTAGGCTCTATTTTTACGGATAACTCGTCGAGTTTCTTTATGTCGCCGTCCCGAAGTATCGCAACGTCCTCTTTAACTGCGGGAACGTTTGCGTTCAGTCCTGCGGCGAATAATATCTTATGTTTTTTGTATCTGCAATCTTTCAGTTCCGAAACGTAAACGCAGTCGAGGTTTACGGCGGGGATAAGCGATATTTCAGCCGCCTCTGCGCCGGAGAGCAATATTTTTTTGAATTCCGAGATAGTCATCGTTTCGCCGCAAAGTATTCCTTGCGTTTCCGAAAGGACTTCGCCGAGTTTCTTCATTCCCGCCTCGCAGAAAGCGGCGGCGACGTCGCCGCTAAAATTGACCAGCCTTTCCGAAAGTACCTTTGCGTTTTCGTATGTGCCGGAATACGTCAAAAACGAATTGATTGCGGCAACGTAATTTTCGGTCTTGTCCACGGGCTTTAAATCTCTGAATAATCGCCTTATAGCCTCATATTTGGGCGTCAAGTACAAATCAAATGAGAGTTCGTTTCCGCTTAAAAACGTCTTGGCGGTAACCGAATTTTTAATAATCAAAGCGGTCATTTCGTCCGCCTTTTCTTTATCGGAAATAAATATCCCGTTGGATATCATCTTTTTTATTTCTTCTATGTCGCCACGCCTTTCCGAGTTTTTGAGCGCACATTCGATGAGTTTGAGCGCAGGGTGCGAGGCGAGCGTCTTTTTTTCGTCTAAGAAAAACGGAACGGAGTAGTCCGAAAGTTTTTTCTTCAAAGTCAGCCTATAATCGTCTGTTCCGCCGAGCCCTATCGCAATGTCCTCGTATCTAAGCCCGTTTTCGAGTACTTCGTAGCGTATTCTGCTCGCTATATAATCGCACTCGTCGAGAACGTTCTTTGCCTCGAAAATACTCACTTTATCGCTATATAGCCCCACTTTTGAAAACGAAGCGGGATCGTAGAGGGCGTTTAAGAGCCTCTTTGCCTCATCGCAGGCGGAAGTTTCGGGATAGATAGGTTCATCGCCCGAAAGCGATTTCGCAAAATTGAAAAATTCTCTCGTATAGAGTTCGGAGTCGGGTTTTTCCACGCAGAAGAAGTC
Organism: uncultured Clostridia bacterium; assembly: GCA_905235815.1. GTDB lineage: Bacteria > Bacillota > Clostridia > Christensenellales > Borkfalkiaceae > UBA10281. Next base: position 2,136 of record CAJOMT010000107.1, read on the forward strand.
GCACGAGAGTGCGCTTTCATAAAACGCCTTGACTGCGTCGATACTGCTCCTCGTAACCGACGAGTAGCCGACGAAAATGACGTGAGTTTGCTTTACCGTTTCGTCTTTTTCGACGAGCGAAGGTACTTCGGAAAGGCTGTTGCTGCTGTCCGTCAAGCCGTTATCGCTTAGGAACTTTTCGTATTCTTTAAAGACTAAGCGAACGTCGTGTACCTTCGCATAGATGTCCGACGTAAAAGCGGTGGCGCCTATATCGAGGGAGTCGGGCGTAACTTTGGCGCTTTTCAGTTGAGCGATGAGTTCGCTGAGTTCCCCCGCAAACGACGGCGAGGACGAAACCGACTTAAAAGCGATGAGTTCATCGCTTAAAGACGCCAAAATCTTCTTTACCGCCATGGCGGCGCCCTCTTTCGAGAGCGACTCGGAGCCTGACGAGTGCTTTTGTATATATCTTCCGAAAGACGTAACTTCCGCGCCGAAAGTGCCGCCCGTCTGTTTGACGAGTGCGGTTTCGGCGGTCAAAGTGAGTTCGTCCTCGGTGAATAGCAAAATTTTACCTTTTAGTCCCTGCGCCTTTTGCGCCGCCGCTTTTGCGGCGCCGTCTATGCAGTCGAACCAGGTCGGATAACAGTATATCATACACCCATTATAACATATTTTGTGTAAAAACCGTATAATTTGAGCGAAGAAAGTGAAAATTTTAAAATGCCGTGCAATAATTTTACTTTTTTTAAAATACGTGCTATAATGTTGGTATGAAAAAGAAAATTGCAATTGCGGCGATAGTCGCCGCTGCGCTGACGCTTTCGTCTTGCGGAAACCCGACAATGACGTATTCGGGCGCATATTGGAACAAAGATCCTACTATAACGGGAGTAATACCCATTTCCGAAACGCTCGTCTACTCGGTTTCAAGCGTTTACACTTCTGAATTTTCCGCTACGGAAATGAAGAGCGACTCCATAGCGCTCGAAATTGACGGCGACTTGGAAAAATCTTATTATAAAACCGAACTCACCGCTACCGAAAACGGCACGTATATTTATAAGACGACGTTAAACGTCAGCGGAAAGTACGTCTTTGACGGCGGCGAATACGAGTTTAAAGACGACCGCACTTACAGCGAAACCGAATTCAAGGGGCTGGACGGAAATTTCGTGCCCGTCCGTTCGACGAGGACAGCCGAGAACGTAATTCCGGGAACCGACAAGCCGACCGGCGCCGACTCCTTTGTTAAAATGGGATACACGGCGACTATCTATTACGGCGAGTCGTCGTTAGATGCGGAAGTCGTTCCGAACGAGGATTCGAAAAACGGATTCGTCTACAAGGAAAAGCCCGTTACAATAAAGAACTATCTGAGCGCCACGTACTTGGACGAAGACATAATGATATTTGCGTTCAGAGCGATGAAGTTCAGCGGCTCGACCTCGTATTCGTTCAATACGGTAGATAAACTCGGTCAATCTTTAAGCACCATTTCGCTTTCTCCCGTCAATGCGACTGCTTCTGACTCTGCGCCTACCACCACGCCGATAACCCTATCGGGGTATAAGAATAACGGCAATCTGATGGTCGAACAGAGGTTTGATACGTTCGGCGTATCGTTCAAGACGACGGGCAAGTATTCCAAAGCGTTCAAATACGTCTATTACGCCGTAAACCCGACCGACGAGTACGGAAACGAAGTCAATGAAACGAGACATATTCCGATAAAAATTTATCAACCCGAACTCTATAACAGCGGATATCTGTGTTTTACTTTAACCAAAGCATTTTAAATCCGAACTCGCCTTAAATGAGTCTTTTGCGCCCTTTTCGGCGAGTTTTCGCAGAATGAATTGGTATTCTATTCTGTTCACCCTCACCAAAAATGACTGCAAAATACTCTATTTAAGGTATAAAATATCATAACGCCGATATT
>CAJOMT010000108.1 GCA_905235815.1 uncultured Clostridia bacterium
ACTCCTTTTAACTTGGCGGAAAGTTCTTCGTAGAGTTCGGTAACGCTCATCACCGTTCCCTCATCGTCTTCTTCTATCTTCGGACAAACGCAAAAGACCTGTTTCCCCGACTTTACGGTATCCTCTATAAATTTAAGCATTCCGTCGTACTTTTCGGGCGGAACGATAAACGTCCCCACTTCTTTTCTCTCTTTCGGCTTGTCCTTTATTTCGGTAATATCCAAATCGCCGTAAAATATGAGAGACAGAGTTCTCGGTATCGGCGTGGCGCTCATTACGAGTACGTCGGGAATTAGCCCTTTGGCGACGAGCGCACTCCTTTGCTGTACGCCGAAACGGTGCTGTTCGTCGCATACGCACATAGATAAATTATAAAATTCGACGTCGCCTTGCAAGACTGCGTGCGTACCGACGACTATTCTCGCCTCTCCGCTCTTTATTTTCGCCTTTATTTCACGCTTTTCGGCAGCCTTTGAACTTCCGCTCAAAAATACGACTTCATAGTCCGGAAACATTTTCCTTATTATATTATAGTTCTGCTCGGCAAGTATTTCCGTCGGAGCGAGCATAGCCGCTTGATAACCGCTCTTTACCGCTATGAAAATTCCGCAAAGCGCAACGGCGGTTTTACCGCTTCCGACGTCGCCTTGCAAGAGTCTGTTCATAGACTTATGCCCCGTCATATCCGCATATATCTCGTTTACCGCCTTTTTCTGCCCTTCGGTAAACTCGAAACCGAACCTTTCGGTAAAACGTTTCAGCGACAATGCGTCGCAATCATAAGAATTCAATCTTATCTGCTCTCTGTCGCCCTTGATGAATTTGAAAGCGGAAATGAGTAAAAAATATTCCTCTATCGCTATCCTCTCCGACGCTTGTTTCAATAAATTCATATCGGTTGGAGAATGTACTTCTTTATATGCGTCGCCGATAGGCGCAAGCGCATATTTCTTGCGCAATTTTTCGGGGATATTGTCCTTGATTTCAACCTTTGAAAGCGCCGAATTCACGCCGTCCCGTAAAACTCTTTGCGTAAGCCCGCCTTTTATGGAATACACGGGTATTATACCCTTTAAGCGAACGTTTTTATCCATCTCCTCAAACGACGGATTGGTAAGCGTTATTCCGTTAAAACCGCTCTTTATTCTGCCGTAAAACAGATATTCCACTCCCACTTTGAGTTTGGAAATCACGTAAGGCTGGTTAAACCATATCACGGTAAAAGAATTGTCGCCTTGCTCAACGAGCGTTCTCACGCATTTCAGTTTTCTTTGCGAAGTAAAAGCCTGCGGCGCAAGTTTTACGGTGCCGTAGGTCAAAACGATGTCGTTATTATAACATTTTTCAAGGGGCAAAGCGTTCCTTAAATCAAGATAATTCCTCGGGAAATACCTTATTAAGTCCTCTGCGGAAAAAATTCCGAGTTTATTTAAGTCAGCCTCTCGCTTATCGCTTATACCCTTTAAACTTTTAAGTTGCATATTTTTAATAACGGGGCTAAGCTTTCGCCCGCCCCATTTGAATTTTATTCGATAGATATTATATAATAGTAAATCGGTTGTCCGCCGTAGAAAAGTTCTACGTCGACGTCCGGATATTTTTCCTGAACTTTATCTCTGAACGCATTTGCGTCCTCTTCTTTGACGTCTGCGCCGTAATAGATATTTATAAGTCCGTTACCGCTATCGGACATCTTGTCGATAATCGTGCATGCAACCTTTTCAACGTCGTTGCCCTTTGCCATTATCTTCTTGTCGTTAAGACCGATTATATCGCCCTTTTCGAGTGAAAATCCGTTCACTTTTGCGGTTCTGACGGCGTAAGTTACTTGTCCGCACGTTACGTTATCCATTTCGTGGAGCATATTTATCTTGTTTTCTTCTGCGGAAATTTCCGGATTGAAAGCGAGTGCCGCCGCTATGCCCTGCGGTACGTTTTTGGTCGGTATAACGTGTATTTTTTTGCCCTCGACGAGCGACTTGGACTGCTCGGCAGCCAAAATTATGTTCTTGTTGTTCGGGAACACGAAAATGTTCTCCGCATTTATCTTGATGATAGCGTCCGCTATATCTTGCGCAGAGGGGTTCATCGTCTGACCGCCCTCGATAACTCTGTCGACGTTCAAGTCTTTGAATATCGCCTCGAAGCCCTCGCCCGAACAGATAGAGAGCATTCCCAAATCTTTCTTTTCCGCCTCGTATTTTTTGATGAGTTCGCGGTTTTGTTCGAGCATATTTTCGATTTTTACTTTATCGACTTCGCCGAGCGTCAAAGCCTTACTTATCGCCTGTCCCGGTTGATTGGTATGAACGTGAACTTTTACAAATTCCAAATCGCCAATGACGAGTACGCAGTCGCCTATGCCCATAAGATATTCGCGCAAACGGTCGATATCTGCCAAGGTCGTCTTTTTCTTTAAATTTATTATGAAAAATTCGGTACAATATCCGAACTCTATGGTTCCGAGATTAAGAATATCGGCGTGCTCCATAGAACTTTCGGCAGCCTTTTCGGGCTGAACTTCGTCTGCGCCCTCGATTTCTTCGCCGATAAGGGCTTTATACATACCTTTATATATTGTTACAAGCCCCATGCCGCCCGAGTCAACGACGCCCGCCTTTTTAAGTACCGGCAACATTTCGGGAGTTTTTTTGAGCGCTTCCTCGCCTGCATTTATTATTTCGACGAAGAAACTTTCCATATCTTTGACGGTTCCGGATATTTCCGACGCATGCTCGGATATCATACGGCAAACCGTAAGCATCGTGCCTTCTTTGGGTTTAGATACCGCACCGTAGGCGATAGTAGTTGCGTTTTTAAGCGCCTTTGCCAAAGTTTTGGTATCTATTTCGTTTTTATCTTTAATGACGGCGCATATACCTCTGAATATCTGCGAAGTTATTACGCCCGAATTTCCTCTCGCACCTCTGAGTGCGCCCCTCGATACAGCGTCTGACAGTTCGGATAACCTATTGGTCTTTACCGCCTTTAATTCCCTTACTGCCGACTGCATCGTCAAACTCATATTCGTACCCGTATCGCCGTCCGGCACCGGAAAGACGTTTAACGAGTCTATCAATTCCTTATTTACATCAAGATTTTTCGACGCACTTATTACCATTTTGGCAAACATTGCGCCATTTATATTTTTCTGCATTTAATGCTATTCCTCCGAAACACAAAAGCAAGCGGACGTCAAAAATGTCGTCTACTTGCAAGTAAATAATCGTTATAATTTAACGCCGGCAATATTGACGTTCACCGTATCGACAATCATACCCGTGAACTGTTCTACTTTATATTTTACCGCGTTTTTTAAAGATTCGGCAACGGCGGATATGGATACGCCGAATTTTATCATTACCGAAACTTCGATAAATATTCTGTCGTTTAAGGTGGATACTTTTACTCCTTTTGCGTAAGGATCTTTTCTTACGAGTTGTAAAACGCTGTCGGTAAGCCTGCGTGAAACCATTTCGACAATACCGTAGCATTCGAGCGCAGCGTGAGCGGCGACCTTTGCTATTGCGTCATCTGAAACGGAAATTTTACCGTAAATGTTAGAAGTCGTAACAGGCATAACTATCCTCCTTATACACATTTTACAATATTTCACTCAATTTTGCAAGAGATTTCAGTCATTTTTTTATTTCGCAGTAAATTTTAAAATCTTTTTTGTAAAAATCGGGCGTATTTTGTTGCAATTAAATTTAAATTGTGGTATATTATCTATGTTTCTTATGTGGAGGTGAATATATATGTCAAGAGTTTGCAGCGTTTGCGGAAAAGGAAAATTATCGGGAAATTTGGTCAGCCACTCAAACCGTAAAACCCCTCGCTCTTATAATGCGAATATTCAAAAAGTAAGGGTTGTAAAAGACGGAGTTATATCTTCGGAATACGTTTGTACCCGTTGTTTAAAGAGCAATAAAGTAGAAAGAGCGTAATAATTCTTTAGTTTAACCATAGCCGAAGAGGCTTAAGGGAAGAACGAAGTCGAAACCGACTTCGTTCTTCCCTTATTATTTAAAAATTATACTCCCTTTGAAAATTTGACAAGTCCTCTCGAATTTTCCGCTTCGTTTATTAAATAAAATACATACATAAGAATATTCGGAGAATAAATTTAATATATCCTCTGTAAAAATAATGCTGCGGCTTATTTGCCACAGCATTGTTTTTATATTACGCTATATTCTTTTTTACTATTTCGGGAGATTTTTTACCCAAAACCACGTCTTTATCTATTATCACCTTTTCGACGTTCTCCTCGGAAGGAATATC
>CAJOMT010000109.1 GCA_905235815.1 uncultured Clostridia bacterium
CGCAGATTTTCAAGTGTTTTCACGACCGATTATTTTCACTCAAGAATATTCGTAGTTATCATATCTACGCCGAAGTCTTGCATTTTTTTCGCTTCTTCAAGCGTATTTACCGTCCAGACGTTCACTTTTATTCCCGCCTCGTGCAACCTTTCGACCTTTTCTTTCGTCAGGCATTCGTTATACAGGTCGGCATCAAATTTGTTTTCGACCATAAACTCGATATCGGCTTCGGTACAATAACCTATCAACAACTGCGCGTCCGCCTCCGGATATCTTTCACGGAGATATAATAGGTCTTGCCTCGAAAACGCAATAAACGTTACCCTATCGATCCAACCGAGTTCTTTCGTCTTATCCGCAATCTCCCAGACTTTTTCTCTGAATATCGAATTTTTAAGCTCTAAAACCGCTTGTTTATCGTACTTTTTGCAAATTCCGATATATTCTTCCAAAGTCGGTAAAAACAAATCGTCACGCACATCGCCGCCGTTTATTCCTTTCATTCTGATCGCACGAAGTTCGTCAAAATCGGTCTCCTCAATAACCAATTCGGAGTCCGTAAAGAATTTCAATGCGCTGTCGTGCGCAAGAATAAATTTGCCGTCTTTCGTTACGTGTACGTCAGTTTCAATTCCGTAATAACTCTTTTTGCCCGCAAGTTCAAAAGCGGGACAAGTGTTCTGCTTTTCCAGCCCCGACACGCCACGGTGCGCTACCATTTTAATACTGCCTTTATCGTTAAATTTAATAGTATCCATTTTATTTTACTCCATTTTTCTTTTTTATGCTTTTTTAAGCATTTTTCCGAACTCGTCGATCTCGCCGAGATCCCATAAAAGACGGGATAATACGTATTTGTCTCTTATATCTTTCGTCGCTTTAAACGTCGTGAATAAATCGCAATCTATCCCTATCTCTTTTGCGGTTTTGGGCGCGCCGATTTTATCGAGAATGCTCTCTATCTCTTTCGGAGAAGGTATTTCTTCTTTGATAATACGACATATTATATCCCATTTATCCAATATGATATTTAACCTTTCTGCGTGCTTCTCCACGTTGTATTTGCCCTCTTTTTGTTCGAGCGCTATCATTGCGTCCGCACCTTTGCCTATAAACTCTTTGAGTTCTTCGCTCCACTTTTCGTAACTGAAACTCTCGGCGTACGCTAATGCCTTTCCTTTGTCGGGCGCTAATATGAGCACTTTTTCATACAAGCGCGCCGCAATCAGCGTTGCAACCGCGCACTGTATGCCGTGCAAATCAACTTTCGTGCCGAATTCAAGCCCTCGCATATCCCATACGTGCGAGAAATAATGCTCTACGCCGCTTGCCGGTCTCGATACGCCGGCTAACGCCATCGCTACGCCGCCGATGACAAGCCCCTCAAATACGGCTTTGACTGCGTCGTCCTCACGTTTTAATAAGCCCTCCGCATTATCCACGCAACGCTTTAACGCAGCCCGTACTAAGTCCGCTATTTTTTCGCAATAGTATTCGCCCGTAATTTCGTGCGCAATACGCCATTCCGCAATGCTCACGTATTTTGCGAGCATATCTCCAAGCCCCGCTTGCAACATTCGCATAGGCGCATTCTTTAAAACATCTATATCGCCTATAATAACATCTGCGCACTTGCTCGGCAAAGACGTCTTTAATCCGTCCATTGACATAGACGAAGTTGCGGACGCATAGCCGTCCATAGAAGGCGCCGTTCCCACGATAAAATAAGGCTTTCTTGCCGTTGCCGACAAAATTTTGCCTATATCGTTTAAAACTCCCGATCCGACGGAAATTACAATATCGCATTTGTTATCGAAATGCATCACCGCACTGCCGACAGCCTTTTCGTCGGGCTCTAACGCTTTATCGGGAAAAACGTAACAAGTATGCGCAATTCCGGCTTTGCTAAGCGCTTCGCACACCGCTTTCCCTGCGCAATCATAAGTATTTATATCCGCTAAAACGAATACTTTTTTGCCGTTATGGGCTTTGCCCTATCGCACCTTTTTCAACTATTATCTGCGGCAATGCAATTTTATGAGACCTGCCGCAATCGCAGTCATTTTCAATTATTTCGTTTAATTGTTCATTTATGGTCATAATCATTTTTTTATAATCTCTTCGATTGGCTGTCCGTCGACGTCGGGCATATCGAGGTCGAAAATCTCCTTTAAAGTCGCTACCATATCAACCGTCGGACGACGTGGAACCGTAACGCCGCTTTTAAAATCCGGTCCGTAGCATATCATACACGGCTGCGGCCCCTTGTCCGGCAAATATCCGTGCGTTCCCCTTCCCGTACAGTAATCGGAAAGATCGTATAAAGTATAATACGAACCCATTAAATCGCCGCCGAACGCAGAATAGCCGTCGCTTTCAAGCACGAAATCGAAATCGCCCGAAAGTCGCTCTTCTTTTTCCGCTTCTTCTTTGGTATATATGCGTTCAAAACCGTACATACCCGTTTTCGCATACTCGGTAAACGTATTTAATATTTTATCGTAGGTTTCCTTATCGTTTTTATCGACGACGAATATCTGCGCAGAACCTCCGACAGGCTTTGCATACGCCTTTGCACTCGACGCTTTATAGGTTTCTGCCGCCTCGAGTAAGCCCATTTGATTAAGCAAAACGTTGGGGTGACACCACCTCTTTATGTCTAACTGTCCGTGATCGGAAGTGAGAATTATATCGGTATTTTCAAAATTGCCCGTTTCTTGTACCGCCCGTATAATTTTTTCTATCCAATAATACGTATAATCCAATTGTTCGGTAACGTATTCGTTGAACACACCTTTCTGATGACGCATACCGTCTAAGCCCGAAGGGTGCACAAGCAACAAGTCGGGCTGATAATTCAAGATTATATCCCTGGCGCACGCAAACACAAATTCGTCGGCGTAAGGATGCTTACGCTGATGTCCTTCTATATAATAAAGGTTTGGCTTTACGATCTCTTTGATAACCTTTTCGCTCGTTCCCATACGCTTAAATGCCTCGCATAGATCGTCTTCGGGCGACTGAGACCAATATTCGGGAACGTTATAATCGATATTCTTATCGTTGCCGAGTACCGGCCAAAAACAATTCGCAACCGTAGCGCCCTTTTCCTTGAATGCGTCTACCAAAGTTTTTACTTTTATCGACTTTCGCTCCCAATGCCAACTATAATTATTCAGTTCGTCGACTATATTGTTGTACACGCCCGTCTTGTCCGGATATGCGCCCGTTATCATCGACGCATGACAGCAATAAGTTATCGTGGGATATACGCTTTTAAGCGACTCCACAAAACTGCCGTCCGATATTAAATTTCTTATACACGGCTTTGTTTTAAGGTATTCTACGTCTTCCCTTACCAAAGCGTCGTTGGATATTATAATAAGTTTTCTTTTCATATTTCACCAAGGCAAAAATTCATTTCCTTTAAGTTTTAAAATCGCTTCCGCAAAGAAATAGTCGCCGTAAATGATAGGCATGTGCTGTTCCCTTTCATACATCAGACTACCCATTTGTAAAATAGAATCTTCCGTTTCAGACCAGTCGCACCAATTCTTTTCCATTGTCTGCAAAATATTTATCGCCGCAGAAAGATATTTTTCTTGTTCCTTTCCTTCTGAAAATTTAGCAAGTTCTATAAGCCCGCAAGCCGCAATCGCTCCCGCCGTCGAATCGTAATATACGGGCGTTTCGGGTTGACGAAAATCAAGTCTCGGAAGCCACCCTGTCTTTTCCGTTTCCGCAATGAAGTAGTCGGCTACCTTTTTTGAAGTTTCAAGATACCTTTCTTCGTGCGTATGGATATAAGATATCGCAAACCCGTACAAAGCCCAAGCGTCCCCACGTGACCAGCACGAGCCTTCGCTATACCCTTGCCCTGCACGAGTTCCCAATACGGTATCCGGTTTTGTGGGATCGTGTACGACGATATGATTGACTGAACCGTCTTTACGAACGTGATCTCTCATCGCCATATCTGCATGCCTTACGGCAATATACTTAAAGCGGTCGTCGCCCAATTCGCCGCTCGCCCAATACAAAAGCGGAAGATTCATCATAGTGTCTATGATCGTCCAACCGGTAGTGTCCTCACCCTGCCACATGGCGTTCCATGCACGGATGAAATTGCCTTCAACGTTATATCGGCCCGCAAGACACATCGCCGCTATCAACGTTCTGTTTTTGGAATCCTCATTCCCCGTCAGACGATAGTCTACTCCGCTCGTTATATGCCATAAAAACCCGACGTCGTGGTGAAGCTTAGCCATTTTGCCGAACGCCTTATCGAGCATACACTCGCTTTCTTCGGCGGTAAGTTTATAACACTCTTTCCCCGTGCCGATATACATCAGCCACATAAGTCCACCCCAAAAGCCGTTCGTCCACTTATTTATAGTGTCCTTATGGTCGTCGTGTTCGCCGTTTACTGTCGTATACGGAATCTTGTATCGGCTCTTAACTGCCGTACGGGAAAGTTTCTCGTCGAGCTTGTTCCAGACCTCGTCAATCCACTCCCTATTTTTGTCAATTATCGACTTATAGCCCATTATTTCTCTTCCTTGTCTTGAAATTCAAACTTAAATTTTGCGTCTACGCTTCCGCTCTTTTTAGCCTCGTAATCTATGGTATATGCAATCGCCGTATTGCCGCTGTAGTCGGAATATTCATTCGCTTTTATTACGGGACAAACCGTAAGGTCAGTCGTAATTTCCATATCATCGATATATACTTTATTATCTTTTACTTGCGGCTGAATAAAACTTGCAAAGCGGAAAACAATCTTTTCATTAATCCCTTCGCAGTTATACGATACGGCAACGCCGTCCTGCTCCGCACGGTATTTGACAATCAATTTTTCCGCACCGTCTTTATACGCCTTTGCAATATCGTACGTGACCGAAGTTTCGTCTTGCGACAAAACGGTGGCGCGGTATTCCTCTCCGCACTCTTGCGCCTTGCCGTCCACTATGGGAACGCTGTGAGAAAGAGAACTGCACGGGAATATTCCGTAGCGATATTCTTTTTTAAAATAATACGCCGTATATTCGCCGACTCCTATATCCGCTATATATTGCTTTCCGTCTTTGAAAATCGCAAACGTGCCGACGTCGTTATGGTTATGACATTCGTCATTATGACCGCCTTTTACGGTAAATGCATAATTGCCGTTTCGACGGATAAACACCTGACTTATGTTATAGAAAACCGTTCCCACACTTTCCTTTTTCTGGGAATGCGATCTGTCCAAAGTGACTAACACGCGATATCCGAGCGGTCTGGAACTCGGGCTCAGATATCCCTTTTCTTTCAGATTCAAGTCCACGTCAAACATACGCTCGATCGTACATAAGACATCTGAATTGTCTTTGGTATTATTCCTACCTCCGTCCGCATACGGCAAGCAAAAATCCTTATCGATTTTCGCATATTGTCCGTAAAGCACTATATTCTTTACAAGTTCGCTATCTAAAACTGCCGCATGTTCGCCCGTAAGCTGCTCGTACACATCGTAAAAGAGGCAGAAAAAGGAGAAACCGTACACCCAATAACTATACCCTTCGGTACAATAACCGTCTTTGTCGAGAGATTCGAGATATAGGTCGAACGTCTTGAACAGTCTGTCTTTCACTCTCGGAAATCTTTCGGGAAAAAGATACAAATAAGATATGCCTACGCCTGAGGCGCAAACTGCATCCCAGTTATTCCTACGCGTCGTATCCCAGATAAAACTGTTGTTTTCATAGATTTTTATTATCTTATTTTCTATCGACGTATAAATCCGCTTGCGTATCTCTTCCGAAAGCCTTTCTCCCATAACGTACGAC
>CAJOMT010000110.1 GCA_905235815.1 uncultured Clostridia bacterium
AACAATGATAGTAAAGAGTTTCGCAAATACGTAATTGATTATCTACGTCATCGTCATATTTGCGCTGATATTTAGGTTGTTCTGCTTCGATTTTGAATGGGCAATATCTTGCGCCGCGACCAATGAGTTGTGCTTCCGAAATCGTGCCTGCACCAGGTTTCCCGTTCTTGCCGTCACGCGTTTCATAAAGTCGGACGATATCAAACAAATTGAGAACATCCCAACCTTCATTTAGTTTATCAACGGCAAATACGGCTCGATATGGATTATTTTTATCTTCAAGGGAGTTTAGAAGTAACTGATTCTTTTCTACTTCCTTGTCATCGTTTGCGGAAATACAATGCAAAGCGGAAAAATCTTCGCGTATTTCTTGTGCCAACTGCTCAAAACTTATTTCGTTTTTGACGAAATAATCATATGCTTCTTGCATTATAGGCGCTTGTCCGCGAATTATATCGAAAACTTCCTGTATCTTTGCCCCTGTAAGTTGTGAAATGCCTTTGATGAAATTTGCCATATTTTCCGCGTTTTCTTTTATCAAATGCGATTTCAACAAAATGACGGGCTTAATGTTCAAGCGATTATCTTGAAAAACTTTTAACCTGTATTGACTTAACAATACCGCTTGCAAAGAACGTTCAAAAACGGGGCTGTCCGTGCGCAACGTCTTAATTTCTTTGGAATACAAGTCATCTCTGAACTTTGCCAAAGGATAATCAAAGATTATCTTGCTTTCATACTTTGCAAATATCTCTGCATTTTTCAAGTCGCAAGTGGCGGTAAACTCTAAAAGAACGTTATCTGGATTTGCTCCGAAAATACGCCCGACTGTATGTTCCCAATGCGTATTATTTTCTGCTTCTTCTTTATCTTGCTTTTTGGTGCTTGCGCTCAAATGGTGCGCTTCGTCTGATATAAGCACTATCTTTTTATCATTGAAATCATCGATCGAAAGGCTGTTTTCTTTGACCGCCCACATATCGGAGTGCAAACCTTGAATCGTCGTAAAACAAATATTGATTGCATTCTCGTCCGTGTTTTGAAAGTTGCTGACTTCTTTAACTTTTATGTGTTCTCCGTCAATAATAAGATTTTCCGCGAACAAATATTTTGCCGATGTCTGCGACAAGAAGTTTTCTTTCGTCTTGCGGACGATATTGCTCAAATTGACGAAGAAAAGGAAATTGCGGTATCCTTGCTTGTAAAGATACAGCATAAGCCCTGCCATAATAAGCGTTTTTCCGCTTCCCGTTGCCATATGAAAAAGCGTTTGCGTCGGTCTTTGTTTCAACTTTGGATTTTCAAAGTAAGTTATGTAATTGCAAAAAGCCGCTTCCTGATACGGGCGTAACTCAAACGCAGGATTCAAGTTTTCCTTTATATATTGCGGAAGTTCAGTATAATAGCCGACTTCCTTTAATGTGTCGATTTTTTCAAACAGGAACGCCATATTACGACTCCTTGTAGAAACTGTTTGTAAAGGCTTTATCCTCGTCGGAAATGTGATATGTTTCGTCATCGATATCGCAATAATTGACGTAAAGCATATTCTTATCAAGCAACGCAAGGAACAGGCGTTTTTTATCGTCAAAAGAAAGCGCCTTGAAATCTTCCGCAGACGGATCTATGTCTTTCGGATTCACATAACTGCTAATAAAACCGCTTTCACGCATTTCACGCCAAATGCCTGCAAGTTGTTCGTCGTTTTCGGCGATTTTGATAGCGTCAGCATATTTTTGATTGAGTTGTGCAAGTTCACAATAAACGAAACAGCCACCGCCTTGCCAATTATTACGTTTAGATATGCCGCTTTGTTCGCCATCAATTACTTTTTGCATACGGCGGAGAATTATGTCGATATGCGTATCTAACTGTTCACAAAGAATAAAGCGCCTGCCTGTTTTTAGTGTGACAGCAGCAGTTGTCCCCGTACCACCAAAAAAATCTAATACTATATCATTTTCATCTGTATGGGCTTTAATTATCCTTTCAATAAGTTTTTCAGATTTTTGCCCTTTAACTTCATCTTCTGGATTTAGCATTTTTGAGACGGTTTCCCCGGAAAAGGATACAATAGCGATACTATTTAAGTCATCATATTCATTTCCATTCCAGACATCTTCAATAGGATATCTTTCTGCACCGCTTTGTGCAATATCCTTAAATTCTGCCTTTGGGATATAATATTTTGTGAATTTTAGGCTTTTATTGTTCTTTGAATAGAAAAGAATGGTATCGTGATTTCTAATCCAATTATTATCCTTTGTTTTATAGCCGGATAGCCAACCTATTCGCCATATTATTTCTCTTTGGAAATTTTCCTCACCAAATATTTCGTCCATAAGTACTTTTGCATAATGAACCTGATGGTAATCCAACTGAACATAAATTGCGCCATCTTCTGACAGCAACTTTTTTGCAATGAGCAAACGATTTTTTATAAATGTCAACCAAGCACTTCTATTAAAATGGTCATTATAGCCAAAAGTGTCCGACCCTGTATTGTAAGGCGGATCAATGTATATTAGTTTGATTTTGCCTTCATATCGTTTAAGTAATGACGAAATAGCAAGCAGATTGTTGCCTTTTATAATAATGTTATCGGTTTCGCCAACAGTAATGTTTTCTTCTATGCCATCTTTCGTATAGCGTTTTGCGTTTGTAAAGACTTTTGGATAAAGTAGCCTATCCACTTCATCGGGAGCAAGCGTTTCATTGTAAAATATTTCGGCGCGTTTTTGATCTTCTTTTGTCTGACCGCCTTCTAACACACAATCTTTGTAAGGGAAAGACAAAACAACGTCGTCAGATGATGAGATAAAGTCGCCGTTACTATCAACAAGTCCAATCTTGTTTTTATAGCGCGTATAAGAATCGGGCAAAAATTGACGATTATTGATTACCCAACCGAAGCCGATTTTATCGAAAACAGCAACTTTACCAACAAACGTAAAAAATCTTTTCTTTGTCTCTTCGTTTTCGTAAAGCAACTTGATAAGGCTTTCGTCCATTTTCATAGCCGCTTCATAAACGGCATTTCGTAGCAATTCGCCATCTTCGGAAAAGAAACGAGTATCTTTTTTCAAAATATCAATTACGCTTTCGTACAGATTTGACATAAATATTTGATGCTCCTTTCGGGTGTAGAAAGTGCATCAATCTCTCTATTCGATGCACATTTCCTTAAAATTATATCGCAAAATCCTGCAAAAATCAAGATATATCGCGCACGTGAACGAGAATCATGTGCGAAGTGAAACCGATTCTTAAAAAATAAGAGCTTCTTTCCCAAAAGGGACTCCTCTCGGAGCCCCTTTTGGAAATATAGCGTTTTTGGGCGGCGTGCGTTTTTTCCACCAAAGGCGGCGTTTTTCTTTTACAAAACTCTTTTCAAAACATACATTTTATGCTATACTGTATTATAACTTTGAGTGAAAGAGTGAAAGTGAGAGGCGCATATGGAAGACTTTTCAAAGTGGCCCATACTCGCGAGGGTCAATACCCCTGCGGATGTGAAGTCGCTTGGCAAAAAGGAACTTGCCGCACTCGCCTGCGAGATCCGCGATTATTTGGTTTACCGCGTGGGGGAGAACGGAGGGCACTTGGCCTCCAATCTCGGCGTGGTGGAATTGACGCTTGCCATCCATCGCGTGTTTGATGTGCCGCACGACCACTTGCTGTTTGATGTGGGGCATCAAAGTTATGTACACAAATTGCTCACGGAGCGCAAAGACCGTTTTGACACACTGCGCGAGCCGGGCGGCATTTCGGGGTTTCAGAGGCGCGAGGAAAGTACTTACGATGCGTTTGGCGCAGGACACAGCTCCACAGCGATCTCCGCTGCCATCGGTTTGGCCGAGGCGGACGCGCTCGAAGGTTCCGATGCCTGCACTGTGGCGGTGATTGGCGATGGAGCGCTCACGGGTGGGCTT
>CAJOMT010000111.1 GCA_905235815.1 uncultured Clostridia bacterium
GTAAACACGAAACAGTTTACCAATATCAAATGGGGTACTTTAAACCCGATAATGATGCGTGATCCCGAATTCGGAGTAATAAGGGTAAGGGGATTCGGAACGTTTGCGTTTAAGGTAGACGACGCAGGAGTGTTCTTAAAAGAACTTTTCGGCACGAACAGCTCTTTTAAGACCGAAGATATTACGGGACAGTTAAGGTCGATGCTGTTGTCGGCACTTGCTGACGCTTTGGGCGAAAGTAAGATTTCCGCAATAGATCTTGCCGCAAACACGATGGAATTCAACGAATTGGTAAAGGAAAAAATTCAGGCGAAGTTCAAAGAGATAGGACTATTGCTTACCAACCTTTTCATTGAGAATATGTCCGTTCCGGAAGAAGTCGAAAAGGCTCTTGACGAGCGTTCAAAGTACGGCATACTCGGCGACTCGACGGATACGATGATGAAAGTTTCTGCGGCTGAGGCCATGAGAAATGCGGCGAAGAACCCGGGAGCGGCGGGCGCATTTATGGGCGCAGGCGTCGGAATGGGCGCAGGGCTCGGAATGGGCGGATATATGGGCAATGCGTTTGCAGCGCAAAACCAATCTCAAAAAGAAGCAAACGATAAACTCGGCGGCTCGGCGGCAAAGAAAGCGGTCTGCCCGAAATGCGGAGCGGAAATATCGGCGGAGAATGCAAAATTCTGTCCCGAATGCGGCGAAAAATTGCCGACTAAAAAGTTCTGCGTAAGTTGTGGTGCAAAACTTCCGCAAGACGCAAAGTTTTGCCCCGAATGCGGAACCAAACAATAAATAATAAAAGGAGAATATATATTATGGAAAAGCAAATTACAGAAAACACGATTATAACCGAAGCACTCGAAATAAACCCCGACGCTGCCGAAATTTTAATGAAATACGGTATGCATTGTTTAGGTTGTGCGATAGCGCACGGTGAAACCATTGGCGAGGCGGCAGGCGTACACGGCGCCGACCTCGAACAGATGCTTGCCGAACTTAACGCTCATTAAAATATAAGCCTCGAAACAATTTCCTTGTTTTGAGGCTTTTTACGCAAATAATCGACTTATAGAGGAACTTATGGCTGAACAAATCAATGCGGAAAAGTATAGAAAAATTGAAACGCATAGCATAAAATGCCCAAGTTGCGGCGGCAATATGATATTTGACCCCAACAAGCAGATAATGCGGTGCGAGCATTGCGGCAGGGAAGACGCCATTGACAAAAATAAAGACGTTTTAGAGAACGATATTCTCGAAGGTTTTGAAAAAGTCGAGCGCATAAGCAAGGGAGAACAAGCGGTTTATAAGTGCCGTAACTGCGGAGCGGTAGTCGTCGTCAATTCTGACGAAAGTGCGTCTATATGTCCGTTTTGTTCGACTACGCATATATTCAAAGAGGGAAGTTTCAGCGGCATAAGGCCGCAAGTCGTCTTGCCGTTCAAGTTCGGCGGAGAGGAGGCGAGCGGTTACGCCAAAAAATGGGCGAAAAGGCGTATCTTTGCGCCGAGGAAGTTTAAAAAAGACTTGTCGGCGGAGAATATGCACGGCGTATACGAGCCTTGTTTTACGTTCGACAGTAAGACTCAATCGACTTATAGCGGCAGAGTGGGCTACACTCGTACGAGAACGGTAGGCAGCGGCAAGGACAGAAGAACGGAAACGTATACCGAGTACAGATTCGTCAGCGGTAACTACAATAAGTTTTACGACGACGTTCTGGTTGCGAATAATGCTAATTTCGACCAAAGTAAAATAAATGCGCTTGCTCCTTTTGATTTTAGCGGACAATGCGTATACGAGCATAAGTATCTTTCGGGCTTTTCCGCAGAGGCGTACCAAAAGGGCGTAAAGGACGGATGGGAGGACGCAAAGCGCATAATCGACGGCAGGATATATAATGAGATAAGGACTTCTCTGCATTGCGACGTCGTAGACTATCTGAACGTTTCCACGATGCATACGAGCGTGACGTACAAATATATCTTGTTGCCCGTTTATTTGATGAATTATAGGTTCAAAGGAAAAACGTTCAGCGTTATGATAAACGGCTCGAACGGCAGAGTCAAGGGCAAAACCCCGATATCTCCTATCAGAGTTATTATAGCGGTTCTTTTGGGCTTGGCGGCTCTTATAGGTCTCATTTGGCTGTTTATCAATAACGGCTGAAAGAGAAATTATAAAATTTTAGTTAAAATAGAATTAAATTGCCGTCAAATAGGTTGACAATATTTCATTTTAATTGTAAAATATTAGTATTAAATTATCCGAAATCGGAGGATAAAATGAAAAAGAAGATAATAAAGGTAATAACTGCGACATTATTGTTGATTGCAATGAGTTTCAGCGTACTTTCGTGCGCAGAGATAGAGGGCAAGAGTAAATTGAGATATGGCAAAATCAACATAGAGTACTACGTTGACGGAGTCAAAACCGAACAGGAAGTAGGGTTTAAACTTTACTTAAACTATGCGCCGGCTACGATCGAGCATTTTACTCATCTCGTAGAGGAAGGGTATTATAACGATACCATAGTCAGTAATTTGTCCGGATATTTCGAATTCGGCGAATATACGGGAAGTAAAGACGCACTCGTATCAAAATACGATAACGGCGATTACGACAAGATAATCAATAGCGAATATAGAGCGGGCAAAACCGTTGGAAGTAAAGGAACGCCCCGTTATAACGAATACGGTCAGATTTTCGGCGAATTCGAGGCGAACGGCATAGGCGGCAACCGTCTTAATTTTAGTGGTGGTGCGCTCGTTTTAAAGAGAAACTATTCCGAAAACGAGAATAACTCGTATTTTAACACCGGTAAAGCCACGATAGCCGTAACGTTCGGCTCCGCTTCATATTTCTACGATGCGTCAAAATATGCAGTTTTCGGAAAGCTTTTAGATGACGATGAGTTGACCGTAAACGGCAAGAAGATGACGAGTGTGAATTTTGTAAACTCGCTTTTCAATGATTATAAGTCGTATACGGACGAGGCTGACGATACTACTATTTCATATTATTATTTCGGCTATGATTACAGTAAATATCCGTATGCGGAGAGCGATGCGGCATACGAAGAGGACGAGAAGAAAGATTATGCGACCATTAACGCCAAACTTGACGAATACGGCAGATACTTTATGAAAGAGGGCAACACTTATTATTATAAGACTGCCGACGGATATAAGGGCATTATCGATGCGGACGACGAGGACGACGCACTCTTGATAAGCGCATTTTCGAAGAAAAGTTTGTATATGTTAAATCTTCCGTATGCTGATATTACTATAAAATCTATTAAGTTAGATAAATAACATAAGAATATATTATAGTTGAATTTAAGGGCTGTTGCATAAAAAATCTTATTTTTAAATGCGACAGCCCCTTTTATTTAATATATTATAACATAAATAAAAATGCTTGCTTGCAAGGGCATTTTTATGATTGCTTTCAATAGAGCGTCCGAAGTTTTCGCAAGAAAAGTTCGGTAAAACCGCAAGTTTTGGTTTGCGTTAAGCAAACCGACGCTTATATTATATAATGATATAGAAAAATTGCCGAATAGATTGTTGCCGAATAGACTGATATAAGCAAAACTTATATCATATATAATCAATTGTGAAAATAAAAAATGACAATTTAGTGATAAAATATTTGACAATAAATTCACTAAAATGTATAATAGACCTAAATTTACTTTAAAATTACTTAAAATCTCGGTAGATTTTGAGAATAAATTACGGAAAAATCCAAACGCTAATAGCGATGGGTTTAAATATTTATTTTTTATGGAGGTAAAAAACATGAAAAAACTTTCAAAACTTATGGCTATGCTTTTAGTATGTGCCATGTTCATGGGAGTTGTGGCGTGACAATCCGGATCCGGGTCTCAGACCGCCGGAGTAACTTGGGGCGATTGGGAAACCATAAAAGAGCCTACCTGCGTAAGCAGCGGTACTGATAGAAGAACCAGTAGCGAAAACGAAGTCGAATTAAGAACGATTGCGGCTCTCGGACACAATTTCCAAGACGGTTTCTGTACTCGTTGCGGATTGTCTGAGGACGATCTTTCTGTTTTGGAATACGGTAAAGATTACACCAGCCTTTATTCTGAACTCGGCGCAAAAGTTACGATAGCGGACGTTGAGCAGGATGCAAACGGAGACGCTTATATTTACGTTAAAGACGGCAAAATCGCAGAGATAGGCGAAGCGGACGCTACCAAGACTTTACTCGGTATGGACTTCTTGTCTATGGCAATGGTTTACAACACCGCTATTCCCGAGGGAAGCGATTA
>CAJOMT010000112.1 GCA_905235815.1 uncultured Clostridia bacterium
GTTAGGCGAGGCGTGCGCAGATTTTTTGAAGGGAGCGTACTCCTTGTACGCAGGAATTCAAAAAATCAAGCAGAACAATGCATAACGAGATGTATGTTGCTTCAAAAAAGACTATCCGCCTACTTGACCTCTTAGCCCAAATGAATTTACTACCGCTAAAAGTTCTTGCATAAGTTCGGCGCTCGGCGGCTCTATCTCCTTTAAAGTATACTCTCTATTTAAACCTGCATACTTATCCATTCCGATCCTATGATACGGCAAAATGTGCATTTCGGTAACGCCGGGCAAGGACGAGGCAAATTTCGCAATATCCCTTATTTCCTCTTTCGTTGCGTTAAAAGTGGGAATAACAGGCGTTCTTATAATGAGTTTCGTGCCGGACGCCGCTATGCGCCTTGCGTTCTCTAAAATAAGTCCGTTTTCTCTGCCCGTAAACGCCTTGTGCTTTTCGCTATTTATATGCTTTATATCCATTAAATATAAATCGAGATGCGGCAGATATTTCTTGATAATATCGAAATCCGCATAGCCCGTGGATTCCATAGCCGTATTTATCGACCTATCTTTCGCCGCCTCTAAAAGCGCGGGGGCAAATTCGGGTTGCGCCAGCGATTCTCCGCCCGAAAGCGTCATTCCGCCGCCCGAACGCTTATAATATACCCTGTCGAGTTCGACTTCTTTAATAACTTCCTCGACTGTAACGTCTCTCCCGACGGTTTTCGTCTTTCCGCCCAAAGTCATTTCTTGGAACTCGTAACTTTGAGATTCGGGATTGCAACACCAACGGCACCTTAAAGGACAGCCCTTTAAAAAGACTATCGTCCTAATACCCGGCCCGTCGTGTACCGAAAATCTCTGTATATCGAATATTCTGCCCTTTTTTGAAAGATAATCTTTCATTAGTCTACCTTAAAAACCTATTTGTTCGGTTCTGTTTATAATATCTTCTTGAAGTGAACGAGAAAGAGTCGTAAACAGCGCCGAATAACCTGCAACTCTTACCACTAAACCTTTGTATTTATCGGGATTTTTCTGTGCGTCACGCAGCGTTTCCCTACTTACTACGTTAAACTGCATATGCATACCTTTTCTGTCGAAATAACCCTGAACGAGCGCCACGAAGTTTTCAAGCCCGTTTCTGCCGGCAAGCGCCGTCGGGTGGAATTTCATATTGAAAAGCGTTCCGTTAGAGGCGATCAAATGGTCGAGCGACGAAACCGAATTGCACGCCGCAGTCGGACCTTTCACGTCTCTGCCTGCCGCCGGTCCTACGCCGTCGGCTACGGGAGTATTCGCAAGTCTGCCGTCAGGAGTTGCGCCCGTTTGCGCACCCAAAGGCACGTTCGCCGAAACCGGATACAGCCCCGCTTGGAATCTTCCCCCTCTCGGATTATAATACTTCTCGACTTCTTTCGTGTAAAGATACGCTATCTCCCTCGCAAACGAGTCTACTTCCTTTATGTCGTTGCCGTACTTGGGAAGATCTTCGATATCTTTCAGCATTTTATCGTAAAATTTCTTTTTTTCGTTTGAACAGTTGTTTTTACTTACCGTTTCGAACACTTTTTTGACGTCCGCCTCGCCTATATCTTTGCCCTGCTTCGCTAAATTTTTGCAGATTGCAAGCGTGAGTTTTTCGGCGGCGTGTTCGTCCATATCCTTGCCGTAATTATCTTCGGCCGCATTTTGGAAATCTTTAAGGGTATATTTTTTCTCCTCGAAAACGAGCGCCTTTATCGCCCACATTGCGTCCGTCATATTCGCTATGCCGAAGCCCTGCGGTCCCGTGAAATTATATACCGCTCCGCCTTCTTGTACGCTCTTGCCCCTCTTTATGCAGTCCTCTACCATACTCGACAAAAACGGCAACGGACAACGCTCCGCATGGGCGCAATCTATTGCGTTATCGGCGTTTACAAGGCAAGAAATAAAGAAGTCGTCCTGCGCTTTATACGCATTATAGAACTCATCGAAAGTTTTCATTTTAGTAACGTCGCCGGTATCGGGGCCAACCCTTTCGCCGTCCTCGACGCCATTTTTAAACACCATTTCGAGCGGACGCATCATATTGTAGAACGCTGCGTCGTGCCAACCGTCGGTCTTGCCCGCTTTTTGCGGTTCGACGCAACCGATTATGTTATAATCTCTCGCTTCTTCGAGCGTCAGTCCTCTAGACATTAGCGACGGAATTATCACTTCGTCGTTATAATATGCAGGGAAACCTATTCCCGTTCTCGTAAGTTCGGCGGCTCTGAGTAGAAATTCGTGCGGAGAACCGTTCCATACTCTGACAGAGAATGACGGCTGCGGTAAAAATACGTTTTCGGTAGCGGTTATCGTCATAAACGAGAGGTCGTTGGTGGCGTCCTCGCCGTTTTCGTCCTGTCCGCCGGCTATCAGATTCTGGAACAGACTGTAACCAGCAAAGCCCTCGGCAGACGCCGCATCTCTGCATTTATTCAAATCGTTTAATTTTATCCATACGCAGTCGATGAGTTCTTGCGCAGACTCCCTCGTCATTCCCTTTTCTCTCGAAACGAGATAGTACGGATACATATATTGGTCAAACCTTCCGGGGGATATGGAGTGTCCGCTCGACTCGGTCTGAATCAGCATCTGCACGAACCAGAACGACTGCAACGCCTCGTAAAAATCTCTTGCGCCGTATTCGGGAACTCTCTCGCAGTTTTTCGCTATCTGTTCGAGTTCCTTTCTCCTGTTTAAGTCCGTCTCTTTTGCGGCGAGTTCTCTTGCAAGCTCGGCGTAGCGCTTGGCGTAATTTATCGCCGCCTTTAAGGAAATTATAACGGAATCGAGGAAAATACTCTTTTTGCAATAGTCGGCGTCGGACATCTTCATCTCCGACTTTTCCTTTTCAACCTTTTCTATAATGCCCGAAAACCCTATTTTCAAAACTTCGGCGTAATTCACCGTAATATGCCCTATGCCGTTATAGAAATAGTTGCCCGGCGTAAACATATTGTGCTTTATCGCCATACGAGTTTCCGGCGTCATATAGGCGGTTGCAAGTTCGCTCGTCGTCTTTCCTTTCCAGTACTTATACACTCCGCTTAAAGTCTTTTTCGTTTCTTCGGAAATATAAAACGGATCCGCCGCACGAGTGGACAGCGTATCGAATTCGCTCTCCAACCACTCGTATGAAAATTCCGGAAATACTTGACAACTGCGGGGCCTCTTGGTCGCAGAACCGACTATCAGTTCTCTGTCTCGTATAGTTATCGGAATGTTTTCAAGTATATGCTCGAACGCTTTTGCTCGCCTTAAATGCATAGGCTCGCCCTCGGTCTGCATATATGATTCAGTCAATAAAACGGCTCTATCCGCCTCTATTTGCGGCATCTCTTTGAACAAATCCTCTTTGAGTAAATCTATTCTCGGCGACTTCGCTATTTTTTCACTGTAAAAGTCAGGCATCTTTTCCCTCCGACTGTATTGTATATATATTATATAATATTTATTCTTACTTGTCAACGATTTTTTGTTTTTTGTTGTTTTCGGGTTTACGCCTCGCCGAAACAAAAATCGCAGATTTTATCTGCATTTTTCAGCCTTTTAACAGACTTTGAGCCCAAAAAAGAGTTTGTATTTCGCAAATCCCAACTTAAAAACAAAATAAAAACAACCAAATACAACAAAAAGCAACATTGACGGGGTAACAAAAAAGAGCCTCGTCGGCTCTTTTTCAAGGTTTATTGAAATTATACTGTTATCGAACTCAAAGTGAAACACAGATATCCGCTGTTATAGAGTTCGGGTTGATAAATTTTTATCGGAATATGTCTCGTTTCATTGACTTCGTTTCCGTACT
>CAJOMT010000113.1 GCA_905235815.1 uncultured Clostridia bacterium
GCCTCGCCCTCTACGTCGGGATTAGTTGCCATTATAACTTCTTGCACGCCGCCTTGCGCTATCCTATAGAGCAGTTCTTTTATTCTTATATCGTTAGGCGTAACGCCGTCCATAGGACTTATAACGCCGTGTAAAACGTGGTAAACCCCTTTAAATTCGTGCGCCTTTTCGAGCGCTAACACGTCTTTGGGCTCTTTTACCACGCATATAACCGAGGAGTCTCGCTCCGAACAAATATCGCAGATTTCTTTATCCGTAAAATTTCCGCAACATTTACAGTAATGAACTTTTGACTTGGCGTTCAATATGCTCTCCGCAAACTCTCTCGCCTCGTCGTCGGACATATTTATAACTTTATATGCGTAACGCTGGGCGGTCTTTGCTCCGACGCCCGGCAATTTGGTAAACGAATTTATAAGTTTACCTATGGGTTCGATATATACGTTCATATTTTAGAAAAGTCCGCCCATTCCGCCGAACGCACCCATTTTTTCGGCATACAATTCGTCCGCCTTTTCGTATGCGCTGTTAAGGGCCGCTACGATGAGGTCTTCGAGCATTTCAACGTCGTCCGGATCGACGATACTGTTATCGATATTGATTGCGGTTACGACCTTCTTGCCGTTTACGGTTACTTTTACAAGCCCGTTGCCCGCCTCGCCGACGATCTCGGCGTTTTCGAGTTCCTCTTGCGCTTTCGTCATCTGCTCTTGCATCTTTTGCGCTTGTTTCATAAGTTGTTGCATTTGCGCTCCGCCGCCGAATCCGCCGCCGAAACCTCTGTTGTTATAACCTGACATATTTATCTCCTTTTAAATTTTTACTTTATCTGCGCCGAAAAGTTCTTTCATCGTTTCGACGTCTTTTTCATAATCGGTACCTTTGTTTTCCTCTTTGACGATTTCCACTTCGTAGTCGCCTATAGACTTGACCGTCTTTGAAAGTGCGGCTAAATTGTTGTCCTTTATAACTGCGTTATATCCGCCCTCGTCCGAGGCGATTATCTTTAAAGTCTTGCCGTCAAGCGTTGCTTTCATCTCTTGACATGCTACCCATAAAACTATATTTCCGTCCGCTCGAAGTTTCCTTATGACCGTTCCCCACAGTTTTCCTGCGCTCATTGCGGCGCCGCTCGGCGCTTGCTCTTGCTTAAATGAAACAGGGGGGACCGTTTCTTCTTCGGTTTCGGGTGGCGGAACGGGAATACCCGTATCCTCGATATCCGCTTGTATATCCTCTTTTATATCTTCTTTTTTTGCCGGTTGCTTTTTCGGTTCTTCGACGGCTATATTTGCCGTTTTCTTATCTGTTAAGTCTGCCCCGTCGAGCCTCTTTTCAAGTTGCCCGATGCGAGATAAAAGTGCGTCAATATTATAATCGCTTTCCGGCAAAGACGCCTTTATGCAAGCCGTTTCAAGCACGACTCTCGGCGTTTGAGTAAATCTTAAACTCGCCTCTGCCTCCGAAAAAATTTCCACTGCCCTTAAAAGTCTGTGTTCGTCCGTGCTGTCTCCGACTTTTTTACACGATTCGTAAATTTCGTCAGGTAGTTCGAGAATTTTTTTGCCGTCTTTACAAGTCTTGCAAATAATAATTTCCCTAAGTCTCGTTATTATATCCCTGCAAAGTACGCCCACGCTTTTACCTGCGTCCGAAAGTTGTTCCACTTCCGTCAACGCCTTTCCGGTATCCGAATTCAAAATTGCCTCGACGAGTTCGGATATGCGCCCCGAATCCGTTGCGCCCATTACTTCCAAAACGTCGTTATACGTCAACTTTCCGTTTCGATACGAAACGCAGATGTCGGCTATCGAAAGTGCGTCCCTTATACAGCCGCCGCCCGCTTTCGCAATGGCGTATATCGCCTCATCGTCGTATTCTTTACCTATTTCGTCGTAAATATTTTTAATAAGTGCGGCTATCTCCGAAGTCGGTATCAGTCTGAAATCAAACCTCATACAGCGCGAAAGTATAGTTGCCGGAAGTTTATGAACTTCTGTCGTGGCGAGTATAAACACCGCATGTTCGGGAGGTTCTTCCAAAGTCTTTAAAAGTGCGTTAAACGCCTCCGAAGTCAACATATGCACTTCGTCTATAATATAGACTTTGTACTTGCCGCTGACCGGAGGATATTGTATTTTTTCACGTATTTCCCTTACGTTTTCCACCTTATTGTTGGACGCGGCGTCCATTTCGAGAATATCTAAATTTCCGCTATCCGATAAAGCTTTGCAGACCTCACATTCGCCGCACGGCGAACCGTCTTTCGGCGTAAGGCAGTTTATCGCCCTCGCAAAAATCTTTGCGGTAGAAGTCTTTCCCGTACCTCTCGCCCCGCAAAACAAATATGCGTGACCTATCCTGTCCGTCTTTATTTGATTTTTCAATATTCTCACTATGTGTTCCTGACCGATAACGCCGTCGAAACCGCTCGGACGAAACCGTCTGTACAAAGCAAGATAAGCCATTTCTACCTCCGAAAAGCCTATTTTTTTATTTGCAATTTAACTATTTTTTTTCTCGCCCGTTGCAGGGCGTTGTCTATCGCCTTTTCGCTTTTGCCCAAAGCGCTCGCTATCTCTCTGTACCCAAGCCCGTCGACGTACATCTTCAAAACCGAGTATTCGAATTTGGAAAGCGCTCCCTTAATATTATCCGTAAACTCTTTTGCGCTTTCCTCGTCTATGACGAGATCTTCGGGATTGGGAATAGGCACGACTTCGTCGTCAATGTCCGAAGCACCGTTTAACGGCTCGCTCCTTTTCCCGTGCGATAGCCTTATAGCGGTCTTTATGCGCATTACGATACAGACGCTCGCATACGTCTTAAACGTCGCACCCCGATTTTCGTCGTATGTATCTGCCGCCTTTAAAAGTCCCAAAAGTCCCTCTTGCGCCACGTCGTCATCGTCGCCGCCGAGTAAAAAATACGAACGGGATATCGTCTTTATCGTTTTAGCGTATCTCTCGTAAATCATCTCGAACGCTTCCGAGTTGCCGCTTTGATACAGCGCTACGAGTTCGTTGTCGGATAAATTTTCAATCATTTTTCCTCTGCCTGAGCGCCTCGAAAACCGCTATACCGGTCGCAACGGACGCATTAAGCGAATTTATTTTTCCGTACATTTCTATCGAAAGTACGCCGTCGCATATCTTCTTCGTCAAAGAATTTACTCCCGTATCTTCACCGCCGATGACGAGACAAATTCTGCCGTTTAAATTCGCTTTATATATCGAGCCGCCGCCCGTTTCAAGCGCATAAACCCAAACGTTTTCGGCTTTTAATCGCTCTATAGCCGCATTTATGTTAGTTACCTTCGCTATCTTTACGTGGTTCGCTCCGCCCTCGGATATTCTCATAACCGTATCCGTTACGCTCGCCGAGCGGTGCTTGCCTATTATAATGCAATCTATTCCGGCACATTCGGCAACCCTTATAATGCTTCCGAGATTGTGCGGATCTTCTATGCCGTCGAGTACCAAGTAAAACGCATTCGGTTTATCCTTGCCGCTCTCTATAACTTCGTCGAAATCCGCATATTTATAATCCGAAACGAACGCTATAAACCCTTGATGACGATTAGAGCCGCTCTCTTTATCCAAAATAGCCTTGTCCGCAAATTGAATTTTTACGCCGCTCTTTTTAGCGAGAGATAAAACTTCTTGGGACTCTTTATCCCTCATTCCGTTTTGTACTAATATCTTATCTATGGTCTTATTCGTCTTTAAAAGTTCTCTTACCGAATTTTTGCCCTCAATTTTCATAAATTATCCTCCAGCCGAATGAAAATAAAGTTGAACTCGCCTTACTCGCCTTATGTTCAAATGAGAATTTGCGGAAAGACGCCGAAATTACGGCGTTTTAACGGGTTCAACTTTATTTTTATTCGGCTACGCTTAAAAGAAAATTCAATCTCTCGTAATTCCCCGTCAAGTACAAATACCCCAAAACCGCCTCGAAACCCGTAGCGTTATTGTATTCCGCAACGGCGGCGTGCTTAGGCCTTGTGCCTTTTTTTGCGTTTCTCGCACGTTTATAAATATCCGCCTCGTCTTCCGTCATTAAAGGTACGAGTTTTTTTACGTACGCCGACTGCGCT
>CAJOMT010000114.1 GCA_905235815.1 uncultured Clostridia bacterium
AAATACTGCTTCGGCGCATTTGCGCCCGTGGTCATAACTTCAATATATTTTCTGTCCGTTGGTTTTACGCTCTTTCACTCGGCGCTCTTGTATAAGACGGCGATAAAAGAGCCTCCCGAAGCTTTGCTTATGGAACTTGCGGACATGAGACTTCCGAAATTAAAACAACTTTTTACTTCGGTTAAAAGGACGGTCGTCAACTTTACGGTAAGGCTCGGAACGGTTATAATTATAGCGTCGCTCGCACTGTTTCTTTTTAGCGGCATAACGCCGACGCTTAGTTACGAGCCGAACGGCGACAACTCTTTGATTTCCTACGTGGGTAGGGCTATAAGTCCGTTATTTAGGCCTATGGGCATTTCGGATTGGAGATATGCGGTTGCGGTCATTGCCGGAATATTCGCAAAAGAGGGGGTGGCGTCGTCGCTCGGAATGTTGTTTCCGACGGGGCTTGGGCTAAGCGTTTCGTCGGGGGTAGCGTTTACGCTTTTTTGCTACGCATATACGCCGTGCGTGGCGGCGATAGCGGCGATAGCGAAAGCGGCAGGCAAAAAGTACGCCGCAATTTCCGCCGTATGGCAGTTTGCGGCGGCGCTATTTATGGGGTATACGGCATATTTTTTACTTTCTGCGTTCGGAATTTAAAAAAGCCTTGCTAAAAGGGTATATATGTGCTATAATTTAAAAAAAGGAAAATAGTATGGATACCTTTTATGCGGAGGGGAATAAACTCTCGACAGAGATAAAAAATTATTATAATGGCGGAATAAGTTATTCCGCTATAATGAAACTTTTCCGCAAAAAGGACGTAAAACTTTGCGGCAAGCGAGTCGGCGAGGACGTAAAGACCGAAAAGGGCGATAAAATCGAGGTCTATTACGAAAAGAGCAAGAGGAATATAAAAGTTCTGTATGAGGACGAAAACCTCGTGGCGGCGTATAAGCCGAAGGGCGAAACTTTCGACGAGTTCGAACGCGCGGTAAAAGAAACGTATCCGAGCGCCGAGGCGGTGCATAGGCTTGACAGGAATACGGACGGAATAATGGTTTTCGCCCTCAGCGAAAAGGCGAAAGACGAACTTTTGCGTGCGTTTAAAGAGCGCACGGTGAAGAAGTATTATTCGGCGGAAGTGTACGGCAAGATGAAAAAACCCGAAGATACGTTGGTGGCATATCTCGAAAAGGACGAAAAGAACGCCAAAGTCAGAATTTATCCGACAAAAAGACAGGGCGCAAGCGAGATAATCACGAAGTACAAAGTGATAGAGGAATACCCCGAAACTTCGCTTTTGGAAGTGGAACTCGTAACCGGCAAGACGCATCAGATAAGGGCGCACCTTGCAAACGAGGGAAATTTCATAATAGGCGACGGCAAATACGGCGTAGAGAGCGTAAACAGAAAATTCCACGCAAAAACTCAACGGCTGACGGCGAATAAAGTGGTTTTTTCTTTTAATGAGAAAGATTTTCTCGGATATTTAAACGGAAAAGAAATTGTTTTATCGGAGGACGCAAAAAATGAAAACAAGAAGTAAAGTATTGTGTTTGATACTCACCGTGCTGATGGCTTTCGGCATGGTCGGCTGCGGGAAATTCAGCCCGAAAAAAGTAGCGGCGAAAGAACTCACCGCAAATATGAAAGTTTCAGTCAATTCCCGTGCGGCGGACGACAGATTCGTTTCCGCATACGACGACTTTTCGTTTGAGTTTTTATCCCGTGCGGCAAACGAAGAAAACGTTTTGGTGTCGCCTCTTTCGGCGGCGATATGCCTATCTATGATATTCAACGGCGCAAACGGCGAAACGCTTTCGCAGTTCGAGAATACGTTCGGCGGTATCGGTATAGACGAACTCAACGAATATTTCAAAAAATATATCGACGAAACGGACAGCGATAAAATAAAAATAGCGGATTCGGTGTGGCTCAATTCCGAACTCGACGATCCGACCGAGCAATTTTTAAAGGACGTCAAGAGTTATTATAACTCGGAAGTCTATAAGGCGGTTTTCGATTCGGGGCTTGTCAAAGACGTAAACAACTGGGTTTACAACAAGACGAACGGAATGATAAAAGAAATTTTAAACGATACGAACAAAAGGTACTATATGTACCTTCTTAACGCCCTCTACTTTGAATCCGAATGGATTAAGCAGTATGAAAAGAGCGATATATCCGACAGACAATTTACGAATGCGGACGGAAGCGTTACAAACGTACAAATGATGTACTCGGGCGAGAGCGGATATTTTTCGCTCGGCGGAGCGGACTGTTTTACAAAATACTACAAGGGCGGCAGGTACGCATTCGTCGGAATGCTTCCGAAAGTCGGCGAAAAGCTTTCCGACTTTTTAAAGGGGATAAGCGGCTCGGAATTCAAAGAGGCTTTTCAGGCGAGAGAATATATAAGCGTGGACGCAGGAATCCCCGAATTTACTTACGATTATTCGATAGAAATGACGGACCTTTTAAAGGATATGGGTATAGTAAAAGCGTTTACGAACGAGGCGGACTTCACTAAAATGAGAGCGAGGGGCGAACTCAATTTAGATTTCGTTCTTCAAAAGACGAGAATAGAACTCGACAGAATGGGAACTAAGGCGGCGGCTGTAACGATAGGCGGAATGGAAGCGACAAGTGCCGGGCCACAGGAGAAAAAGAGGATAATACTTGACAGACCTTTTGCTTATGCGATAGTGGACGCAAGTAACGGAATGCCATTATTTTTAGGCGGAGTAAATAAACTTTGAAATGTTTGGAGCAAGATTTTTTATAAACAGCGTGCTTTTAGGCGTGGGGCTTGCAATGGACGCAAGCGCCGTATCTATGGCGAACGGGTTTAAAGAACAGAATATGAAAATAGGAAAAATGGCGCTTATAGCGCTGTTTTTCGGTATATTTCAAGGAATTATGCCGATGGCGGGGTATCTTGTCGGACACGCAGTCTTATCGATTATAGAAAGAATAGTACCCTATCTTTCGCTTATAGTTTTGCTATATCTCGGTATCAGAATGATAGTCGGCGCCCTTAAAAAGGAAGAAAAAAAGGAGATAAAGGCTCTGACGATCGGCGCACTTTTTATGCAGGCGATAGCGACTTCTCTGGACGCATTGTCGGTTGGGTTTACGCTTGCGAGTTTGTCGCTATCGGAAGTTGCGGTGTGCGTAACGATTATCGCCTTAGAGACGTTTGCAATATCGATTTTCAGCGTGGAGATAGGCAAAAGGGTAGGAACTAAGCTGGGCGACAAGGCGGAAATTTTAGGCGGAGCGATACTGATATTCATCGGACTTGAAATTTTTATAACTTCGTTTTTGTAAAAACGGTATTTTCGGTGCTCGTTTCTTGACTTATTTGTGCGATAGTGTTATTATATGTATATTAATTATTACAACGTAGAGATAAAATGAAATACAATAACATCGGCGACTGCAAGTCGCTTAACGAATTCGTCGAGAAAAAACTTAAAACTTTCAAATCGCTGAAACGCGATTTTTCTTCTCTCTTTGCCGTAATGTTTTCGGAAGAAAAGAACGTCATATACGAGAAGAACGACGGATATAAAATTACCAAGACTACTTACGGAGAATGTAAAAAAAATTGCGAGCGCCGTGCTTTTGCGCTAAAAAATGCGCTTGAAGGTGCGGAATACGGTTCGGTAGTCGGCATATACTTGGATAACGGTATCGAGTGGATAGAAGTCTTTTGGGCGACGCTTATATGCGGCTTTAAGCCTCTGCTTATGAATATGCGTTTAGACGACGAGACTTT
>CAJOMT010000115.1:0-2960 GCA_905235815.1 uncultured Clostridia bacterium
TATGATGGCTGCCGCCAACAAGTTTTTGAGAATTTATTTCGCTCGAGTGACGGAGCGGCTTAATTCTCTTAACTCTGTCGCTTAATATGCTTTAATAGCCTTTTTTAAGTCTGCGCTTATTGCGGAGACTGTTTTGTTATGCCTTTTTTCTCGAAAAATTTTTATTTCAAATTTCTTCGTTTTTTCGCTTGACTTTTATTTACAGGTCTTATTTGTGTTTTCTTATTGTCGCCGTTTAGAGACCGTCGGCACGTCTTTTTGTCAGCACATATGCATCACCTCCAATGTTTGATTTGCCCCTCTACTAATAAAGGGCGAAAAAAAGGGAAAAGTTTACGGTCTGAACGCAATTTTATTTACCCCTTCACTTAAAAGGGCTGTTTTCGAGGAAAATATAAGCTCAATTTCAAAATTTCTTTCAGAAAATATCCTCTCAATAGGTAGGCAACGAGAACAGGCAAAAGTTCACGCTTTTCTGAAAATTCCATAAACTTTTTACATTTCGCAATATCCCTTCACTTAAAAGGGTAAAAAATGAGCAAAAGTTGGTGGTCAAAAATTATTTTTTATACCCTCCACTTAAAAGGGCGATTTTCAGACAAAAAACAAGCTTCAAATTGAAAATTTCTCAAAATTTTAATATTTCGTATTTTTACCCTTCCATATAAAAGAGATGAAAATAAGCGTTTGGGGGATTATGTCGTAAACTTTCTTTCAATCATCTTGCCTCTCCACTTTAAAGGGCTATTTTCGGGCAAAACGTGTCGGTCTGACTTACATTGCCCATCTACTATAAAGGGCGAAAAACCGGCATTTAGGGGGCGGAATCTTTAAATTTTCAATAAAATTTTTTAAAGGCGCAATAAAGATCTTTCCGCAAAAAGAACCCTCTACTATAAAAGGCTAAAAACAGCGAAATTTAATCCCTAAGTGACAGATTATTGAAAATTTTATGTAATATTTTTTCTCCTCTCCATAATAAAGGGTTGAGAATCGGCAAAACCGCACCCCTTAATTTCAAATGATTTACCTCTCTACTTAAAAGGGCAAAAAATGAGAAAAAGTTGGCGGTCTAAATGTGTTTTTAATCTTTCACTTAAAAGGGTGATTTTCGAACTAAAGTTTAGACTGGGACGAAAATATTTCGCCTCTCCAAAACAAAGTGTCAGCGAAATTGAGTCAAAACTCAAGGCGGATAGGTAGAAAAATGGGTAGAACAGTTCCACAAACAGAACGATCTACCCGTTTTCAAAAAAGATATGAATTTTAAAAATCTGAACTGAGTGCCGAGAGAAATTATCTTAAATCAAGATAAAATCTCTCGGCTTGTTTTGTGATGGTATTATGCCATTACGTTATAGTGTTTCTATTATTCCGACAATATATTGTTGCAACAATGCTATATCTCTTGTGTTGATAATTACATTGCCTTCGGCATCATAATCTTCATAGATATTTGCGGCAAGTAATTGCTCTTCGGTAAGCGTTATTGC
Organism: uncultured Clostridia bacterium; assembly: GCA_905235815.1. Lineage (GTDB taxonomy): Bacteria > Bacillota > Clostridia > Christensenellales > Borkfalkiaceae > UBA10281. Next base: position 1,494 of record CAJOMT010000115.1, read on the forward strand.
TCCTACGACATATTGTTTTAATAATCCGAGATCTCGTGTATTGACTTCGCCGTCGCCATTGATATCTCCTTTCAAAACAATCTTTTGTTCATTGTAGACAGCCGTATACGTCACATCACCGGTGACTGCTGAAATTTCATTGTCCCAGCCGATAAAGTCATAACCATCTTTTTCTGTTCTACCTTTAAACACCGGAACAGCTGAATATTTATAATACTCCTCAGACTCCTTGCCGTCAACAATCCAAGTTACAGTAAACTCTTTTGCCGTTTCCCGATACAACGCAACGTATTCTACATCACCGACCATTTTAAGCATCTTATCCTGGATGCCGTCACCGTCAATATCCCAGCCTGCGAATTCATAAGTCTTATACTCCGTTTCATAAGATTTTGGCGTGATGGGCGCTACGGGTTGAGCATTCTCTTTTACTTGTGTCTCGTATGTAATATTTTGCATTCCGTCAAAATAAGTCCATTTCGCAGTAAAGACGTTTGCCACGTTGAGAGTGAACTCACAATTTTTCGTTTCATTTTCATTATTGAACTGCATTTTTACGGAATATCTACCGGCCTCGAGCGTCTCAAGATAGTCACCGCTGATTTCGATAGTATCATCTTTTAGCGAATAGTTGTCGGCCGACAATTCTACGTCACCTATTGCAACACTTTCAAGCGAATAACCGTTGGAAATAAACTCTATAACGAGATCTTCTTTTTCTCCGACCAATACTTCGTAATAATCGGTAGCGACTATCGGCAAGATTTCAACCTCATTACCCGTTGCGGAAGTAGCATAGTTGGTCGATAAATATTGAACATTGTTGTCCGCCGCCTCACCCTTTTCGGTATTGGTTGAAACGGCAACGCTTACCTCTAACGAATAATCGGTATAGCCTTCAAGAGACATTTCAAAGTAATAGATGCTGCCTGCATTTATCGTAGGAAGATTCTTAATGAGAGAAGGTTCGTTCTTATCGGAACTATCATTACCTTTCTTCAGATATACCGAACCGCTCGCAGGAATATTTCCGTTGTTTTTCACCGCAACGAGAAGGATATTCTTTCCGCCGATAACTATCTGTTTAAGTGACGGCGTTAGGTCGGAATAATTGAAGTCGAGGTTATTTATTTCCGCAACATCATTATCATCGGTATAAATCACGACCATAGGTTTTTTATTCGTTCCTATAGAAACGGTGTAAACTTCACGAGTTCCGGATTTCAGTTCTTCCGTCAAAAGAACCGTTCTATCATCCGTAGCCGTCAAACCGCCGATACGAGCATAAACGGCAGCCGATTTTGCTCCTCTGTTTTCAACGGTAAGCAAAAGCGTTTGTTCGCGATAATTTATTTCATAATCAACAAGAACAACGTTTTCTTCAAGCGCAATGGTTTTAGTATCTTCCCAAACGGAATTGCCCTTATCGTTATAACTGATAGCCACGAACAAAGCCGTTTCATTGTC
>CAJOMT010000115.1:2987-7660 GCA_905235815.1 uncultured Clostridia bacterium
ATCGCTTGCTTCAATCAACTGAATCGGACTATTCCACTCTCCGTCATAGAAAATGCCGTATAAGGCAGAACCCGTGCATTCCTTGGCATTTTCACCTTCTCCTTCTTGCCAAGTAGTATTCTGATGATAAACGTAAGCGACAACCGCGCCTTCCGCATTGATAACCGCTTTGAAATTATCCGGCATCATATCCGTCAGTTCATCACCCAAAACAAGTTCGTGGGCGGCAGAGTTCTTAATAGAGTAAAGCCCTGTCTTGATTGAAGCAACTTTACCTTCTTCGTTTTCGACTGCGTTAAACCTGAACACTACTTTGTCTTGATAAGTAAATACGTTCGTTACGCTGCCTTCGTCTGAATCGTTAACAGCCACCCATTCAAGCGAACTTGCACGTTTAACGTATAAAACCCTATCTTCGGTAGTAACCAAATCGCCGTCGGAATCTACTATAAAGTATATATCGCCGCTGTTTGAGATAACAAGGTTCGTAATGGCAGATAAACCGTATATCAAACACTTCGGAGTTGTCCACCCGTCGACTTCATAGCTGCTGAGCCATATAGAGTTAGCCGTTGTTGCATACGTATGCGACTCTCCGTTTGCATCGATATAGTTGTCGGGCGATACGCCGAACATATTGTTATCGGCGTTTTCAACCCAAACCGCGGTAAGCGTTCCGTTCCTTACGGTTATCTGTTCGAGATATTTATACTTACCCGTTTCATTCGGAACATCCAAAATATCGGAAACGGTTGTACCATTTATAACCGCTGTTTTGAGCGTAAGATTACCCATATCGGCATAAATATCATCGGGATTTGAAGAATTATCCTCAGAGGCGCGTTGAGCGTAAACAATATAAACTGTGCCGTTATCCTCATAGAGCAAATACGATGCGTCATTCAATCCGTTGTCGTCAATCATTACGCCATCAGACCAAGCTTCGCCCGTCCACTTGGCAATGCATAACTTGACAAAGTTATTTTCGTCATAACCTTCTTTGCCATAAACGTTCTCGTAATAAATCTTGTAAATTTCATTTCGACAACAAAAAGTTTTGCATTTTCCGAAACGTCATCGGGTGCAGTCGGTTCGTATTCGGACGCAATGAATGTTTTAGCGAGCAGCATTCGTTTGCTGCCGGAGTCTACATCTTCGGCATCGGGACCTCCTATAAAATAAATCCTTCCGCCATTATCCTCTTGCGGCCAGATTTTGAAATCTCTTTTCCACCATAAGATTTTTACGTAAACGCCAACTTCGCCATATCCGTACCATTCTTCAACACCAAACTCAGGATAAAAATCAAGAACAAATACCGTTCCTATTTTACCATATATACCGGCAGATGCTAATGCGCACCCCACACCAAGTTTAACGGTTAAATCCGCTGACAGAGTTAACTTTGCCTCATCAAACGTAAGATGTTTGCTTTCATCAAGCACAAGTTTTAAATTTACCTTTCCTGAAACCTCCACTTTAACTTCAAGATTAACAGGAATAACCCAAACAACAAATTGCGAATTATGTTCAAATTCATAAGAAATTGTTCCTGTTATCGTTCCTGATTTAAACTGCAGCCCGTTATCCCAATCAAAATTAAACTTTAGAGCTCCTGATAACGAAAACGTTAAAGTGTTTTTAGTAGTACTCACTGGTTTACGACTATCAACGTAAGTTTCGTCTACTTTTGAACCTTTCTTGACAAAGCTCTTAAATTCGCTTGTATTTGTTAAAATTGTATTGAATAACTTCTGCTTAACTGTAAGGCTATGTATCTTAAAAATTGTATACGCTTTTGCTGAAACCCGTTTCCTATCATTGACCGTCCCGCCGTAATTATTCCCATTTACTCGACCATAGAATGTATACAACTCATTTTCATATAGATTTTCATAAATATAGCAACGATAATAGAAATAATTCGTATTTTCAGGATCCTCATAAAATCTTATATTATATTTTACAAGATGAGTTTTATTCATTACAACCCCTGCAATTGATATATGCTCAGTAATCGTTGTGAAAAAAGTAAAGTAATACGAAGTTGCATTATAATCATTCTTGCATTGATTATACCCTTCTTCTGCTGCAGAAGGTTTTTTCTTACCTAAATTTTGTTTGTACTTTGCTGTCGCTTTCATAGTAATTTCATTACCATCGATACCGACATTAAAACTGAAATTGTCTCCAATATTCAAAATATTGATATTATCAAGACCAATAAGTTTTTTCAAAACGTCGCCACCGGCTGACAGATTGACATCCATATCGGAAGTATTAAAATCTATGTCGTCATTTGTTATCGTTTGATCTATTACATCGATATTGAGATATTCTTTTGCCGTATAAATATTTTCCCCGGTATCGAAACCAAACGTTACCTCAACAGGAACAGCAACCGATAAATCATTAACCGGTAATACAAAGGAATAAAGCACTACACCGTTTTCTGCATCAACCTCATAGCTGATAACGTAAGCATTTTCTAATAGTTTTCCGTTCTGATAAAGCAAGGCACTATTTTCGCTTATGTATTCAATATACGCATTGTCAAAATAAGCGATAACGGATAATTCAACTTTTCCGCCTTCAGCAAGGTCATTCTCAGATATTTCTCTATCACTTTGAGGAAGTGAAGGCTCATCTATATATTTTTCCTCATCAGATAAAGTTACGCTATATGAGTATGCCGCTTTATTTAATGTCACAGATTCACTGTTTATGGCTTTACCCTCTAAACTCACTCCGGCTACGGAAGGTTCAATTGTCAAGGTAATATATGTAACATATGTTTTTGAATCTAAAAATACCGCTTTACTTATATAAGGATAATAATTAAGTGCTTCGTCCACCACGGTAATCGCATAAGCTTTTTCGAAATCAATCGAAAACTCATCACTGCTTGCGCCGACATAAGAACGGAAGGTGGCTATGCCGCCAATTGCTTTTACAGTTTCCGTATTTCCGTTAAAGTCGGTAAGCGATACCCAAGCGTTATCTATAAGCCTACCCGAAGTATCGACGACGACTACCGCATAATACAAACTTTCATTATAATCGGGATTATAGGTCGGAACGACGTTATATGCCTTAATTTTATATATACCATCGTAATTCTTCCAACCGAACGCATCCTCATCTGTACCATTCTCGTAATAATTTTCGTTGTAGCCGAGAACCGTCTGGCTTTCGGAAGCGTTGACGTTGAGGTTTACCGTAAAGGCGTTTTCCATAATGGTCAGCGGCGCATAGACGTGATTGAAATATACGACCTGCAAATCGGAACAGTTGTAAAAGGCTTCGAGCCCGACCGCGTTAAGGGGTGAATTTACCGTTACGAGCCCGACGTTATGATTGTTTTTGAACGCCATGGAAGCAATCGTGTCAACCGACTTAGGGACATTGTACTCTTTTCCGACTTTCTGCGACGGATACTTTATCAGTTTCGTTACTTCTTTATCGAACAACACCCCGTTTAAGGAACTGTAATAAGAATTGTTTTCGTCTACTTCTATTTTTTCGAGATAATCCGTTCCGTCAAACACGGTATATTCGCCTTCTCCACGGCGAAGCCCCAAAGATGTTACGTTTTTGCCTATGGTAATATGCTCAATGAAACTGTCCGCAAAAGCGTAATCGCCGACTTTCATTTCGCAAATCGGGTTAACGGTCAACGTTTTGAGATACTTTGCGTTTCTGAATGCATAACTTTCTATTGCGGAAACCTCAACGGGATTGCCGTAGTCATCTACGGTTGGTAAACTATATTCTTTAGTATATCTGCCCGTCGTAACGTAAGTAATATCGAATGTATCTACCGTCTTACTTTGCTTTGTTGTCGTTTGTCTGCCAAACGAATCGATTTCGGTTTCAATATAATAGGCAATACCATTATTGCTGTAATTTTCGGAAATCTGCTCGGCATACTCAATCTTACAAGCGGGATATAAAACGAGCGTTAACGTTCCATCGTCGTTCCGAGCAAACAAAACGCCGTCTATATCCGCATAATATGGATTATCTTTATGTACGACGATACGTTCCAACGCTCCGCCGCCTGCGGAACTTGTGCCGAAAGCATTCAAACCTACGTATTCGATTCCGACACCGAGTATAATCGTTTTTAATTTAGTGCAGTCTGTAAATGCGCCGTCGCCGATAGATTTTATGCCGTCAGACTGTAAATCGACTTTCATAAGGTTTACGCAGCCCATAAACGCTCTGTCGCCTATGCGTTGGCTGTAAGTCTTTTTGCCGATATACTCTACAAGTTCGTCCGGCACTTCGCTTGTCGGATCATAGAAATTTACGTTAATAAGCCCCGAGCACTCGAAGAAAGCGTTGTTGCCTATTTCGCGAACGTATTCAAGATCGACCGTCTTTAACGAGCGATTATACGCGAACGCATAAGGATAAACTTCAACGATATGGTTGGGCAGAGTATAATTAGAAAGATTCTGCGCGGCGGGCACGTCCACAACGGCGACTTCGATGTTCTTTTGCGCACCGTTCGCCGTAACCGCTAACTTGATATATAAAATACCATTAGCGTCGGTCATAAATACGGGGTGATCGCCTGCAACGACGTATCTCACGAGTTGCGAACTGCTTTTATCCATGCCGAACAGAGGATTGCCGTAAGCGATATCCTCTATGCCGCCGACGACTAT
>CAJOMT010000116.1 GCA_905235815.1 uncultured Clostridia bacterium
ACTTCGCCGAGATCAGTTTCTTTTCCATTGACAACGACATACAAATGTCCATCTTTCACTTTGTAAGAAGTGTCGTCGCTGCCACAGCTAACCGCAAATAATGCAAGCGCAACACAGCAAATGACCGACAGACAAATAGTAATAACCTTTGTCAAAAGAGACTTGCTTTTTTGCATTTCTTTATCCTCCTGATTTGTTATCCTCTCTTAAATTCTTGCAAAATGAGAGAATACTACAAAATTATGACTTAATTATAACTCAATAAATATTTGTTGTCAACTGTTTTTTCGTAAAAAAAATATATTTTTTCATAACATGTTTTTTATTATGGTATTATCTCCCCGTTTTTACAAATTTTGGCGAATTTACTTCAATTAGCCTATATCCTATATATAATATGATATGCAGCCGAATATGTGTATATTATATAATGATAATAGTTGCTAAACGTGAAAATTTATGTTATACTATAAAAAATGATTTAAGTCGAGGTTATTATGGAAAAATTAGACGAATTATATAAAAAACTTAATATTATGCGTAAATATTCGCACGCACTCGGAATTATGAGTTTCGATTTCGAGACCATTGCGCCCGAAAACGCCAGAGAAAACGAAAGCGAAACTATGGACTACTTCGCTAACGAACTATTCAAAATTTCTAACTCGGACGAAATGAAAGAACTTATCGTCGATTTATACGCCGAGAAAGATAAACTCTCTGCGCTCGACGCCATACTCGTAGATAATCTTTACGAAAACTATCTGAAAACAAAAAATATTACGCCCGAATTCGACCTCGAAAGAAATAAGGTCTACTCGAAAGCCTATATCGATTGGCTCAGCGCTAAGGGCAATAAGGATTTTACGCTGTTTAAAGACTCGCTTCAAGCGGTCATCGATACCCAAAAAAAAGAAATTTCTTTAAGGGAAAATGCGCTGCCGAATTTATACGACAACCTGTTAAACGACTTCGAGCCGCAGATATTGTCGGACACGCTCGATAATTTCTTTTCGGAACTTAAAGACGGGCTACTCTCAATCCTTGGCAAAATTCAAGCCTCTGATCACGCTATCAGGGGCGACTTTCTGACAAGATACGTGCCTATCCACAAGCAAGAAAAATTTTCAAAGTATTTACTTAACCTCAACGGCTACGACTTTAAGCGTGGCGCACTTACCACGACCGAACACCCGTTTACAAGCGATATCGCCAAAAACGACGCCAGAGTTACAACGCATTATTATGAAAATTTGTTCGTTTCTAATATCTACTCCGTCATTCACGAGGGCGGTCACGCTATCTTTATGCAGAACGAACCGGACGAGGACTACGAACATTTTATCAACGACTCGATAACCAACGGTATGCACGAATCGGTCTCCCGCTTTTACGAAAACGTAATAGGCAGAAGCAAGGAATATATTCATCTCATCTACCCCGAATTTATAAAACAGTTCGGCGATGAGTTCGGCGACGTTTCCGAAAAAGAACTCTACGAGGCCGTAAATATCGTCAAACCGTCTCTTATCAGAACGGAAGCGGACGAAGTTACTTACGGTCTACACATAATTATCCGCTACGAAATGGAAAAACTAATGCTTAGCGGAAAAATCAAAGTGGAGGACGCACCAAAGACCTGGAATAAACTCTATAAAGAATATCTCGGCGTTGACGTCCCGGACGACAGCGTTGGGATCCTTCAAGACGTACACTGGACCGGCGCATTCGGGTACTTCCCGTCATACGCAATAGGTAACGCCTATAACGCTATTTACACTAAAAAAATGGCGGAATCGTTCGACTACAAAAAGGCTATCTCGGACGGAAATATCAGTCTTATTAGCGATTGGCTAAAAGAAAACGTGTTCAAAAACGCCAACCGCAAAAAACCGAAAGACTGGCTCTATTCAATCACCGGCGAAACTTTATCGCCTAAGCCGTTTTTGGAGTACTTAAACAATAAATACGCAGAAATTTATAAGTTTTAAACAAAGGAGAAAAGATGAATTACTTATTATTCAACAAAAAAGCAAAAAACAGAAATTCGATTGAAAAAGTTGCTGACCTCAAAGAAAAATATAACTGCGGCGAAGTCGTCGACGTTATAGGGCTCAATGTGGACGAGTTCCTCGCTAAACTCTCCGAAAACGACGAGGTTACTCTTGTCGGCGGAGACGGGACTTTGAACAAATTTGTCAATAACGTGGACGGAAAAATCTTACCATGCAAGTTTTATTTCTTCTCCGCAGGAACAGGAAACGACTTTTTAAACGATATGAAAGACCACGCCCAGAATGGCAGAATTTATTTAAACGACCTCATCAAAAATTTGCCGACTGTGTTCGTCAACGGCGAGTCTTATAAGTTCATCAACGGCATAGGCTACGGCATTGACGGCTATTGCTGCGAAGTGGGCGACGAATTGCAAAAAACTTCGACTAAACCCGTAAACTACACTTCTATAGCGATAAAAGGGCTACTTTTCCACTATAAAGCGCCCAACGCCAAAGTTACCGTAGACGGCGTTACCAAAGAATATAAAAAAGTTTGGCTCGCCCCCACTATGAAAGGCAGGTTTTACGGCGGCGGTATGATGGTGGCGCCAAGTCAAAACAGGTTTGACGAAAACGGACTCCTAACTAACGTCGTATTGCACCACTCCGGCAAAATACATACGCTTATGGTATTTCCGAAAATTTTCAAGGGCGAACACGTAAAACATACAAAAATGGTCGACGTCAGAACGGGTAAACATTTTATCGTCGAATTCGACGCTCCTCAAGCCCTGCAAGTCGACGGCGAAACTATCGTCGGTGTAACCAAATACGAAGTACGAGTTTAACTTTTATATTTTAAAAAAGGCTGCCGAAAGCGGAAATTTTCCGCTTTCGGCAGCCTTAATTTTTATTTAATTAGTCTTTTCTGTTTATAATCGTTACGTCGAGTTCGACGCCGAGTTTGCCGTCGTTGCCCTTTTCCACAGTAACTTTGCCCGTTTCGGGATTTTTAGTGATTTTCTTATATTTGCCGCCCCGTTATTATTCCGCTTACGTCAAAACTGTACTTCTCTTTTTCGAGCATATACGGTTTCAACTGCTCGGACACTTCGTCGTCGAGATAACCTATGTGATGACACGCTTTTAAATCCCAATCGTAAATATATACCTTGACTTTTTTACCGTCCCAAAGCAGCCCCGTTCTCTTAAACTCTTGCTCCGCAAATTCGTAAACGATATCGTTTTCGTATTCTTCCTTTAACTCACTGCCCTTTAAACCGTCGAATTTATCGAGATAACCGAGTTTTACGCCTTGCTTGATCTCCGCTTCGAGTATGTTTTTTACCTTTATCTTTTCCTCGTTGTTCTTATCCGTGCCGAGTACGGTCGCAGTTACCGCAAATATCTCCTCGCTTGGACGATAAATAAGTTTCCTCGCCCTCTTAGCGCAAATATTTTCAAAAATCTCATCAAGGTTTTCGGGCGGAGTCAACTTAAACTCCTCTTTTTGAGGCTTTTCTTCCGCATTGGTTTCAGCGCTTTCAGACGCATTATCTGCGGCTATAGCTTCGTTAACGGGCATTTCCGCCTCGATTATAACTTCGCTTTCGACTTCTTCTTCCGCCGCTACCTTTTCCGACTCGACAGCATCGCCGCCGACAGTAAACTCTTCTTTCATAATTTTCTCCTAATCGTTAACATTAACAGTATAGTGCTTTTTTTATGCGTTGTCAATCGTTTTTTACATACGACTCAATATGGGCAATAATTTTTTGGCGCCAACAACCACTACCGCACCTTTTAATATGTCCGTCGGAATGAAAACTATCCAAAAATACAGAAGTACGTTCCAAAAATCAAAACTTTCGCCAAAATATAAACTCTTTATCAATATATAATATAATATTCCGCAAACGTATATCGCAAGCGTGCCCATAGAGGTGGCAAAAATTAAATTCGGATAAGTAACTTTTTTACTCTTTTCGACTATAAAGCCCGTTACAAACGCCCCGACCGCAAAGCCGATCGTAAACCCGAAAGTCGGCGTTAAAACGTATGAAATTCCGCCGCCGTTAGCAAACACCGGAATACCTATCAACCCCATAAAAATGTAAATTAAAACGCATATAGCCCCCTTTATCCCTCCGAGCAGAGCCCCTGCAAGCAAGACGAATAACGTCTGCAAAGTGAACGGAACAAGCGGCATTGGTATTCTTATAAACGCACCTACAATAATAAGGGCTACAAACATAGCCATTAAAGCCAAAATTTTAGCAGATATAAATTTCTTCATTTAGTACTTTTTCCCATAAAAAGGGCTGTTGCGTTAAAGAAACTTTAATGCGACAGCCCCATTTTTCGTTTAAAACCCGTTCGGGCTTATTCTTGTTTGTTTTCTTTTTCTTCCGCTTGCGCTTCAGCCTCTGCGGGAGCATTTTCTTCGACAGGTTGCTCTGCCTCAGGCTGTTCCTCAGCCGGTTGTTCTGCCGAGGGTTGTTCAACCGCGGGTTGTTCTACGGGTTCTTCAGTCGTGGACTGTTCAGCCTCAGGCTGTTCTTCAGCCGGTTGCTCTGCTACGGGTTCATCAGCCGGAGCCTCGTCTGCCGGTGCCTCGTCAGCTGCGGGCTGTTCATCTATGGACTGTTCAGCTGCGGGCTGTTCAGTCGTGGGCTGTTCGTCCTCAACCGCTTCTTCTGCCGGAGTCTCAGCTGCGACTTCGTCTTTCGCCTCTTCGGTCTTTTCTTCAGTCTCTTTTACGACCGCTTTCTCTCTCTTTTGCTTTTTGCCGTCGGGAGCCTTGGGCTTATAGAGCGCTACTATGATTATTCCGACTAAACTCAATACCGCTAAACCTAAGAAAATCAAAGACTTCCAGTTGTTCGCCATAAAGTCACGGAACCTCGTATCGACGAGTTTAACTTCTTCATACTCTCTCGTTACGTAAACGACCGCACTGTCTTTTACTACAGTTTTGTCCTCGCTCGAACCGGTCGCATAACACCTTACTTTGAAATATCCGGTAGCAAGCGGCTTGAACGATATCGACGACGGGCTGAACTCGTCTAAATCATATTCAGCCTGTTCGTTAGTGGCTTCTCCGTCGTCACTGAATACCGGATTGCCTTCAGCATCTACCTTATTCGTATATAACAACTTCCAGCCCGTAACGCTGCCGTTCTTTACGGAAAACGTTATGCCATTGTACGTATAGTTCTTTATGCCTTCGCCGCCGCCCGAAGGCGTTACGGATACGCTTTTATCCGCTACGTAATCGAACGAAAATACGGGAATTATAAGCTTATTATCGTCGTACCAACCGTCTTCTTTATAAGTCAAACCGTCGGTCGTCATTTCCTTTAAATAATCCGGATTGTATTCCGCATTGCTGTACAATACCCAGAAACGGTACGTACCGCTCGCGCTAAGCGAAATCGTAGGATACGTGCCGCTCGTCGCAGTGCTCGTCGCCGAAGTCGGGAATGAAGAATTCGGCTTCGCAACGTAGAGCATTATTTTAAGGCTCGACGCATTCGCATAAACAGGTGAATTTATAAGATTCCACATCTCTTTCGAGTTGTTCGGAAGCGTATACGACGTAGTCGTTGCGGACAAAGACTCAGCACTACTTTCAACCGCTTCTCTTGCCACCGCTAAAAGTTCGGCATTTTCTTCTACGTCGAAGTCTTTATACGTTATAGCCGGAGCGTAAGCCAAAACTTTTACGTTTGTTACGATTTCCGTCTTTTCATCATCTTCGCCTATAACGACGACCGCTTTGTAGTAATAAACTACGCCTTCGTTTTCATCATCGTCTTTCAAAGTTGCGCCGTCTTTATATACGTAAGTGATCGTACCGTTCGCCTCGTCGAATTTATAACCGTCATCTACAAGTAAATCTTCCGTCAGTTCGGTGTTGAAAGCAGCGTTACTCTCATATACTTTAAATTCGGTTACTTCTTTGGCAGATAACTTCTCATCGGTTTCGTCCTCGCCGATTACCGTATGCTTTATTACGTAGTCGAACGGATTTGCAACCGCTATCCTCTCCAAAGCATAACCGTCGTAGGCGGCTCTGTAACTGACTTCGGGAACTTCGCCCGAGTCTTCATCTGCAAAAGCAAACATACTAAACGAGCATACCGCAAATACCATTGCGGTCAGCAACATTATAAGTTTTGATATTTTGCCGTTATTCATTGTAAATTTACTCCTAATGTTTGAGTTTCATAAATATACATATTATATTTTATACTCTTTTTCGCCGTTTGTCAATGCAAATAACGCATTTAACGGATATATTTTTTATTTTTACCGATTTTTTACAGCCAAACAAAAAATAAGCGCCCCGAATATCGTTTCGGAACGCTTAAAATTTTAAGTTCTTCCGGTAGAACCGAATCCGCCTGCTCCTCGCTCGGTATCGCCTAAGTCGTCAGTTTCTTCGTATTCCGCCCTTAAAAACGGCGCAATCACGAGTTGCGCTATCCTCTCGCCCTTCATTACCGTTTGCGGAGTTTCGCCGTGATTGTGCAAAGCGACCTTTATCTCGCCTCGGTAATCGCTGTCAATAACACCAACTTTATTCGCCGGCGCCAG
>CAJOMT010000117.1 GCA_905235815.1 uncultured Clostridia bacterium
CCGAGAGGTCTGGAGGAAATGGACTTGCGTATCCTCAACAGCCTGGTCCAGAAGTTCGGCGGCGGTCCGGTGGGGCTTGACACTCTTGCCGCCACTATCAATGAGGACAGCAACACGATAGAAGACGTATACGAGCCGTATTTATTGCAGCTCGGGTTTATATCCCGTAGTCCGAGGGGCAGGATTGCGACTCAGAGGGCGTACGAGCATTTGGGTAGAACTGTGCCGAAAAGAGAAAAGGATCAGATGTCCATATTTGACGAAGAATAGTATGAATACGAAAGATTTTTATTACGATTTGCCGGAAGACAGGATAGCGCAAACGCCGGCGGAGCCTCGCGATTCCTCACGGTTATTGGTTTATAACAGGAAAACGGACGAAATATCCCATAGGCATTTTTACGATATAGGCGACTATTTAAAAAAGGGCGACTTGCTCGTTATAAACACTACCAAAGTATATCCGGCGAGGGTTTACGCTTATACGGAGCACGGCGGAAAAATAGAATTTTTGCTATTAAAGCGTTTAAATTTGACCGATTGGGAAAGTTTGGTAAAACCGGGAAAGAAATGTAAAATCGGAACGGTATTTACCGTAAACGAGGAATTGAAAGCGGAGATAATAGATTTTACCGAAGACGGCGGAAGAATAATAAGGTTTATATTCGACGGCGTATTCGAGGATATTTTATCGAGGGTAGGAGAAATGCCCTTGCCGCCGTATATTCACGAAAAATTAAAGGATAAAGACAGATATCAGACGGTTTATTGTAAGCAAGAAGGTTCTGCGGCGGCGCCTACGGCGGGACTGCATTTCACGCTCGAATTGATAGATAAATTAAAAGCGCAAGGCGTTGAATTTGCGGAAGTGAACTTAAACGTGGGTTTGGGTACTTTTCGTCCCGTTAAAGTAGACGACGTAACTAAACACAAAATGCACTCCGAATATTATTCGATAGACGAATTGAATGCCGAAAAGATAAATCTCGCAAAGCGAGAGGGCAGGCGGGTGATAGCGGTCGGCACTACGAGCGTAAGGACGTTAGAGAGCGTTGCCGACGAAAACGGTTTTGTAAAGGCAGCGTCGGGAGATACCGACATATTTATATATCCGCCGTATAAGTTCAAGTGCGTAGACGCAATGATAACGAATTTCCATTTGCCCGAAAGCACTTTGATTATGCTTGTATCCGCATTTTCCACCCGTGAAAAGATATTGTCTCTCTATGAAACTGCGGTTAAAGAGGGGTATAGGTTTTTTTCGTTTGGCGATGCTTGTCTGCTCTTATAAACTGCGCATTTCTGCGTTTCTGCGGAGCGTTTTGACTTCGATGACAGATATTATTAATTTAAAAGACGAGTAACTGATTATAATGGATAAATTTTATTTTGAAACGATAAAACAAGACGCCGAAACAGGAGCGAGGGCAGGTATACTGCATACTCCGCACGGCGATATAGAAACCCCCGTATATATGCCGGTCGGCACTCAGGCGACGGTAAAAGGGGTATTTCCGAGGGATTTAAAAGAGGTCGGTTCGCAGATAATTTTGGCGAATACGTATCATTTGTATATGCGCCCGGGCGACGAGCTTGTGAAGAAAGCGGGCGGACTTCATAAATTTATGAATTGGGATAGACCTATCTTAACCGATAGCGGCGGATTTCAGGTTTTTTCTTTGGCGAAACTCAACGATATAAAAGACGAGGGAGTAACTTTTAAATCCAACGTCGACGGTAGCAAGCATTTTATAACCCCCGAAAGGGCAATGGAAATAGAAAATAATCTCGGCGCGGATATAATAATGGCTTTTGACCAATGTTCCGAATACGGGGTTGATCATAAGTATAGCGAAGACGCAATGAAGAGAACGCTCGCATGGCTTGATAGGTGCTATAATAAGCATCAAAGCGACGAGCAAGCGCTTTTCCCGATAGTGCAAGGCAATTTATATAAAGATTTAAGGGCGGTATCGTTAAAGGAAACCATACCTTATGCGAAATACGGCATAGGTATCGGCGGTTTGTCGGTAGGCGAGCCGAAAGAACTGATGTATGAAATTTTGGATAGTATGTATCCGAACTATCCCGTAAACGTTCCGAGGTATTTAATGGGGGTAGGCAGTCCCGATTGTCTGTTCGAGGGCGTAATGCGCGGAATAGACATGTTCGATTGCGTTTTGGCTACGAGAATAGCGAGGAACGGCACGGCGATGACTTCGAGAGGAAAGATAGTAGTCAGAAACGGAAAATACAAAGAAGATTTTACGCCGTTAGATCCGGAATGTGACTGCTATTGCTGTAAAAATTATACGAAAGCCTATCTTCGTCATATGGTAAACGTGGGCGAAATGATGGGCGGAATGTTGATAAGTTTGCACAATATCGCATATCTGACTAAACTTATGCGAGATATAAGGGCGTCGATAATAGGCGGGTATTTTAAAGATTTAAGAAAAGAATTTTATGAAAAATATTCGCTTGAAGGGTAAAAAACAGAAAAAATCGACAAGTTTTTTAAAAATATAATTAAAAAACTTGATTTTTAATCGCTAAAATTGTATCATTAAATAAAAGAATAAAAGCGAGGAGAAAAAATGTTAAATAATTTATTGGCTGATCAAAATCAAAATCAAAGCAGTATAATTTTTCTGGTAGTATTGGGCGCAATCCTTATTGCGTTTATGGTTTACAACTTTATTTCCGGCAATAAAAGAAAGAAACAAATGCAAGAAGAGCAAGCTAAGAGAAATGATATTCACCCCGGATATAAAGTTACCACGATAGGCGGAATTATAGGAACGGTGGTCTCCGTAGACGAGGCTGAAAACAGTTTCGTTCTTATGACGGGCGGAGTAGAGAATCCGAGTTTCTTAAAGTTCGATAAGCAAGCGATCTATACGTCCGAAAATCCGTTTGCATTAGCGGATAACGCCGATGAAAGTGCGGCAAGCCCCGAAGCGGAAGCAGAAAACGCCGATGAGCCGAAAGAGGCTGAAAACGCCGAAGAGCCGAATGCGGAAGATTCCGCAGACAAGGAAGAAAAGGCAGAATAAGAGAGTAATAAAAACATATCCCTCCGCATACATTTTATGTAGCGGAGGTTTTTTTATGGAAGAAACTAATACAAAAAAAGAGTTTTTGCGCCAGACGATAAAAGGGGTGGCGACAGCGGTCGTAATAGCGCTCGTAAGCGTCCTCTTATTTGCGTTCATATTAGACGTAACGGGACTTACTCAAAAGGCTGTAAAGCCAATCAACCAAGTAATTAAACTGTTATCGGTGTTCGGCGGTTGTCTGTTTGCGGTAAGGGGAGAAAAAGGCTTTTTAAAGGGAGCGATAATAGGACTTTTTGCGACTGCGTTATCGGCGTTGATTTTCGGGCTTATTGCAGGAGGTATAGGTTCTTGGTGGGGACTCTTGATAGACTTTGTTTGCGGCGGCGTAATGGGAATGATTTCGGGCGCAATAAGCGTAAATATGTTTAAATAAAATAATGTAAATATGTTTAAATAAAACAATTGAGATATCGCAAAGCGGTATCTTTTTTTGACC
>CAJOMT010000118.1 GCA_905235815.1 uncultured Clostridia bacterium
TTGGTACAAAGATAAAGAATTTGAATTTGTCAATGGAAATAAAGATAAGTTATTCATTAACTATAACAAATTATTAATCAAGGATTTGTTTAGATCAATTGAAAAAGATGGCAGGTTAACGGTAAATACTATGGTTTACCTTATTATGATATGGTTGCGGGTGTTTCTTATGACGCCGGTTTGTTTAACGAGAATAAACTGTATTTTTCTAATGAGGTAGACGAAGATGACAAGGGTTATCCCGGAACAAATGCGTTTGTTACTGAGAAAAATGCGACTAACTTATCCTGTGGTCCCGACGGCGTGTATGGCACTTACGACGACGGCTTACCGTCAACTTACAAAGAATTTTATAAGCTTATGGAAAGAATGGTTAGCGGAGAGGGCGGAGAGGTTATTACTCCGTTTGCATATACAGGTGAATACAACCACTATACAAACATGTTAATGAGCACTCTTGAAGCGAATTTTGTTGGGGCTAACGGTATGAGAACTACTGTCGATTTCAACAGCCACGGCGAGGCAGTCAAAATAGTTGACGGCTTCAATACTGATGGTACGCCTAAAACAAAAGACGTAGTGCTTACAGAAGATAACGCTTATTTAATCAAGAGCAGTTTAGGATTGTACTACGCATCTGAATTTTGCGCAAAAGTATTTTCGACTAAAAATTATTGCGATTCAAATGCGGCGAAAGAGACGTCTTCGAATATTAATACGCAGGAAGTATTTTTAAGGAGCGGCTTAGACGGATCCACGCCTATTGCAATGATCATTGAGGGTACTTATTGGTATAACGAATCCATATCCGAAGGTGCTATGGGCAGAGCAAGCAAGCTCGGCACGAAAGACTTAAGATTTATGCCCATGCCCCATCAGTATGAAGGTACTGTTACGCCGAGAGAAGATCCAATGTCACAAGTAATGATATTCTCGAGCGCTAACGCCTTTATTCCTGCGGACTCAACGCAAAAGGAATTGGCAAAACTTTTCCTTCAATTCTGTTATAGCGACGAAGAACTCCAACTTGCGGAAATTTCCAATAACGGAATAGGCAGAGACCTTGAATACAATGCGAGTAGCATACAAGACAGATTATCGTTCTATGCTAAATCGCTTAACGAAATGAAATCTCAGGCAGTAAGTTGCAATACCTACTTCAGTAATATGACTAAAAACCCGATAGCCAAGAAAAATTATACTTACTGGAATCGTGAACAGACCGGATCGTATTGGAAAGCTATTATCAACAATTCTACGTATGACAGAGTATGCGGTGCGTTTAAAAACGGAAAAGCCACGGCAAGATCATATTTCGAAGGGCTTGCGCTTACCGAAACTGAATACAATCAAAAGAGATAATAAAGTATAAACCTTTAATTATCCCCCGAACACATTAAAGTGTTCGGGGGATAATTGTATCTAAAAATAAAAATCACTAAAAAATCCAAAAAAATCACTATTTTATCCATTGCAATTTTTATTAAAATGTATTATCATATATAGAGTAGAAAAGTTTATGAGGAAATAAGGTGGTCGTATTAATTACGGTTGTATTTTTGCTGGCGCTTGCATTGCCGGGATATATATTTGCCAAGGCGAAGATGTTGCCAAAATCTGCCTCTGAAGTATTATCCGTAATAGTTTTATATTGTTGCCAACCCGTCGTAGTTATCACGAGTTTCCAAAAATGCGCGTTCAGCGTGGATATTTGCCTGAATATGTTGATAGTATTCGCTTTGGCTGCAGCGCTGCATATCGTATTTTTTATCGGGCTCCGGCTCGCGTTGTCAAAGTCGGCGGACACGGATAGGATCCGAATAATAAAGTATGCGAGCGTATTTTCAAACTGCGGATTTATGGGGTTGCCGTTTTTGCAGTCGTTATTTTCCGAAAGCGGAATGCAATCTGAAATTCTCATATACGGCGCGGTAATAATCGTAGTTTGGAATATTATGAACTGGACTTTCGGAGTATATATACTCACGAAAGACAAAAAGGAAGTTTCGCTTAAAAAAGTTCTTCTCAATCCCGTTATCATCGCGGTATATATAGGGTTTGCAATGTTTTTCATATTGCAAAAGCCGCTTGTGGAACTTGCCGCCGAAGGGACTATCGGGTATAAGATACTTTCCAAACTGATGTCGAGTTTAGAATTTATATCGGACATGGTTACGCCGCTGTCAATGATAGTTATCGGCATAAGGCTTGCGAACGTAAACTTAAAGCAATTATTTATGGACAAATGGGCGTATTTATCATCGGCGATAAAGCTGGTTGTGTTTCCGCTTGCGGCGATATTTACGGTAGCGTATCTGCCGATACCGTCTACTATAAAATACACGGTGTTTTTCCTGCTTGCTATGCCGAGTGCGACGAGCAGCGTAATGATGGCGGTAAAATTTAACCAAAACAGCGATTTTGCTACGGTATGCGTGCTTCTTTCGACGATTTTATGCATAATAACATTGCCGCTACTATACTTGTTTATGAACGGATTATTGAATATACCTTTGTAATAACATTGAGCCTATGAGGAACAGAAAATGATATTGACGGATTCACTGAACATTGAAAACAGACATACGTGGGACATCGCAAAGGCGTGCGGCGTTACGACCGGCGACGTAAGACTTCCCGAAAAAGATTTTGACGTGACGGACTTTTCTCAAATGAAAGGATTTTACGATACGTTCGTTTCGGAAGGAATTACACCTATCGCAATAGAGCCAATGCCCAATCATCTGCACGACCATATAAAAACCGCGGACGATAAAAGAGATGAAAGCATTGAAAAGGTAATAAAAATGTTTGCAAACTTAGACAAACTTAACGTTCGTCTGATTTGCTTTAACTGGATGGCGCACGTCGGTTGGTGCCGTACTTCGAGCGACCTTATGGAGCGCGGCGGTTCGTCGGTAACGGGTTTTGACCTTGAAGAATATGAAAAAAACGGGAATATAGCGAGTTTTGACGGCAGAGAAAAATGCATAACGAAACGAGAGTTATGGGACAACTACGAGTATTTTATCAATGCGGTAATGCCTTATGCGGATAAGTACAATATAAAGATGGCGTTGCACCCCGACGATCCGCCTTTGGAAAGATTGGGCAAGGTAGAGCGGATAATGACGAGTTATGAAAATATAAACAAGGCAATCAATCTTTATAAAAGCGATAACCTCGGCGTTACGTTCTGTCAGGCGACCTATTATACGATGGGGGAAGATTTATATAAAGTCATTCCGCTCTTGAAAGATAAAATATTCTTCGTCCATTTCAGAAACGTGATAGGCAACAAATATAAATTCAGAGAAACTTGTCACGATAACGGCAGTATCGATATGGCAAAAGCCTTAAAATGTTATATAGATAACGGAATAGACGTTCCCATTCGCGTGGATCACGTTCCGACTCTCGCAAGTGAAAAATCGAACAAAGTGGGATACGGCGATCTCGGAAGATTATATGCGATAGGCTACTTAAAAGGTCTTTTGGACGGATTGGAAAAAACCGTAGAATTAAAAATAAAAAAAGAAGGATAGAAATATGAAAGTTTTGGTAACGGGTTCTACCCAAGGTATAGGAAAGGCGATAGCGGAAGCGTTTGTAAAACGTGGAGACGAGGTTTTCGTTCACTGCTCGAAGGATTTGGAAAAAGCCGAGAGAATAAGAAAAGAAATTGGCGCATATAAGGCTCTTATTGCCGATTTGAGCGATTTAAAACAGACCGAGGCTCTCTATGAAAAGACGGGCGCGGTTGACTGTCTTATTATCAATGCAAGCGTACAATTCAGGACTCCATGGTACGAAATAGGAGACGAAGAAATGGATACGCAACTGAACGTCAACTTCAAGAGCACGCTTAAATTGATGCAAGCGTATTATCCGGCAATGAAAGAAAATGGCTTCGGCAGAATAGTGACTATCGGCAGCGTACAACAGTTTAAACCGCATAAAGATATGGCTGTTTACGCCGCAACTAAATGCGCGGTATTGAGTTTGGTGGAAAACGTCGCCAAGCAAGTGGCGCCGTACGGCATTACGGTAAACAACGTTGCGCCCGGAGTGTTCCTTACTCCGCGAAACAGCAAAATACTGGAAGATAAAGATTATAGAGAGCAGGCACAAAGCAAGGTACCCGTCGGTTACTTTGCAGAACCTAAGGATTGCGCCGGAGCGGTATTGATGCTGTGCAGCGAGGAAGGAAGATATATAACCGGCGCTGATATAGTCGTCGACGGCGGAATGAGGTTATAAACAAGATAAAAGGAGATAATTAAAATGAATTTTAACGATAGAGAAGAGGTAATTAAACTTACTCCGCAGTGGAAAGGCGAAAGACTTCCGGACGGTAGACCGAAAGTAGACGAAAAATATCTTAAAGCCCTTAAAACGCTTACGCTCGAAGAAGTGTGGAAACCTATTTTCGTAAAGGGTTACGAAAGTCAGTTCGAGGGCAGATTGCACATTCTCCACGACGACGGCAGAAAACTTATCGGGCGTGCGGTTACTGCGATTTATTGTCCGTTCCGTCCCGATTACGACGAAGTTGTGAAATCTATCGGCCGCGAAGAAGGACGTAGCGGCACGTATAATCAATGGGTGATAGACAACCTTATGGAATACGACGTTCCCGTTATAGATATGTACGATAAAATTTATAAGGGTACGTATATTGGCGGAAACTTGACCACCGCAATCAAAAATAAAACTAAAAACCCCAACGGCGGCGCTGTTATTTGGGGCGGAATACGTGACACCGAGCAGATGAAACGCGTTGCAGATACGCAGGTTTATTACCGCGGTATCGATCCAACGCCTATACGTGACTTCATTATGACTGGGTATAATACGGTAACTCGTAT
>CAJOMT010000119.1 GCA_905235815.1 uncultured Clostridia bacterium
CCACATATTTATCGGGGCTATTCCCGTCATATCGATATCGTCCGTAAGGATAACGTACTTAAATCCGCCCGTTGTGTTTACCGCAAGATTTGCATATACGTTCTGCAACGCTCTGAGTTCATCAGCCGTGCCTATCGCATAGTCAACTACGTAAGCGCTTGCGGATACCACAGCGTAATCGGAGTCTTTCTTTGCAGTTATCGCGACGTCTAAGTGCCCGTGCGAAGCGATGGCGCTTGCGGAAACCTCTATAATTCCCTCATTATAACTGTATTCAACGGCTACGCCGCCTACGTTTACCGACTTGATTTCGGTAAGTTCATTTTCGGAAAGATCCAAAGTCAACTTGTCATTTCTGTTCTTTGCTACGATCTGTTCTTCCGAAATAAGAATTTTTTCGGACTCAACTACCGTATATTCTTTACTTTCAGCAACGATAATTAAACCCGTCGCATCGTCTATAAGCGTTGCCGCTACTTTAAAGGTAGTACCTGCGGCAACGTCAGCACCGATCGAAACGCTGTTGCCGACAACGGTAAAGCCCGACGGATCGTCGCAG
This sequence comes from uncultured Clostridia bacterium, assembly GCA_905235815.1. Taxonomy (GTDB): domain Bacteria; phylum Bacillota; class Clostridia; order Christensenellales; family Borkfalkiaceae; genus UBA10281. The sequence continues at coordinate 560 of CAJOMT010000119.1, forward strand.
ATAACGGATAACGTCGCTTTATTATCGCTTGCGATAACGGTTATCGAATCGCCGTTTATAACCTCGGCGTCTTCGGTCTGGGAAGTAATTTCCAAAGAAGTTTTAGCATACTGAAGGGCGCTCTTGAATATAAGCATTCCGTCGTGCATTTCCCAGTATTCGCCGTTAAATCCGTTAGGAATTTCGGTTACGGCGTCCTTGAACGCTTGCGAAGAAGTGAATAAACCGTCACTGTTTTCGCCGAACATATAGCCGTTAGAAGTAGAAGTTATTGCGTAAGTGCTTGTAACGGTACAAGTCGCCGCACCTGCTGCCTGACAGTAAATTGCAGGATACTTACCTTTGCCCGCACCTACCGTCAATTTTATAACGCTGTTCTTGACAGACGTAATATTCGTTGCCGTGCCGATAAGTCCGCCGAACAATCCGCCGGTATACGTAGTTAAACTACCGCTTACGAACACGTTGCTTATCTCTGCGTAACTGAAACTGTTGGTCAAAAGTCCGCCGCCGTTAGCGGTATCTCTCAAAACGTTGGTAAACGCAACGTTCTTAACTGCGGATTTATTGCCGCCAAAGCCGTTTATTCCATAGAAAAGACCGTTCATATTAGAAACTCTGATATTATTGATCGTATGTCCCTGTCCGTCGAACGTGCCTTGGAAATAAGCAGCAATGATACCGTCGCTTAAATTATAATTTGCGTGAATGTCATTTCCGCCGTAATCGATATCTGCGGTGAGTATTGCGTAAAGATATTTAGTATATATCGCATTTGTGCCTTCTACTCCGCCGCCGCCTGCGCTGATCGCCTTATGGAAATCGTTGAATTCTTCCGCAGTGCCTATCGCAAAGTTGATATAATTCAAAATTCCGGATACGACTATGTCGCCCGTCTCGGTAGTACCCTCAATTTTTATATCGAGTTCTCCGCCCGGTATTTCGGCAAACGCCTCTTTTTCAATGGCAATTGCTCCGTTTTCATAAGCAAAGTCTACCGAATAATAATCGTCGATCAAAACTTTGTCTAACGAAATTACCTCATAATCTTCTATATATGACGCAACTAAGAAAGAAAGTTTTTCTTCACGGTTCTCAATAAATTGAAGTTTACTGTCTATTGTAACTCTGTCGTGCGTTACGGGATCGGTAACCTTTACGGGTAAAACCAATTCGGTAGCGGCTATGCCCTTAAACGAACCGTTTATCTTCAAATTAGTTTCGCCTGCTTTGAGTGCGTTAACCAAACCGTCATCCGAAACAGAAACTATTTCTGCGTTTTCGGACTCGTACGTAAATACGCCGCCCGTAATCTCTTTCGTCCCCAAGAAACCGCTCAATTCAAGTTGCATTGAGTTGCCCGTTTCCAAATTGAGTTGGACATAAGAAGATATAATCTCGATATCTTCTTCGGGTGCCGTTACGGTAAGTCTGCATTTCGCCTCAATCCCCTCTACCGTGACCTTGATCTCTGCCGTTCCTACGCTTACGGGTGTTACTACGCCCGCCGCCGAAACCTTAGCTACCGCTTCGTCAGACGACTCCCATATCTTCGTCGCACTCGAGCCGCTTACGGTAGCGACTAACGTGAGTGAATCGAAAAGACCGAGCGTTGCCTCGTTTTTGTCGAGTCCAACGATTACGTCGGGATTTTCAATTTGACTTCCGCCGCTTTCAGAGTTGCCGCTGTTATTGGTGCTACCGGGATTTGCACAAGCAACGCCCACCATTACGGTCGTCAGTAGCATCAAAATCAGCATTGTGATTTTTTTACTCATCAATTTTGTCTCCTTAAAATTTTTTTATTTGTATACTTTCGTATTCAAATCAGTTCAATAACCGCTACAATCGAAATAATCGTGTCGAATAAATTTATTCTCCTCTTTTATCTCTTAGCAGTTAAAAATTAAATTTCCCATCTCGCCTATATATTTCATTTGTGGAATAAAGAACTTACCCGGCCTCGGCGTTACTTCGAAACTCGCAACGCCGTCAAAGCCCACTTCTTTTAAGGCGGAAGCAACTTTACTCCAATTCACGTCGCCCTGCCCCGGCATAAGATGCCAGTCCATTCCGTAAAAATCTTTGCCCCAACTGTCGTTTAAGTGCAATATCTTTATGCGCTTGCCGAGTTTACGAATATAATTTTCCTCGTCTGCCCCGAAATGATTTAAGTGTCCGCTATCGTAACAACAACCGAAATTTTCGTCGCCGAGTTCATCAATATAATAATTAGCCTCGTCCGCATCGCCGCACGTAGCCAGAACGTGGCGCTGTAACAAAACGTCGTAAGCAAACAAGTTCTCTATACAGATTTTTACGCCCGTCTCTTTGAGTAACGGCATAAACCTTGAAAAGAAACGCAAGTTTACTTCTTTATTATGGTCTATAACTTTCGAATAATCGTAAGTTCTCGCATTGAGGAAAAAGTCCATACCCTGCGGCACGTAAGGATGTACCGCTATATACTTGACGCCAAGTCTCGCTGTGCGCTCTATCGCCGCCTTAACTTGCCCGTATAATTCGTCCGATAAAAAATCGCTTTCCGGTCGGTTTATCAAAAAAGGAGCGTGCGTCTGACTTATCTCTATCCCGTAATCTGCCACGTCCTTTTTTAATTGCTCGCAATATTCCTTCTCTTCGCTCGGGCTTAATTTGCCGAGATCTCTGCCGGTATAATCTATAGCGTCAAATCCGCAATTTTTTAGCGTTGAAAGCCACTCTTTTCTGGTCGCAAAATGATTCTCGCCAAGCGTTATACCTATTTTCATTTTCTTATCCCTCATTTAAAGTTGTCTTAACCTTTTATATAATATATTATGTACAAACATAAACATACAATGATTATACTTCAATGAGCGTTTTCTGTCAATATGCGGCGCAAAAAACGAAAAGTAATCAAAAACAATCATTATAAGCGCCTATATCAGTCAATGTTTGATTGAAATTTATCACATTTTTTTAATTTGTCCGAGAAAAATCTTGACATATATTGTAAATACGACTACAATATATAGTGTATGGAGGCTTAAATGATTAAGAACGAACGTCAACAACAAATATTGGATTTTTTAAATCAAACGACGTATGCAAGCGTAGACCAACTTGCGGAAGCCGACGATAAGGAGAGACCTCAGTTACCTTGCCGAACAAGGTTACGTCATTCGCAATCACGGCGGCGTAATGCTGCCGCAAACGCCGTCAGCCTTTATTCCGACAGATTTCAGAAGAAGTTTTAACTCTAAACATAAAAAGGCATTATGCAAAGCGGCGTCAAAACTTTTAAAAGAACATATGCTCATCTTTTTAAACGAATCGACCACTACCCAATTTCTGATAGAATATATGAAAGATATTAAGGGCATTACGGTTATTACGAACAGCCTTTTAACCGCTAATCTACTCAACCAATACAACGTAAATTTCTACTGCACGGGCGGAAGAATAACCCACTCCAACTGCTTTACCGGTAACCTGACAGAAAGGTTTATACGCTTATTCAATGCTGATTTATGTTTCTTTTCATCACACGCAATTTCAAGCGACGGCGTGATATCGGATAACAGCGAACCCGAGTATTATGCGGTCACCGCTATGCTGGAACAATCCAAAAAATGCGTGTATCTGTGCGACGAAAGCAAAGTCAACAAGAAAGCGACCTATATAGTCACAGACGCACGTAAATTATACAAAATATATACCACCGCTTCGCCGGAATGTTTCAATGGTATTCCCGACGAAAAGATGGTATACGTAAACGTCGACAAGAAAAACGACAACTGAATTTTAAAATTTTAAGCACAAAAAACGACCGAATTTTATCGGTCGCTTTTTGCTTGTCTATAATCTACTACCCGAATATCTTTATGGTAATTTGAATATTTTTACAAAATGACTCCTATATCTTGACAAAAATACGAAATCGTATTATAATAAGTACGAAATCGTATTTTTGAGGTAGAAAATGGATAGCAGAAAATTTTTCTATGAACTCGGTAAACTGATATATCAGATAGACGTAGAATATGAAACTTACGGAAAGTCTGAAAGCATCAACGCACCGAATCTCTTGTGGATATTGTATGCGCTTAACGACGGACAGCCGCATACGCAAAGACAAATTTGCGACGATTGGCAAATTCCTCGCAGTACGGCAAATACCATCGTCAAAGATCTTCAAAAGGAAGGGCTGGTCGAACTCTCCCACTTAAACGGAACAAGGCGCGAAATGACAATAAAATTGACCGAAAAAGGACTGTCTTACGCAGATAGCGTTTTGCAAAAATTATACCTACGGGAACAGGTCGTATACGATAAAATGAAAAATCCGGAAAAATTCTTGAAAGACTTAAAAAGTTTTACTGAAATTTTATCATTGCTGAACAAAGAGGAAAACTGACATGAAAAAATTTCTTGTTTTTGTAATCTTGACGTTTACGGCGTTTGCGTTTACAGCATGTTCTACTATAAATCAATCGGGCAAAGAAGGACAACAAATAGCAAAGGACGAGGAGGTGGAAAATATTATGAAAATAAATATATCGGTATACGGTTATACCCTGACAGCAACGCTGGAAGATAATGCTGCGGCAAAAGCTTTTGCGGAGATGATACCCACAGACGGGTTGACGCTATCTCTTTCAGAATACGGAGGGTTTGAAAAAGTCGGCTCGCTCGGAAAATCTTTACCGAGAGAGGACGTAAGAATAACGACCAAGCCGGGCGATTTGATATTGTACAGCGGAAGTGAGTTTTCGTTGATGTATGGAAGCAATGCGTGGACGTACACGAAACTCGGCGCAATCGACGATATCGAAACGATCAACTTGAAAACAATTTTAGGTGGCGGAAACGTTACAATTAAAATAACAAAATAAATAAGGAGAAAATTATGGCAAAAAAAGTAATTATTATATCAACAAGTCCGAGGAAAAACAGCAATTCCAATGCGCTTGCGGAAAATTTCGCAAAAGGCGCAGCGGACGCAGGTAACGATGTGGAACTCATATCGCTTATAGGTAAAAAAATAGATTTTTGTAAGGGGTGTTTCGCTTGTCAAAAAATCGGTCACTGCATTATCAAGGACGACGCCATAGAAATTGAGCAAAAAGTTTTGCATGCAGACGTAGTCGTCTGGGCAACGCCGATTTACTACTATGAGATGTCGGGGCAAATGAAGGTTATGATAGACCGCTTGAATCCGCTATTTTCAAAGGATTATCAATTCAGAGACGTATATCTTCTCGCTTGTGCGGCGGAAGATGAAGAATATGTACCGCAAAAGGCAATCGAAGGCGTCAAAGGCTGGGTAGATTGCTTTGAAAAAGCCGAGTTTAAGGACTATGTATTTTGCGGCGGCGTAAACGACGCAGGAGATATTGCGGGCAACGAAAAGTTGCAAGCGGCTTATAATATGGGCTATTCTTTAAGGTGAATTTAAAATGGAAAAAATCGTTCAAAAGGCAAGTAAAATACAAAAAGAGAACCTTTCCCTCGTTTCTGTGTGGGATAAAACTTTTCCGCAATCGGACAAAGTTGAACACGAAAAGGTAACGTTCGTCAATCGTTACGGAATTACTCTTGCGGCGGATATGTACGTTCCGAAAAGTGCGCAAGAAAGACTTCCGGCAATTGCGGTAAGCGGGCCGTTCGGCGCAGTCAAAGAACAATGCAGCGGACTGTATGCGCAAACGCTTGCCGAAAGAGGTTTCTTAACCATCGCCTTCGACCCGTCATTTACCGGTGAGAGCGGCGGTCAACCCCGATATATGGCGTCACCAGATATCAACACCGAGGACTTTATGGCGG
>CAJOMT010000120.1 GCA_905235815.1 uncultured Clostridia bacterium
GTACGGGCGCAGTGGCGGTAATTTCCGCAGGTAAAAAATTTGGCAACAGGACGATACTTTTAGAAGAATTATATTCCGAAACTCAGTACTTATCCGAAAACTTCGGTGAAGAAATACTCGTAATGTCGTCGGGAACGAGCAGAAGCGTAAAGATTTCCGCATACGGAGCGGAAGAATTTTTATCTAGTATATCCGACAGTTTCGATATTATCCGCAAGAACAAATTAGTGAAGAAACATTATAAAGGCGAGTTAAAACTACTTGCCTTTTTGCCGTTTTATCATATTTTCGGGCTGGTTGCGGTGTATATTTGGTTTGCGTTTTTCTCTCGCACGTTCGTTGCGCTCAACGATTTGAGTGCGGAAACGCTTTTAGGCACCATAAGAAGGCACAAGGTAACGCACGTTTTCGCCGTGCCTCTCTTTTGGCAGACGATTTACGACGAGGCCATAAAAACTGTTCGTCAAAGGGGCGATAAAACTTATAAAAAGTTTGAAAAGGCGCTCAAAATTTCCAATAAACTCGGCAATACCGTTTTAGGGAGAGCGTTTTCGAAAATAGCGTTTAAAGAGGTGAGAGAAAACCTTTTCGGGGACAGTATTTCCTTTATGATAACCGGCGGAAGTATGATAGACTGTAAAGTTCTGGAATTTTTTAACGGCATCGGCTATCGCCTCGCCAACGGCTACGGAATGACGGAGATAGGTATAACTTCGTTGGAAATTTCGGGTAAAAGAAAGATATTGAATTCGGGCTCGATAGGCAAGCCCTTTTCTTCGATCGAATATAAAATCGAGGACGGCGAACTGTACGTAAAGGGCGACGGAATTGCGAAATACGTAATAGAGGGCGGCAAAAAGACCGCAAGAGGCGATTGGTTTAAAACTTGCGACCTCGCCGAAGAGCGAGACGGTAGGTATTACATTTTGGGCAGAAAAGACGACCTCATAGTGTCGGTTACGGGCGAAAATCTCAACCCTAACTTAATAGAGGCTAAATTCGAATATTCGGGAATAAGGGGCGTTGCGCTCATAAGAGGCGAAAACGATAAGCCGGTACTTCTCGTATCCGTCGGGAAATATCTGAGCGGAGAAAAGGTCAAAGAAATAGACGAGTACGTAAGAAATAGAATAGCGGAACTGAATCTTTCCACGCTTTTGCAGGGAATAGAAATCATAACCGATCCGCTCGTTAAGGGCGACGAGATAAAACTCGACAGAATACGTCTTTCAAAGGAATATAAAGACGGAACGCTTAAAAAAGCGAATATGGGCGAGAAAAACGACGAGGGCGAACACAGCGAACTCGAAAATAAGATACGTGAGTTTTTTGCCACGGCGGTGGGAAAAGAAGTAGCGGAAGTCGGGTATAAAACGGACTTCTTTTTGGACGAGGGCGGCACGAGCCTCGATTATATGGCGATGATGTCTTTGATAAAGAAAGAGTTTGGCGTAGAGTTTCCGGAATCCGATAGCGAACTTAAAAGCGTAGAGGCGATAAGCGAGTACATAAAGGAACGTTTATGATATACCTTTTCAACTGGTTCGTAAAAATTACGGGGTATCTCGTTCAGAAAATAGTGTTTCGCACAAAGGTTTATTACGAAGATAAGTCTTTGCAGTCGAGAAGAATAAAGGGCAAAGCGATAATAATTTCCAATCATACGTCCGTTTACGATTACGCCGCCGAAATATTCGTGTTCTATTCGAGAACGCTAAGGTATCAAATGGCGGAAGTCTTGTTTAAAAAGAAGTTTTTGGGCTTGTTTTTGCGCGCTATGGGCGGAATTTACGTCGATAGAAACAGTCATGACTTTTCGTTTATGTTAAAATCCGAAAAAATTCTGGATAAAAACGGAGTGGTGGGGATATTCCCCGAAAGCCGCTTGCCGAAAGAGGGCGAAGAAAGACCTTTGAAATTCGTTCCGAGCGCAACCTATCTCGCTTTGAATTCGGGCGCAAAGATTATACCGGTATATACAAACGGCGAGTATTTCGGCAAAAAGCGCGCGCGAGTAATAATAGGCAAGCCCCTTTTTGCCGCAGATTATTACGACGATACCCTTTCCGAAAAGGAAAATATAGAGAAAATTACCGAAATTTTAAGGCAAAACACGATACGTTTGGGGAAACTTTTAGATGAAAAAAGCAAAGACGGTGTCAATTAAATATCTGCTTTTCGATTTCATACGGATAACGGCGCTGCCTGCGCTTATATGGTTCAGACCGAAAAAACTTTACATAAACGAGGCGGCAAAAAAGAAGATACACGGCGGAGCGTTGATGATATCCAATCATATAGGGCTATTCGATCCGATGTATTTAATGCTCGGATTGTGGTATCGGAGGCACCACTTCGTGGCGACTACGGAACTTTTCGACGGCAAGATAAAGAGAAAACTTTTCGAGAAAGCGTTTTTGTGTATCGAGATAGACAGGCAAAACTTCGGAATGTCCACGTTCAGACAGATAACCGACCACTTGGCGGCGGGCGAACTCGTAACAATGTTCCCCGAGGGAAGAATCAACGAAGAAAAGCAAGGCGTTCAGGCGTTCAAATCGGGCATGGCGCTTATGGCGTTAAAGAGCGGCGCTCCGCTCGTTCCCGTCTACATAAAGAGGAGAAAGCATTTTTACAGTCGGCTCGTTTTAGCGATAGGCGAACCCGTCGAAATAAAGAACTTCGCTTCGGGTGAAACCGCTACGCTTGCGGACATAAACAGAGCGACGCAGTACTTGCACGAGCAAGAAGAAATTTTAGAAAAAATGTGTGAGGGATAAAATGATAAGAGACACGAGAAAACTGTTCGAAAAATATACGGACAAAGAAACTTTCGACAAAATCGTAGAATACGATACCGTCTGCGATATGTGGGAAAAAGCGGTAAAAGAGTACGGCGAGGATATAGCGATAGAAGATAACGGCGAGAAGTATTCTTATAAAAAACTTGGCGAAGACGTGGGAAAATTCAGAGCCGTTTATAACTCTATGGGACTTAATAAGGGCGACAGAATAGGTATTTTTGCTCCCAACGGCTACGATTTCGTAAAGATGTTTTTGGCGGCGGTAACCGCAGGGCTCGTAGCGGCGGTACTTCCGGCGCATTTAGACGAGCAGACGGTATTCGGTTGCAGTATAAAATTTTCCTTAAAGGCGATAGCGGCGGAGCCTACTTTGAAAGATAGGTTGGAATTTACAAAGTCGCATAATCCGGCGGTAAAAACCGTAATTTCCACCGCCGAGCCTACCGGCGTTTCGCCCGCTTGCAAATTGAATAAAAAAGACCCTGCGGTCATAATGTTTACGGGCGGCACTACGGGTAGAAGTAAAGGTGCGCTTTTAAGCCACGGCGCTGGAACGGTGAACGGTTGTTACGGCGTAGAAGCCGTGTTTCATCAGAGATATTTGCTCGTTCTTCCCCTTTCGCACGTGTTCGGGCTTGTAAGAAATCTTATGACTTCGCTTTATACGGGAAGCACGCTCTTTATTTGCAGAAACAATAAAGATATGTTCAAAGACATTGCGGCGTTCAAGCCGACGATAATGGTAATGGTGCCGGCTCTTGCGGAAATGTCGCTTAACCTGTCAAAGCAGTTCGGAAGAAATATGCTCGGCGACAGCTTAAAATGTATTATCTGCGGTGCGGCGACGGTTTCACCGTATCTCGTATCGGAGTATAAGAAACTCGGTATAAAACTTTTGGGCGGCTACGGGCTGACGGAAACGGCGAACCTCGTTTCGGGCAATCCCGAAAGCGAGAAGAAACCCGAGTCGGTCGGAATTTTATATCCGCATCAAGACGTAAAAGTGGTAAACGGCGAACTTTGGATAAAGGGCGAAAACTTAATGGATGGCTACGTCGGCGACGACGAGGAGAATAAGGCGGCGTTCGAGGACGGATATTTCAAGACGGGCGATCTGGTGCGTTTCGACGACGACGGAATGTTATATATCGTCGGGCGCTGTAAAGAGATAATAGTTCTGCCGAGCGGAGAGAACATTTCTCCGGCAGAAATAGAGGCGAAGTTCAACGAACTCGACGTAATACAAGACAGTCAGGTGTTCGAGTATATAACCGAGAGCGGCGAACACGTTCTGGCGCTCGAAGTCGTTCCGAGAATGGTAGAAGTTGCAAAACTTGGTCTGGCAGACATTACGGGCTACTTAACCGAAGAACTTCAAAAAGTAAATCAGAAGTTGTTGCCGTTCGAGCGAGTATCAAAAATAACGATAAGGGATAAAGACTTCGAGAGAACTCCGAGTATGAAGATAAAGAGGTATAAACTACAATGACGAAAGCGGAAATATTGGACAAATTAAAGGAAATAATGCTCGCAATGGATCCGACAAAAGCGGACTTAATAAGCGGCGCCAATGAAAACACGAGGCTCGTAGAGGACTTGGGGCTTACTTCGGTTGGGATACTCTATATGGTAGTGGCGATCGAGGAGACCTTTTCGGTAAATTTCGATAATCTTGGCGTGAGAGATTTTAAGACGATAGGCGACGCCGTGAGTTTTATCGAGGACAAGAAAAACAGATGAAGTGGCGAGTGGAGGAGTGTAAGTTTGGCGATGTGATTCGCTCAAAACAGGGATCCTATGCCAGCCAAGAATAATACGAACCTGCTCCAAGCGGCGTTAGGGCCGGTTCGTATTATCCTTGACTGACATTCAAATACTACAAGTGAGAATTTGCGGAAAGA
>CAJOMT010000121.1 GCA_905235815.1 uncultured Clostridia bacterium
TCGTAAACCGTCTTGACTTTAAGCCCCGTCAGTTCGCCCGAAATGATTTTAACGGTCTTTTCGCCCTTATCCATATCGAAGAAGTTATCCGAAAGAATAAGGTCGTCGTTTTCGTTGCTTATAAAGACATATTTTGCGTAAGTCTCCGCCTTTACGGTTATCTCATCTCCGTTTACGATTAGTTTTATTTTCGGATCCTTAAAGTTGAAGTGCTTGGGCTTTGTAAAAAGTACGGTACCCGAAGATACGACTTCACCTTTTACTTCGTAGGAATACGAAAGGTAGTTGTTATACGTATCCGTCTTATTAAAATCTATTTCATCAAGCGAATTGTAAGATAGCGCCTTTACCGTTAGCGGCTGACTGCCCGAAAGCACCTCTTTGCCCGCAGAGGTAAATAACGTCCATTTTACCACGCCCTCTACGTCGTCGAACGTTTCGTTGCACACGTAGAGTTTTGCCTTAGTTTCATAACCGTAATATCTTTCGTCGGTGATATCCCTTCTCGTGGAATATTCACCCGTCTCCTCGCATGAAATCATTACAGGCGCATAGAACCTCTTTGCCTCGTAATGCAGGGCTTTGAGCCTGCCACCACCGTCTATGCTCGACCAGCTGGCCACCGGCCAGCAGTCGTTTAGCTGCCAATAAAGCGCGCCCATACACCTGCCGCGGTTGCGCCTGAAATGCTCTACTCCGTACTTTATTGCTTGCGCCTGAAGAAGTTGCGACGCATATACCAGCGTTTCAAAGTCGGTGGGATAGAGATACGTCTGCGAGAGATAGTTTAAAATCTTGCCGTTTGCCGAAGCGTTTCTCTGATGAAGTTCCATTACGCGGCTGAACGGGTTTCTGTCCTCCGGCAGCGTAAAGCTCTCTATCGTCTTAGCCGACGGGAAAGACTGAAAGCCGAACTCGCTCAAAAATCTGAAGAAATGCTTTCTGTATTCCGTAAACGGAAGATTTCCGTGCCATACCTGCCAATAGTGGTTGTCGCCCATAGTTTCGTTTTTGGGATCTATCATCTTGCCGTGAGAAGTGGGCGATGACGGAATAAACGAAATTTCCGGGCATACCTTATCGACGATATCCGGCACGATCCTCTCGAAAAATTCAAAATAACCGACTCTTTCTTCATTGTTCCAAAAATCGATATACTCCGCTTCTTCCTCTATCTCGTTGTTGCCGGAAATTAAGCCTATGCAGGAGTGGTGGCGTATTCTCTTTAAGTTTTCTTCTATTTCTGCGCCGGCGTTTTCGTTGAAAGCCTTGTCGAATGGATATGCCATACAGGCAAACATAAGGTCAATAAACACGATTATCCCGAGTTCGTCGCAAAGATCGAAGAAATAATCGTCGGGGTAAAATCCTCCGCCCCATACCCTTATGGCGTTAAAGTTTGCGAAAATCGCTTGCCTCAACAATTTTTCAGACCTTTCCTTGGAAAGTCTGCCGAGAATATTATCCTCGGGGATATAGTCCGCGCCCATGGCGAATATCTTTACGCCGTTGACTTTAAAGCAGAACTCCTCTCCCCATTCGTCCTTTTCTCTGCTGACTATAATGGTGCGCAATCCCACTTTCTTTGTGCTTTCGTCAACGACCTTTCCGTCAGAAACGGCCTTTACGTTTACCGTGTAGAGCGGTTGCTTGCCGTAACCGTTAGGCCACCAGAGTTCGGGGTTTTCTATTTCCGTATATACGCCGCTTTGGAATTTAACCGCCTTTCCGTCGGGAGCAACGACTTCTATATCGAACTCCGCCGGTTTATCGGCGACGGGCGTAACGCTCAAAAACACCTTGCCGTTTTCGTGTTTTTGAAGTATCCTCACCTCGGTTATTCTCGGAAGCGTGCCGTCGATGAGATATATATCCCTCCAAATACCTGCGTCGGGGAGTTCCGGTCCCCAATCCCAGCCGCTCATATAGTGAGCCTTCCTCACGTATTGCAATCCTACGAGAGAGCAGGTACCGCTTGAAATTTTTTTCTCTTTCGTCTTTTCTTTTATATATTTATCGTAAGGCGGAAATACCGCCTTTATCACGTTGTTGCCGTTTTTAAGATAATCCGCTACTTCAAAGTAGTAAGATCTGTGCATATTGTCGGTATGCGCCACAAATTTACCGTTTAAGTAAAGATCGCAGAGCGTGTCCATTCCTTCGCACACGAGAATTATACTTTCGGACTTCTTTTCATAGACAAACTCTCTCTCGAAAGTGAACTCGTCGTCCATTATTTCAAGAGCTTTCGCCTCGTTATCTCTGTAAAAGGGATCTTCCATAAGTCCGTTTTCGAGAAGTGCGGAATATACCGACCCGGGGACTTTTCCCGTAGTATTATACTTGCCTCCTGCAATTTTCCATGTCCCGTTGAGTAAAAACTTTTCCATTTCGATTTTAATCCTTTTGAGTATCAGCTTTTAAAACTTAAAATTTTATCAGTTTATCATTGTTTGCGCCCGAAGGTACAAACAATGATAAACCCGTTATATTCAATCAATTAATCTTGCGGTGCTACGTAGTAAACCGCCATGTTTTGCGAGATCCTGTAATTTAACCAGCCCACTGCTTCAACCATTTCAACGCTTAAAGCGAGGCCCGTTTCTCCAAAAAGCACGTCGTCATCGACCAATTTCGCCCCGTCTGCTACGATCTTTCCGTTTACCTCAACCGTACCGTCTCCGTTTATCCTGATCTTTACGGCTTTCTTATAATCCGCTTGCGTGAACGTACAGACCGTAATGCCTCCTATCTTCATATCGGCGCTGAAATTATACCCTTCTTTGAATCCGAAATAGAATTCAGCGCAGCCGTTCTTGGGGATAAAGGCGACAGGAAGCGTAATCACGTCGCTCTTGTCGTTGCTGAAATTATATCCGCAGACGGCGATTGCTTCTTCACCATAAGTTAAAGAGGACTCTTGGTTTCCTTTTACATTGTTGTTGGTAACCGCCCCTTCGCTATTGGTGTGTTGGACCGTAGCATTGGAATAAATATCTGCAGTGTGCGAAGTTATTGCTTCGGGATCGGGAATACTTACGCCCGGATTATTAACCTGAGTTATACTTATCGACAATTCAAGAGGTCTAAAACCGTAATATACGTTCTCGTCAAGCGTAGCCTTGAAGACTCCGTTTACAAAGAGTTTTCCTTCGGCTATCATTATTGTATATTCCTTTTTGAAAGCTCCGTTGCTTATGATTTCCGTATCTCCGTATTTCGCGATACTGCCATCCGCCACACTTCCAGTATACTGAATCAGATACATACCATTGGCATAATCGGATACAGCAAACTGATTCGCAGTTTTTATGGCTACCGTAACATTCGTTTATATTTAAGTAA
>CAJOMT010000122.1 GCA_905235815.1 uncultured Clostridia bacterium
CAACTGCAAAGGGTAGCGATTTGGCTATTATTGTTGCCTTTTTGGTAATATTCAATGATTAATTTGTATTTTGACATAAAAATCTCCTTATTTTTCGCCCTTTTTTACCCATAGCGGTAGATACAGAAAAGTGTAACATTTGAGGAACCACCCCGTTTTTTTGACCGATTTTTGACTTAACAAGAGAATATTAAGAGAAAAAAAGTAGCCACTCTTTGAAAAGAATGACTACTAAAACTATATTTTTTAATTAAAAATTGAATTTTTACCGCTTTTCGGTGCTAATTCTTAGCCCCTCGGATTACGGATATTAGCCTGCGCAGCAGAAAGACGAGCAATGGGAACTCTGAACGGAGAACAGCTTACGTAATTTAAGCCTATATCGTGGCAGAATTCTATCGATGACGGATCGCCGCCGTGTTCGCCGCAAATACCGCAATGAATATCCTTTCTCGTAGCGTGTCCGGCTTCGACAGCCATCTTCATAAGTTTACCTACGCCGACGGTATCAAGCCTTGCAAACGGATCCGACTCGTAAATTTTAGCGCTGTAATATGACGGAAGGAATTTACCTGCATCGTCACGGCTGAAACCGAAAGTCATTTGCGTTAAATCGTTCGTGCCGAAACAGAAGAATTCCGCTTCTTTTGCGATTTCGTCCGCAGTAAGAGCCGCTCTCGGAATTTCTATCATCGTTCCTACTTCGTATTTAAGATTTGATTTCGACTCTTTGATGATTGCGTCAGCAGTTTCAACTACCGCTTTTTTGCAGAACGCAAGTTCCTTGACTTCGCCGACGAGCGGAATCATTATTTCCGGAACTACTTTCCAATCCGGATGACGTTTCTGAACGTTGATAGCCGCTTTAATTACCGCTTTGGTCTGCATTACGGCAATTTCCGGATAGGTTACCGCCAAACGACAACCTCTGTGGCCCATCATCGGGTTGAACTCGTGAAGAGCGTCGCAAATTTCCTTTATTTCCTTTACGGTTTTTCCCTGTGCCTTTGCAAGAAGTTTGATATCCTCTTCTTCGGTGGGTACAAATTCGTGAAGCGGCGGATCGAGGAATCTTATAGTAACGGGTTGTCCGCCCAAAGCCTCCATAAGACCTTCAAAGTCCTCTTGTTGCATTGGCTCGATTTTTTCAAGAGCCTTTTCTCTTTCTTCCTTGGTTTCCGCACAAATCATTTCACGGAATTTATCTATTCTGCCCGGGCCGAAGAACATATGCTCGGTACGGCAAAGACCTATACCTTGAGCGCCGAGTTCAGCCGCTCTCTTTGCGTCGTTCGGGGTATCTGCGTTAGCCCTTACGCCCATTGCCTTGTACTTATCGGCAAGGTGCATTATACGTCCGAAATAACCGCTGTTCGGATCTGCGGGAACGGTCTTTATAATGCAATCGTAAATGTTACCGGTAGAACCGTCTAACGATAAACCGTCGCCCTCGTGGAAAATTTTGCCTGCAAGTTCGAAGTATTTTTCTTCTTCGTGCATCTTGATATCTCCGCAACCGGAAACGCAGCAAGTACCCATACCTCTTGCAACGACCGCTGCGTGAGAAGTCTGACCGCCTCTTACCGTCAAGATACCTTGAGCGTATTTCATACCCTCGATATCTTCGGGAGAAGTTTCAAGTCTTACGAGAATTACTTTCTTGCCGGCTTTACCCTCTCTGACAGCGTCCTCCGAAGTGAACACGATAGTTCCGGCAGCAGCGCCCGGAGACGCAGCAATACCTTTTCCTACTACGTTGTTCTTGTCGGCGGCTTTCAATGCCGCAGCGTCGAACGTGGGGTGAAGGAGCATGTCCAAAGTTTTGGCGTCGATTTGAAGGAGAGCCTCTTTCTCGTCGATCATTCCTTCATCTATCAAGTCGCAAGCGATTCTTATTGCCGCCGCAGCGGTACGCTTGCCGTTTCTCGTTTGAAGCATATAGAGTTTGCCTTGTTCAATGGTAAATTCCATATCTTGCATATCTTTGTAGTGATTTTCCAAAGTCTTGCAAACGCCGAGGAATTGCTCGTAAACGTCCGGCAAAACTTCTTTCATCTGAGATATCGGCATCGGGGTACGAACGCCTGCAACGACGTCTTCGCCTTGTGCGTTCATCAAAAATTCGCCCATAAGTCCGGGTTCGCCGGTTGCGGGGTTACGAGTGAACGCAACGCCTGTTCCGCAGTCGTCGCCCATATTGCCGAACGCCATCATCTGAACGTTTACCGCAGTACCCCAGCTGTACGGGATATCGTGGTCCATTCTGTATACGTTCGCTCTCGGGTTATCCCAGCTTCTGAATACCGCTTTGATAGCGCCGAAAAGTTGTTCTTTCGGATCGGACGGGAAATCTTCGCCGAGTTGCTTTTTATATTCCGCTTTAAATTGATTTGCAAGTTCTTTAAGGTCGTCAGCCGTAAGTTCTACGTCGTAAGTAACGCCCTTCTTCTCTTTCATTTCATCGATAAGTTTCTCAAAATACTTCTTGCCGACTTCCATTACGACGTCGGAATACATTTGAATAAATCTTCTGTAACAGTCCCAAGCCCATCTCGGATTATTGGATTTTTTGATGAGAACTGCTACGACGTCCTCGTTAAGACCGAGGTTCAAAATAGTGTCCATCATTCCGGGCATAGACGCTCTTGCACCCGAACGAACGGAAACGAGCAACGGGTTCTCTTTATCGCCGAATTTTTTGCCGGTAATTTTTTCCATCTTGTCGATGTACTCCATTATTTCCGCTTGAATCTCGGGATTGATTTGTCTGCCGTCCTCGTAATACTTAGTGCAAGCCTCGGTAGTTATGGTAAAACCTTGAGGAACGGGTAACCCGATATTGGTCATCTCCGCAAGGTTTGCACCTTTACCGCCAAGGAGTTCGCGCATTTTAGCGTTGCCTTCGGTAAACAAGTACACGTACTTCTTCTTTTCCATTAAAAATATTCCTCCTGATATTTCCGCATTAAATGCAGTATTCTATTTATTGTCCACAGATTATTATATTATATTTATAAAATTTTTTCAAGCGAATAAACGGCATTAAGTAAAAAATAATATAAATTTGATATAATTTCAGTAACATAAAGGGGCTGTCGCATTTAAAAAGAAGATTTTATATGCGATTTTAATAAAATATTGCCACTGTTTGAAAACGGAGTAAAAAACTTAAATGAGTTAAAAATCGCATATAAAAACACGAAAAAGGGGTTATTACTTAACGCAACAGCCCCTTTGATTTTAAAAATTCTTTTTTATCGTCAATACGTTCTTTCCGTCTTTACGCTCGTAATTAATTTCGTCCATAGTCTTTTTTACGATAAACCGACTTCTCTTTCCTCTAACGACGACTTGACGTCCGGCGCTTCATGCTCAAGAGGATTATACGGCTTGCCGGAATCCGTAAACGTAATTACTACGCCAAGCGGAGATTCTTGTTTCTCGATAGTAACGGTCGCCTTGCCCACGCCTTTGTATGCGTAATGTACAATATTTCCGAACAACTCGTCTATCGCCACGTCTATTTGATTCATCGCTTTCGGGGGACAATCCATAGCCGCAAGCCTTTTTTTGACGAATTTTGTAACGGTTGCCAAATTTTTTACCGTTGCGTCTACCGTTATTTCGCTATATTTCTTTTGCTGTTCATGGGCGCCTTCGCTCTCGCCGAAATATTGCAGGCAAAGCATAGTTATATCGTCGAATTGAGGAGCGCCGTCGACGAATTTTTTAATGTCGTCGTTTACCGCTTTAAGTATTGCGCGGACGTTGCGTTCGGTAGTATTATTTAAAGACTCTACCGTGCGGTTTATGCCGAACAATTCGCCCGACGCATTCGTCGCCTCAGCCACGCCGTCGGTATAAATATATAGTTCGGAGCCGTGTTCCAACTGCAACTCGTATTCATTATATTTGACGCCTGCCATACCGCCTATTACTAAGCCGTGCTTATCTTTTATCACTTCGTATTCGCCGTCGGGCTTTTTCAGTATGGGGAATTCGTGTCCGGCATTTGCCGCAGTCAGCTTGCCGCTCTTTATATCGAGAATTCCGAACCACATTGTAACGAACATTTCTTCACGGTTGTTTGCGCAAATCTGATTGTTTACGGTATATAAAACCTCTGCCGGACCTTTGCCCGTCATTGCGGCGTTATTCACCAAAATTTTAGATACCATCATAAACAGCGCCGCCGGCACGCCTTTACCCGAAACGTCCGCAATCACTATGCCGAGATGGGTGTCGTCTATCAGGTAAAAGTCATAGAAGTCTCCGCCGACCTCTTTTGCGGGAGTCATCGTTGCGTATACGTCGAATTCTTTACGGTCCGGGAAAGCCGGGTAAATACTCGGTAGCATTGCCGCCTGTATGCGGTTCGCTAAGGAAAGTTCGGCGCCGATACGCTCTTTTTCGGCGGTGACCGTCGTAAGACTTTTTTCGTAATCGCCGAGTTCTTTTTCCATATTTGCCATCATCAAGGAGAGATGCTCCAATTCGTCGCCGGTTTTAATGTTTAACGACGAGAAGTGATCCGTATCCTTCTTTCTGTTCCGCTTATCCGCTATATAATTTTCTGCGGCCTCCGATATGGCATTTATCGGTGTAACGATATTCTTCCTCATACGCCATACCAAGAAAATAGCCAACACGTTGACAATAACAAACATTGCGATTGAATACAAAAGTATAAATAAACGCATACGCCGCGCTACGTCGACTAATGATATCTCAGTCATAACGCAAGTGACAATATTGTTGTTTTCGTCTATGTCTATGGGCACGCCGCTCACGCATATCCAACCCGTCTCTCTTGTGTAAAAAATATTGCTAATTTTTTCTTCGCCGTCCCAGTTTTTATAAGCGTCCAATTCACTTTGATCTACTTCCGCCTCTTCCCAATATCCCGGGAAATAATTGGTAGTTTCGACATCGTCGATTGTTGCGATGTATATCATCGTTTTGTTAGCCACGTCATACGTAGCAATATATAAATCGTAGGCATCGCCCGTTTTAAGCATATCGTGCATAACCCCTACAATTTGCTTAAAATCATCTCTTTCGATAAGGTCTTCAAACTTTTCTTTGTATTCTTTGATATGTTCGGGATCTCTTGCCATATCCCGTTCTTCCTGAGAGAGGCTATTATATCTCGACATAACGTCGTCGGCAAACGGCCCTACGTCGACTACTTTATCTAATACCGCAGAGGTGCCGTAAGCGAGGCTGAACGCGGTATTTATATATTGTCCGCCGACCGCATAAGAATAAAGCGCAAGTCCTAAAACGAGCGTTATCAGTCCAAAAATAATAGATGCTCGTACGGTGGTGCGGAAAGTTCGCTGCGACAGCGAGCGAGATTTCTTCTTTTTTGATTTTTTAATATTTTTCTCGGACAATCAATTTTCCTCCGCAAATATATTATAAATAAGTATACAAATTTTTTTCGTTAAAGTCAAATAAATTTAGCTCTAAATATAACTTTGCGCAAAGTTCAAAAAAGTACTGTTTGCTTGCAGACAATATAACCAAAAAAGTCGAGAAGTTTTGTTTTCCCGACTTTTTTGTTTGGAGTTAAGTTCAATTTCTGCCGCCCGGCCGCCCGCCCTAATGTCCAAAAGCGGGCGGCATTGCTTTACGCACAAATTATAGTAAAAATTTTAGACGATTATTTAACCGTGTATGTGCCGTCTTCATTCTGAACCACACTCTTGGTAACGTTTATATAGTTTGTATATGTGCTGGGATCCATACTGAACGTACCGCCTGAAATAGTAATCTTCTTATTACTATCTCCAAAAACTAAATAGCATGTACTACTCGTCCCGGCGGGAGAAATAAACTTACCACCACTTATGTTAAACGAACTACCTAATTTACTCATATTTATATAGATAGCGCTCTTTTTCTTCGATTCAAACGTACCACCCTGAATATATGTATTATCTGTGTTGCCATGCAATTTCTGGAAACAATATCCTGCGGTTGCTGTAATCCCACCGCCGCCAACCGTATCTTTGATATAAAGATATCCGGAAGACTGAGAAGAAACTATGCATGCGCCAGTACCGGTATATGTAATTGTGTGTCCATTAAAATCAATTGTTGAACGCGATGCATACCCTGCTGCACATTTATATTTTGAACCACCATATGAGTAAGATACTTCATCTCCGACTGTGAAATCTTTCAAAATTACAACTGAATAGTTGAGTCCTACATTATCAAACGCATCCTGTAATGTTGCGTATTCGCCTACGAGCGATGCAGTTTTCCAATTACCACCCTGACCCGTTGCATAAACTGCAGCAACAGGATCGAAAGCCGCATAGAAAGTATGACTATTACCATTATCATCAGTTAAAATGGAGTAAGTGTCCTTTACCGGAACAGCACCTGTATAAGCGATATCATCCTCTTCGTAAACGATAGTCAGGCGATTTGCATTTCCATTTTTATCTTCACCGAAATATTTTACAACATCAGCATTTTCTTTTATATAAACGGTTTCACCAAATTCAGCAAACAAAATTGCATCGTTTGCGCCGCCTTCATATGTATAGCATACGTTGTTAATCTTGCCATAATATTCAGCAGGCGACACCGATTCAACCGTAAAATTATTAACTGCTATACCAACAAAATATTTGCTTGCTTCAACAAACCTTCCTAAACTGTCATTGGAAAATGTTCCGCTGGTTACTGTCAACACATCGGTATATAATACACCGTTAAAACTATGCATATTTCCAATCATGTCGGCAGAAGAAACATATGTCCCGCCATTTATCGTTACACTGTCCTTATCCGTGCATGCTGTAAAGACTTCATCGTAATTACGGTAAATATATTGATCTATCGTTGTGTACCCTGTCTTATATATATAGCGACCATAAAGATCATTATCAGTATAGTTAGATTCGTTGACTCGAGTTAAGTCATCTTCAATATTAGTGAAGTAGAACAGCGGACGCAAATCTGTTGTTGTAGCGGATACATTATTCAACTCTATATTCTGTGCGGGTGCGAGCGGGTGATATCCATACATAGGAGAATTTGATCCGTCGGTGGTCTTGTACTTCGCAATTGCTCTCTGGTGCTCGCCGATACGGATCTGACCGTTAATCGTACCGTCTTGAATTGTAATGTCATTACAATCGTAGAAGCGAAGGGCATAACTTCCGTTGTTGGTAATATTCTTCCCATTCATATTAAGAGTCAAAAACTCTTTGCCGGTAATCGTGATAGGTTCGATAACATCTTCAATCATTAATATGGTATCATAACTTTCAGCAGCATCGATTGCTTCTTGCAATTTAGCATAATAAGTTTCACCGATTTGGGCTTCTGCTATGGCTGTTACGGTGCAGGTTCCGCTAACGCCATCGGCAATCGCAGTAATTGTAACGGTGCCGGGTTTATGTGCCGTCACTAAACCGTTTTCGTCAACGGAAACAATAGCGGGGTCAGACGAAGACCAACTTATAGTCTTGTATGTTGCATCTTCCGGCAGAACAGTACCGGTAACGTTGGCAGATGTGTTAACATCGATTGTCATATCATCGGGGTCAACAGCAAGTGAACCAACTGCAATTTTAGCATCGAACATAACCTCGAATTCGCTGTATTTTGCGGTCTTAATGGTAAGAATGCCGGTTTCATAGTCGTAGTAATAACCTTCTCCGTTTTCGTCTGCGGAAGCAAGTTTATTCATTTCCGTGATAACGTCTCCGTGAGAGTGT
>CAJOMT010000123.1 GCA_905235815.1 uncultured Clostridia bacterium
TCAGTTCTTTTTCCCATTAACACATTATAAAATATACTGTATAAACATAAACGGAAAAAGGACTGATTTTTTGGAAACAGCCATAAAAATAAACGAATTTATAGGAAAAATAGTGTGGGGAACACCGACAGTCCTGCTGCTCCTCGGCTTTGGAGCGTATATGAGCTGCCGCACAGGCTTTTTTCAGATAAGACACTTCGGATACGTCATGAAGATGACCGTCGGCGGCATAGCGTCCGGAAAGAGCAGAAAGAAAGGAGAAAACGGCGCACTTTCGCCGTTTCAGACGCTCTGTACGGCACTGTCGGCGACGGTCGGAACGGGAAATATAGCCGGCGTCGCATACGCTATCGCAATGGGCGGCCCCGGCGCAGTGTTCTGGATGTGGGCGGCGGCGCTTCTCGGTATGATGACGGCGTTTTCGGAGAACGTTCTCGGAATATATTTCAGAAAAAGAGACGGCAGCGGCTCATTCAGAGGCGGCGCAATGTACTATCTCGAAAACGGACTCGGCAGTATCGGACGGCGCCGTGCGGGCAGGGCGCTCGCACTGCTTTTTTCGGCATCCAGCGTGCTTGCCTCGCTCGGAATAGGAAATATGAGCCAGGTCCTCTCTATAAAGGAGAGCGTGTTGTCGGCTATGGGAACAGAAGCGCACGGAATAGTGCCGGTCGTCATAGGCGCGGCACTTACTGCGGCGGTCGGGATAACTCTTGTGGGCGGTATCGGGCGCATAGCAAAGGCAAACGAGCTTCTTATGCCGTTTATGGCACTGCTTTATGCGATAGGATCGCTTACCGTAATATTCATGAATTTTCAAAACGTCCTCCCGGCATTTTGTGCAATATTCAAGGGCGCCTTCAGCTTTAAAAGCGCCTGCGGCGGGGTAGGCGGATACGCATTTTTACGCACGGCGTCGTGGGGCGTAAAGAGGGGCGTGTTCTCAAACGAGGCAGGACTCGGCTCGTCGGTCACGGTACACTGCGAATCGGATATAGAGGAGCCTGTCGAGCAGGGTATGTGGAGTATTTTTGAGGTGTTCTTTGACACAATGGTCGTATGTACCCTTACGGCACTCGCAGTGCTGACGAGCGGAGCGGTGTACGATGCAAGCACCGTCAACAAGACGGCGCTTGCGGCACTGGCGTTTTCAAAGAGCTTCGGAAGGGCAGGCGGAGTGTTCGTTTCGGCGGCGGTACTGCTTTTTGCCTTCTCGAGTATGCTCGGCTGGTCGCACTACGGGCTCCGGGGCGCTGAATATGTCTTCGGCGAAAAGGCCGGAAAATGCTATAAGATACTATTCATTCTGCTCACGTTTGCGGGAGCCGTCATGGACGCCGACATAGCCATAGCGTTTTCAGACACCTTCAACGGGCTTATGATATTGCCGAATCTCATAGGCATATCGGCGCTGTCCGGCACCGTACTGAACGTAACCAAAAACTATGCCGAAAGAAAATTCAATGGCAGAGCTTTAAGACCGGCCCTGTCATTCTATAGTGATATTCAAGCGGAAAACGAGGAAAAATGCCGAAAAAGCTCCTCGGTGAAGCGGTGAGCGGCAGAAAATCAATCGGAAAGCAATCGCACGGACGTTTTTATACAAAGGCGTTTGTCATTTAATATAAATTTGAGCGGATTTTTTAGGGAAATTCAACAAATTTTCACGTCTATCGGTTAAACATCTCAGAAAGTGTTTACTTATTAAAAACTTTATGGTAAAATAAATACAGAGAGATATCTCATATATTCGTTTTAAGATTATGCGGTAAGAAGTGCGGTATAAACAGAGGCACAGTTCCCGTAACAATCAACGACCGCACCGCGCTGCCGATAAGATTTTTAATGGAATCCTTCGGCTTTACGGTAGACAGGAACGAAGAGGGTGAGTCGGTAACCGTATAACAGGTAGTCGGCAAAGGCGAGAAAACATATTAATATCAAAATTTTTAGTAAAGGGGAAATTAAACCATGTGGAACAGAAAAGAATTAAAGTCCAAGGGTAAAGCCGCTTTCAAGGCAAATTATTGGCGTTCGGTGCTTGCAGCAATTATTCTCGGCATTGTCGTCGCAGGGGGAGCAGGAGCATCGACCGTCCAAACGACGACGAACGAATCCTCTTCAATGCAATCATCTTTAAACGGATTGAATAGTCAACAAATGATTGCGCTTGTATTGATCGTTTTAAGTGTGGCTGCTTTTGCACTCCTTGTTTCTGCCATACTTAAAATCTTTGTACTTAGCCCGCTTGAAGTCGGAGGCAGACGCTTTTTCAGAGAAAACAGCGAACAGCCTGCCAAGCTCGGCGAGTTCGGTTACGGATTTAAAAACCGTTACGGACACGTAGTACTGACAATGTTTCTCCGCAACCTTTTTATCGGTTTATGGAGTCTGCTCTTTGTAATTCCCGGTATTGTAAAGACCTACTCATATCGTATGGTACCGTACATATTGGCTGATAATCCCAATATGAAGGCTACGGAAGCTATAACGCTTTCACGTCAGATGATGAAAGGTTATAAGTGGAAGACGTTTGTGCTTGACTTGTCATTTATAGGTTGGATCCTGCTGACGGTTATTACCTGCGGAATTGTCGGCATCTTCTATGTATCACCTTACATGTACGCAACAGACGCCGAAATTTACAATGCATTAAAAAACGCCTGATTTTGCAGCCGTAATATAACGGCAAGCGTAAAGAAACAGAAACAGCACCCGCATCACAAGGGTGCAAGGATATATATTTTCAGTAAAAAGCCACAAAATGATGAAAGCCGCCCCGGTTTTGCTGCCGGAGCGGTTTGCTTTTTGAAGAGAAAAAGCCGAAAGCCGCATAAAATAAGGCTTTTTGAGCAAAAAACAAGAACGGCAACTTTTTATCAAAATTACCGTTCTTATTTGGTCGGAGTGAGAGGATTCGAACCTCCGGCCTCTTGGTCCCGAACCAAGCACTCTACCAAACTGAGCCACACCCCGATTATTCCTATTTAATTGTTTGCTTTGCGCTCCTCAAGCTCTTTCCTTCTATCGAGCCTCCTTGCGGTGCCCGGCATCGCCTGCGCTCGCAGAGCTCTCTTGCCGATTGCCGACCGCGGCGGTCACCCCGTGTTTGCTTTCTCCGCCCCCGGCGGCGCAAACCCGGTGCGCCACCAAACTGAGCCACACCCCGATTATTTCATTGCGCCTGTATGCTGGATGCGCGACGCACCCCGAGCTATTCAGCTTATGTAGTATATCACAATATTTGAAGTTTGTCAAGCCTTTAATTTGATTTTTTGCGCTTATCCGTGTGCGCTTTTT
>CAJOMT010000124.1 GCA_905235815.1 uncultured Clostridia bacterium
ATAATCTTCTTGTAATTGCTTTTGTATATATTCGCTTATCACTCGTTCGTTCCTGCCTACCGTGTCCACGTAATATCCCCTGCACCAGAAATGCCGACTTCCATACTTGTATTTTAAGTTAGCGTGCCTGTCAAATATCATTAGTGTGCTTTTCCCTTTGAGAAATCCCATAAACTGTGCTATACTTATATACGGTGGCACGCTAACCAACATATGTATATGGTCGGGACACGCTTCGGCTTCCAGTATTTCCACTTTCTTCTCGTTGCATAACTTGCGTATTATCTCGCCTATATCTTTTTTCAGTTGCCCGTATATTTCTTTTCTCCTGTACTTTGGGGCAAAAACTATATGATACTCACATCTATATGTGGAGTGTGCCGTATGTTTTATTTCGTTCTTCATTTGTTAAAAACCTCCTGTTATTTTTTAGTGTTGCGGTTGCCAAACCTTCACTAATTATATCACGAGGTTTTTATTTGCTAAAGCCTTTTTGTCCTCCCCCAGTAGAACTGGGGGATTTTTCATGCTAAAGCGCCATTAATATTCCCCCAAAAGTTATAAAACCTTTGGGGGAATTTTTTATAAATTAGCTGTTTACGTAATCCTGTCTCCAACTGGATTCGCTGATTGCAAGGGATTCGCTGATTGCAAGCCCTTGGAAGTATTCCTTCGCGGTTAATTTATCTTTTCCGCCAAAGAAAGCGTCATAAACGGTGCTGACCGCACTCTTGCCTGAAGGACTGGATCTCCAATAAGAGTCGTTCTGTGCAAGCGCGAATTCATTATGCTTCAAGAATATATGATTTTGCGACTGCGTAATGAAAAGTGTGCCGTTCTTTGATGCTTGATCTTTCATTTCGTTAAGCGATTTCGCATAGGTCGGCAAATTATTTTGTATGGAAGTAGTATCGTAATTCAAAGATCTGCTGACGCCGTTGTTGGAAAGTTCCGCCAAAGCAAGTTCTTCGTCGCTATAGCAGAATTGAACAAAAAGTTTCGCTACCTCTTTGCGTTCTTCCGGCATCTCTTTGCGGGCAAAACAATAAGCCTGCGATACTGACAGAAGTACTTGTGATTCGGGCTGTTCACCTTCTGCTACCGGCGTTACGGTTCCTGCGTATTGATGTGGGAAAGGCATAAATTTTAAGTCTTTGACTCCGCCGTTCCCAGAAGGATCGTATTTTTTTGCGGTATCCATTACCCCTTCACTTATTGCCTCGTTATACCAATAACTACCCTCAATTATCATAGCAATGTAATTCTGCGAGATGCGTTGGTCCCAACCGCTCCTCAAAAATCTGTCCATTGCCGATATGTTCTGCGACGTCTCAGCGGCAGACTTTATGTCGAAATACTGCGTATTACTGAATATTTTTTCACAGAATTCCGACGCATAGTATAAGCCTGCGCTTTGCTTTATCAGATAAGCGTTTTCCTCGGTGAGCACGATGTTTCCTATTACAGGCGTATTGCCATCGAAACTCGTAACGATTTCGACCGGCGTCCCGTTGCTGTCAAAGTTGACGTTCGCCTTCATACCTTCAACGCCGACGAGGTTGGCGGTAAGTCCTGCCATCAACATATTGGTATAGTGCGTTGCTCCGCCGTTAAACGCAAACGGAATAACGCCCATTTTGACCATTTGGTCAAGAAGTTTATAAAACTCCTGATAAGAAGACGGCAAACCGTCGTCATAAGTGCCAAACGCTCTGTCGGGACCGCAAGACTTTGTCTTGTAGGTTTTCGATACGAACTTTTTCGTTCCGTCAGTATCTGTTTGATCGGAAAAATATAGATTTTTTTCTTCGAATAAGCCTGCGTCGTATGTTGCGCCCGGGAAGAAATCGTAATAAGGAAGACCGTAATAATTTCCGTTAACCTTCAATATCTCCTTAGTTGAGTCGTCCATTTTGCTTTCTATAGTCTTATTATCGAAGGTACTGCTTTCCGTTACCCAGCTTGTAATATCCATCACATCTTTTCCTCTTGCCATCTGCTGGTAATATGCCGGCGCAAAGTATATATCTTTGTCGCTCGATGCAATATCGTCAATCGTCTTGCTCGCGCTATAGAGTTTATCGTGATACGGATGGATCTCTACGCCCATCTTTCCTTCTTCAAAAGAAACGTCTTTATATTTCTCTTCGAAGCGTTTTATTGCGTCGTCAAGCCATTTATAACCGCCGCCGCCGCTGTAACTTGCAATATTAAGTTGCGTTTTGCTGTTATCGACGGAACCTTCGTCAACCACACCGATACCGCAAGCTGTCGCGCCAAGCGCCACACCCAATGTAAGGGAAATTGCTATTAGGTTAGTAAAAAATTTTTTCATAATAAAGTCTCCTTTTTTTTATTTTCCTTTTTATATATTTTTTGCTTCTTATTCTTTTACGCCGCCTTCCGTAGTATTGCCGAGCAATTTATTGCGGAACGCAATAAATATGACCGTAAGCGGCAAAGCCAAAATAAAGCACGCAACCATTCGCGCAGGCGGATTACTCAATCCCGATTCATTTGAAATGCTCAACTTATATACGCCGAAAGCAAGCGTCGGATGCATAGGCATATACATAAGAGCCATATTGTAATCGTTCCAGTAGTCAATAAAGTGCACGAGAAATACCGTATAAAACGTCGTTTTTACAAGCGGAAGCATAATCGTGAAAAATACTTGAAATTCGCTTGCTCCGTCGATCGTCGCCGCTTCGGAAAATTCTGATGAAATACCCTCGTAAATACCGAAAAACACTAGAAAGTATATTCCCAAAAAGGTAAACTTCATAAAGTAAGTACCAATCCATGTGTCGTATATATTCAAATTACGCAAAAGCAACAGCATAGACGGCGTGCTTCCGACGATGGGTATTATCATTACTAATATTACGAGAGGATAAAGTATCTTACAGAAAACAAAATTGAACTTTGCCGCGCAATAAGAAACGATACAGCAACAAAACGTAGTTACG
Organism: uncultured Clostridia bacterium; assembly: GCA_905235815.1. GTDB lineage: Bacteria > Bacillota > Clostridia > Christensenellales > Borkfalkiaceae > UBA10281. Next base: position 2,970 of record CAJOMT010000124.1, read on the forward strand.
AACGATCCGCCGACTGCGTACAATATCGTATTGACTGCCTGGCCCAAAATGTTTACTTTTAGTTGTGTGCCCGTCGGTTGTACGTAAAATTTGCTAAGCACGTAAGGATAGTTGTCCCAAGCCCAATGGGAAGGCAATCCGACACTGTTCCACCCAAATTCGTCATATGTTTTCAGTGAAGTACTCAAGCCCCATAAAAGTAAAATTAACAATATCAACGAATACAGAACAAGAATGATAAATAAGGTAACGTTTAATATACTGAAAGTCTTTTTCTTTTTAGCCATTATTGTTTCCTCCTTAGTCCTTACTCGGGCCAAACTTCTTAAGAGCCCAGCGCGTAAACATTGTCAAAGGCGCAGCTACCAACGTCATAAGTAATCCCATTGCCGCCAAATACGACATTTGTCCTAAATTCTGCTTTTCCCAATAATATCTTGTATTTCTGTATAAGTAATATCCAAACGTATATAAATAATCATTTGCGTAGTCGCCATAGAACGTATATAGCGCCATCTGGTTAGTGAATATACCTATGATAGAAGCAACCATAAAAGTTATAAACGTGCTCCATATTGACGGCAACACAATGTGAATAAGCTCCTGCCAAGTATTGACGCCGTCAAGTTTAGCCGACTCGATTATCGATTCCGATATACCGCTCATAGCGTTAGTGTAAACCAGTATACGCGGACCGAAACTCATATAGATGGAAAAGATCATGATTGTCGCACGCCTCGTTTCCGCATTTTGCAGTAAGCCAAGCTCCAATCCGAATATCTCCGGCATCGCCGTTTCCACGAAGTTCTTATACATTACGCAAACGACGACGGAGCCGAGTAT
>CAJOMT010000125.1 GCA_905235815.1 uncultured Clostridia bacterium
ACGTGACTTCATTATGACTGGGTATAATACGGTAACTCGTATCGGAAACGCAGTGTGCTTGCCGGGCGACGTGGTGTTCGGCGCAGGCGGCGGCGTATTGTTTATACCCGCGCATCTCGTCGAAGAAGTCGTCGGCGGAGCGGCAAAGACTCAGGTTAAGGATATATTCGGGTTCGACATGATTTCTCAGAACAAGTTTACGACGGCGCAGATCGACAGAAATACCTGGACGAAAGAAATGCTCGATCTACTTATGGATTTCATCGAGAAAGACGACAGAGCCGCGGCGTATCGCGGTCTGGACTGGTCGCATGAATACGACTTAGCTATCAACGGCGATCCGACGGATACACAATCATCATTGTAATATGGAATTTACTGATATTTATAAAGACAGATATTCGGTAAGAAGTTTTTCAAACGCCAAAGTCGAAAGTGAAAAACTCGAACGAATTATAGAGTCGGTCAGACGCTCGCCTACGGCGCTTAACCGTCAACCGTATAAACTTTACGTTGCGCAAACGGAAGAGGGACTGGATAAAGTCAAGAGAGCTATGGCGCCCGATTACGGACAGCCTGTCGTGTTTATTGTTTGCTCACAGCGCAATAATGTCTGGAAAAACCGTTACAGCGGACAGGATAATATTTTGCAAGACATCGGAATTATCGGAGCGACGATACTTTACGCCGCCGAAAACGAGGGATTGGGTTCTTGTTACGTGTGTAATTTCGATCCGAAAGTTTTACAAAGCGAGTTGAATTTGGAAGCGGAAGTCGTGCCCGAATGTTTGATTTTCGTAGGATATCCGAGCGATAGCGCCGCACCGTCCGAACGCCATTCTATAAGGCGGACGGCAGATGAGTTCGTTACGTTTATTTAAAAGTATGAGGGTATATATTTTTTGTTATGAAGCGTTCGAAAACGGCGGCGGAATATATTCTTGCGAATTGACCGAAAGCGGTTTGTTGAAGCGTAGGGACTATTTCCCTTGCGATAGACCGATGTATGGTGTAAAATGCGATGAAGGTCTGTGCGTAACGCTTCGTATGCCTTTTAATGGAAGCGATAACGGCGGATATTTCTTTATAGGACAAGACTTGAAAAATCCTACCGAAATAAAAAGTACGCAAGGCTTGGTTCCTTGCCATTTAACGGTAGAAAACGGCGATACGTATATAGTCAATTATTTAAGCGGAAATATAGTTAAAAACGGAGAGATAACGGCGCAAAGGCAAGGCAAAAGCGTTCACCCGACGAGGCAGGCAGAACCCCATACGCATTTTGTCCGCCAAACGCCCGACGGTTATCTGGCGGTCTGCGATTTGGGAACTGACACTCTTGCGATATACGATAAAAATCTACTGCTATTTTCCGAAGTAAAGGTGCCGAGCGGATATGGAATAAGACATTTAACGTTTTCAAAAGACGGCAAATATATTTATTCCGTCAACGAACTCGTTCCTTCCGTTAGCGTTTTTGCCTACGAAAACGGAAAAGCAAGGATTATCGACACCGTAAAAATCGAGTGTAAAAAAGAAAAGGCGGACGGAGCGGCAATTAGACTTTCCGGCGATGGGAAGTTTTTATACGTTTCTCTCAGAGTAGAAAATGCGATATGCGTATTTTCTGTCGAAGGAGAAAATTTAACGCTTTTGCAAAAGGCGGATTGCGGCGGCGACAGCCCCAGAGATTTCGATATAGTCGGAAACTTCGCGCTGGTAACGAACGAAAACAGCGATGAAACGGTCGTTTTTAAACTTAATAACGGGCTTTTAGGCGAGGTTGTTGACAGGTTTTCGTGCGCACACCCGCTATGCGTCGTGAAATATTAAAATTAATTACAAAAAAGTTTATAAAAATGAGAAACGTACTTATTTTGGGCGATAGTTATTCTACCTACGAGGGATATATTCCCGAAGGATACAAAACGTATTATTACCTTAACGGGCCGGATGACGTTCCTGCATTCAGGAAAATAAACGTTGAAGATACTTGGTGGAAGCAAGTTCTCGATTTGTCGGGGGATAATCTTCTTTTAAATAACAGTTGGTCGGGTTCGACTATCGGTTATACGGGATACGACAATGTTGATTGTTCAAAATCGAATTCATTTATATATCGTTTCAGACAATTAAGGGATTCTGGATTTTTTAAAGAAAACGTCGTTGATACCGTATTTATGTTCGGCGGAACAAACGATAGTTGGAGCGACGCACCGCTTGGCGAAATAAAACTTTCCGATTGGGAAGAGCAAGATCTGTATTTTGTCTTGCCGGCAATATGTTATTTAACTAAATCGATAAAAACGGAATTGCCTGACTCAAATATTTATTTTTTGATAAATACCGACATTAAGACCGAGATTGCCGATTGCATTAAACAATGTTGCGCAAACTACGGCGTTACGGCTATCGAGCTTGAAAATATCGAAAAAGAATGCGGACATCCGACAATCAGAGGAATGAAGTCAATCAGTCGTCAAGTACTTGACAAATATAAAAACAATTCTAAAATAAAAGAGGATACAAAAAGATGAATAATTTGCAAATAGGATATGCCGAAAACGTAGTAAACCCCGAACTCGGAATAGCGATAGGCGGATATTACGTTCCGAGATTTGCGAAAGGTATTTTAAGTGATTTAAAAACGATAGCGCTTGCGGTAAAAAGCGGAGACGAAACCGCGATAATTATAAGCATAGATAATTGCGAATTGTTTACGAACGTAATACGGAAAATAAAGAATGCCGTGCAAGCAAAAACGGGTATAAGCGGGGATAAATTATTTATCAGCGCAACGCATACGCACACGGGGCCGTGTCTGGAAGCAAACAGAGGGTTTTTGTGCGACGAAAAGCCTATTAATGAATACATAGATTATTTGGTCGAAAAAACCGCTGACGTTTGCGACAAGGCGCTGAAAGACCTTAAACCTGCAAAAATGGGCTATGCGGTAGGGAAAGCGCCCGACAGAGTTGCATATATAAGAAGATATAAGATGAAAGACGGCACTACTATGACGTGTCCGCCTATAAATGACCCGAATATCGACTATCCTCTCGGAACGCTCGACCAAAGGGTAAACGTATTGCGTTTCGACAGAGAAAGCGCCGAGAGTGTAGTCGTAATGAATTACGGCTTACACGCCGACACTGTAAACGGCGAACTCATATCTTCCGACTGGGTAGGCTGGACGCAGGAGACTTTAAATAAGAGTTTAGACGGCGTGAAATGCATTTGCAT
>CAJOMT010000126.1 GCA_905235815.1 uncultured Clostridia bacterium
GTTATAATGGATAACGGCACAATCAACGCAATCGGCACGCATGAAGAACTTCTTAAATCCAATGCGATATATCAAGAAGTTTACTATTCTCAAAACAAACAAAACGAAGGAGGTAACGAGTAATGCCACCGGTAAGACCTTCAGGAAAGGGCCCGCAAGGAAAGGGCAAATTTGCGATTAAAAAAGGCGTTCTTAAAAGATTGCTCGGTATTTTGTATAAGAATTACAAACCTCTTTTGTTTGCCAGCATAATATGTATAATTTTAAGTGCCGTAGCGGGCGCTATTGCCTCTCCGTTTTTGCAAGAAATTTATATGGCGATAGAGAGCGGAACGATTGCTAAACTTGACGGTAATCCGGTAGCAGAGCATATGTCTAAGATTTTAGGTTATCTTGCGATACTCGGCTCTATATACGTAATAGGAATAATAGCGAATTTCTTGCTCGGGCAGATCGGTGCCGTACTCACTCAGAAATTCCTTGCCGATATGCGTAACGACGTGTTTGCGAAGATGCAAAAACTTCCCGTAAAGTACTTCGATACTCATACGCACGGCGACATAATGAGTATTTATACGAACGATATAGACGCTTTAAGACAGTTGATTTCTCAAAGTTTACCTCAGATATGTTCAACGGTTATATCACTTGTAACCTTGACGTGTTCGATGTTATGGGTAAGCAGTCTGATATTCTTGATAGTGCTTTTAGGAGTCGTATCGATACTTTTCGTGACGAAATCAATAGGTAGCCGCAGTGCAAAATACTTTATGGCTCAACAAGTTTCCGTCGGTGCGATGGAGGGCTATATCGAGGAGATGATACACGGACAGAAAGTTATAAAAGTTTTCTGTCATGAAGAAGCGGCAATAAGGGGTTTTGATAAAGTAAACGATGAACTTTGCGAAGTATCGTATAAAGCAAACGCTTTTTCGAATATGCTTATGCCCATTATTCACAATATAGGTAACGTAATGTGCGTAGTCGTAGCGTTTGTCGGTTGCGCTATCGCGGCAGGCGGTGGAATCAATTTCGGTTTTAAACCGCTTTTCCAAGACGGATCGTTCGTCGAGGCAATGCAGTTCGCCACGGTATTTGCTTTGCTTGGAGCGACGAGACAATTCGCCAACAGTATGGGGCAGGTGTCAGGACAGATAAATTCCGTTATTATGGCTATGGCGGGAGCGAGCAGGGTATTCGATCTTTTGGACGAAAAGCCGGAAGAGGATAACGGATACGTAACGCTTGTAAATGCCGAAATAGACGAGAACGGCAATATAACCGAGAGCGATAAGCGTACGGGCAAATGGGCATGGAAACACCCGCATTCGGCGGACAACACGGTTACGTATACCGAACTTAAAGGCGACATTGTTTTAGATCACGTTGATTTCGGGTATACGGAAGATAAAATAGTCCTTCACGATGTGTCTCTGTATGCAAAACCGGGACAGACAGTGGCGTTTGTCGGAGCGACGGGCGCAGGCAAGACTACAATAACAAACCTTTTAAACAGATTCTATGATATAGCCGACGGAAAGATAAGATACGACGGTATCAATATCAATAAAATCAATAAGCGAGATCTTAGGCGTTCGCTCGGAATAGTGCTGCAAGATACCAACTTGTTTACCGGAACCGTAATGGAAAATATCAGATACGGCAAACTCGACGCTACCGACGAAGAAGTTTACGAGGCGGCAAAACTTGCCAATGCGCACGACTTTATAACAAGACTTCCGGACGGATACAATACTATGCTTACGGCTGACGGCTCCAATTTGTCGCAAGGTCAAAGGCAGTTATTATCGATAGCGAGGGCGGCCGTTTGCAATGCGCCGGTTATGATACTCGACGAAGCGACGTCAAGTATAGATACGAGAACTGAACTTTTAGTCCAAAAAGGTACGGACAAATTGATGGAAGGAAGGACTGTATTTATAATAGCGCATAGGCTGTCAACGGTAATGAATTCAGACGTTATAATGGTTTTGGAACAAGGAAGGATAATAGAGCGAGGAACTCACGAGGAGTTGCTTGCGCAAAAGGGCAAATATTATCAACTGTATACCGGAGCGTTCGAACTCGAATAATTAAAAGCGGAATATTTTCCGCTTTTTTTCTTGACAAAAAACGGTCGGGATAGTACAATAAAAACGACTGAATTTAATAGGGGTGGCGCAAGAAATGAACGCAGACTTGTTAAATAAACTTTACGAAGTAACAGATGAAGAAAAGGATATTTTAGCGGGTAATAAAATAAACAAGAGCATATATACCGAAACGACCGATTTTACCGTCGACTCGGCAAAGATATCCGAATGGGAAAAACTCATCGATATAAGAAAGCATACGAGATTTGCCCCGTTTCCAAAACATAAGCATAACTATATAGAGTTGATTTATAATTGCAGCGGTGAAACGGTGCATAGAGTGAACGATTCCGAAAAAATTACTCTCGGTCAAGGCGAATTGTTATTGCTCGGCACGAATGCCGTCCACGAGGTAGATTATGCAGGAGAGAAAGATATTGCGGTCAATTTTATCATTAAGCCCGAGTTTTTTTCCACTACGATGGGCATAGTGGGATACGGCAATACGATATATAACTATATTATGTCGGAGTTGTCGCTTAAAGGAGACGCGGGATATATTCTGTTTAAAGTTGCGGAAGTCTTACCTATTCAGAACCTGATTGAAAACTTGATTTATTCGCTGTATTTTGCGCCGAATCGAAATTATGCTTCGCAGAACTTGACTATGGGATTGATATTTTCGGAACTTTCAAACGAAACTGAAAATTTCGACGTACAACCGTTAAGATACGAGCGAGAAATCGCATTAAAGACGGCGCAGTATATAGAAAATTCATACAGGGACGCAAAACTCTCCGTTATATCCGAAGAACTGCATATATCGCAAGTCAGCTTATGTAAAATTATAAAGAAGTCGCTTGGGAGTACTTTTAAGAACCTTTTACAGAAAAAAAGGCTCGCAGAGGCTGAAAAACTCATAAAAAACACCGATATTCCGATAACCGAAATAATATATTCGGTTGGATACGAAAACACTAATTTTTTCTATAAATTGTTCAGCGAGCAATTCCATTGTTCGCCCAAAACATACAGACAGATATATGCGCCTAAAAACGCAATGGAAAATTCAGTCGTAAATAAAATAAAAAAAGGACGTTGAAAATTAAAAAGACTTGTTGTATAATTAGAGAAAATCGAAGTTCAT
>CAJOMT010000127.1 GCA_905235815.1 uncultured Clostridia bacterium
ACTTCTCCGCCAAACTCACAAGCGGCAAACACCGCCAAGCTACTTACGAGAAATATTATAAGCAGAAAACACAAAAATTTTTTCATAATAATCCTCTCTAAAAAGGCTTTTTTCTATTATACACTCAAAAGGGCAAAAAAACAAACGTTTAATGCATATTTCGACATTTAACTATGTTTATAAGATTAAAGGGACTGTTTTTACAGCCCCTCATACTCTTTTTAGTTAAATTCTTTATTTTTGAGTCTTTTCTATCAAATCGACTATGTCCTTGACAGTTCTCAAATTGCCTGCATCTTCTTCGGGAACGGTTATAGAAAACTCCTCTTCCATTGTCATAAGCATCTGCACCACGTCCAATGAATCGGCGCCTAAATCTTTTACGATTTCACTCTCCGGTTTGATATCTTTTACGTCTAATCCGAGTTGCTCGGCTATAAGTTCCAAAACCTTATCGTATGTATTCATTTTAACCTCCATTTTATAAACCATTTAGTATTTACATCTCCCTAACGGAAAACGTACAATCACATATATTTTAACAAATCATTTTGACTTTGTCAACGATTTTTACGCATCGTAAGCCCTATTCTGTTTTTACTTACGTCTACGCTTAAAACCCGTACTTTGACGACTTGCCCAACTTTCAATACGTCAGACGGGTGCTTGACGTAATTATCCGAAATCTCCGAAATATGCACCAATCCGTCCTGATGAACGCCTATGTCTATGAACGCTCCGAAGTCTATTACGTTTCTGACTGTTCCGACTAACTCCATTCCGACTTTTAAGTCGTTTATATCCATTATGTCGGACCTGAGTTCCGGCTTCGGCAACGAGTCTCTTACGTCTCTGCCCGGCTTTAAAAGTTCGGTAACTATATCGTTCATCGTAGGAACGCCAAGCCCACATTCTTCGGCGGTCTTTTTTTCGCCTCGTGCCTTTATCTTCTCCGGAAGTTCGGTTAGTTTCCTCTCCCTTACGTCATCTTCGCCGTATCCGAACAATTCGAGCAATTTTTCCGTAGCCTCGTAAGACTCGGGGTGAACGGCAGTATTATCCAAAATGTTTTTACCGTCCCTTATCCGCAAAAATCCTGCGCATTGCTCAAACGCCTTATCTCCCAATTTCTTAACTTTTAAAAGTTCTTTCCTCGAAGTGAATTTGCCGTTTTCTTCCCTGTACGTTATTATATTTTCGGCTATTGCGGAATTAAGTCCGGCAACGTGCGACAAAAGCGACGGGCTCGCCGTGTTAAGGTCTACTCCCACGCTGTTTACGCAATCTTCCAAAACGCCGTCTAAAACTTCGTCTAAACGTGCCGGCGGCATATCGTGCTGATATTGCCCCACGCCTATCGCTTTCGGGTCAATTTTTATGAGTTCGGCAAGCGGATCTTGTAGCCTCCTCGCTATAGATATTGCCGAACGCAACGTTAAATCGTATTGCGGAAACTCTTTGGCCGCAAGCGGAGAACCCGAATATACCGAAGCGCCCGCCTCGTTTACGACCGCATAACTTACCTTGCCGCCGTAATCTTTTACGAGTTCGGACACGAATATCTCGGATTCCTTCGACGCCGTGCCGTTTCCTATCGAAATTACGTCTATCGAATATTTGTCGATAAATTCTTTTAACTTCTTCTTCGCCTCATCTTGCTTGTTCTGCGGCGGCGTCGGATATACGACAGTAGTATCAAGCACTTTGCCCGTTCCGTCGACGACCGCTATCTTACAACCCGTTCTGTACGCAGGGTCAAACCCCATCGTTACTTTATCCTTTACGGGCGGCTGCATTAAAAGCGGACGAAGATTTACGTCGAACATCTTTATCGCCTGTTCTTGCGCATTCTCGGTGAGATAATTTCTCACTTCCCTCTCTATCGACGGGTGAATAAGCCGCTTATATGCGTCCGCAACCGCCGCCTTGACGCAGTCGGTCGTGATCGATCCGTCTTTGACGAAACCTATTTCGCATACCCTTATCGCAAAATCTTCGTCTATCGTAACTTTTACCTTTAAATATCCCTCGTCCTCGCCCCTGTTTATGGCAAGAACTCTGTGCGACTTTATCTCGGCAACCGGCTCGGAATATTCGGCATACATTTCATACGTCTTTGCCCCTTCCTCTTCCGCCTTTTGTATCTTTGTGCTTATTTCGCCGTTTTTAAGGTAAATTCTCCTCAGTTTTTTCCTTAGTTCCGCATTGTCCGAAACTCGCTCCGCAATTATATCTTCTGCGCCCGAAACTGCCTCTTTTACGCTTGAAACGCCCAATTCTTCATTGATAAACGGCGCCGCTAAGTCGTCCAACGTGCCGCTACTCACGTCTTGCGCCAAAAGTATATCGGCAAGCGGCTCCAAGCCCTTTGCTATCGCTATCGTGGCACGAGTCTTTTTCTTCTGCTTATAAGGTCTGTATATGTCCTCGACTTCGGTAAGCGTTTCGGCGGCGTCTATCGCCTTTTGTATTTCTTCCGTCATCTTGCCTTGCTCGGTTATCGACGATACCACTTCGCCCTTTCTCTTTTCGATATTGCGCAGATAATTCAGTCTGTCGGAAAATTCCCTTAATACCTGATCGTCTATATGCCCCGTCATCTCTTTGCGGTATCTCGCTATAAACGGTATGGTATTGCCCTCGTCCAAAAGCGAAACGATATTCTTAACGTGTTCGCCGTTTAATTTAAATTCGTCTGTAATTCTCGCTATAACGTCCATTATGCCTTCCTCATCTTTTTGATTTTTTCCTTATCTCCTTTTGCAACCCTGAAACTGTCGCAAATTTTCGATATTGCCTTGTTGTGAGTAAATTTACTCAAATCGTCGCCACTTAAAAATTCGTAAGTCCTCTCTTTGAATTTTACAAATGCGACGGATATCAGCCACGCTATCGCCATATCGTTATAAAAACCTCTGCCGTCCAACCTTTCAGCCTCGGCGAAAATATAATCCAAATTCTCCTCGTCGAGATAAAAAGTCATAAGCGCTATTATGTAAAACCTGAGTTCAAAACCCTCGCTGCCCTCTATATCTGCCTTTATTCGCTCCAAAAATTCGTCTTTCCTTTTCGGTATACACTTTATCGACGGAACAAACGTATCTACGTGCGACCAACTGTCCGCTTTTGTAAGATAAAACTTGAACTTTTCTAAAAATTCGTCG
>CAJOMT010000128.1 GCA_905235815.1 uncultured Clostridia bacterium
TTAGCATCCCATTCGCCGTTGTAGAGTTCTTCGAGAACGAGTTGAACGGAAGCGCTGAGACCTTTAACTGCGGAAGTTACAACTCTATTGGAAAGACCGGACTGGTCGGTGTCGACACCGATGATCTTGCCGTTAGTCGTTTCTTCAGCTGCGGATTTAACAGAGTTAACCATGGATCCGCCGCATGCGAATATGATTTCGGTACCTGTGGCGTACCAACCTGCCATTTGCGACTTGAGAGCCGGAGAAGCGCTGAAGCTATCGCCCTCTTTATAGCTTATCTTGACTTCTACTTCTGTTTCTAATTCAGCGGCTGCCGCTCTGGCGCCCTGAACGTAACCATAAGCGAATCTGTTGCAAGCGGGGTTAGAACCGCCGCCGCCGAACGTACCGCCGAGTTTGGTATATCCTTCTTTAACGGCAGCATAACCTGCGAAATAACCGGATTCTTGCTCTTTGTAGCTGATAGCCGTAACGTTGTTAAGTCCCATAGCCCAACCGTCAACGAATACAAACTTAATGTCGGGGTAATCTGTTGCTACCTGCCTCATAGCGTCAGCCTGAAGGAAGCCGGGGGCAACGATAACTTTAGCGCCGTTCTGGATAGCTTGTTCCATAGCTCTTACACGGTCGTTATCGGTTGCATTAGAACCGTTTGCGGGCTGATAATACTTGTAAGTTTTGTCGTTTGCAATTGCAAAAGCTTCTGCGCCTTCATACGTACCCTGGTTGAAGCCGCCGTCTTTAAGCTGACCAACGTCAGTTACTACTGCGATTTCGTAAGTCTTCTTTCCTGTTTCGCCGGAATCTTTCGGGTCGCCGGAATTTTGCGAGCCGCCGCAAGACGTCAAAACGCCGAAACAAGTTATGGCGATTGCCATAGTTAAAACTGCTGCAAAGAATTTTTTCATAATTCTTCTCCTTGTAAAAATAAAGATTTTATATCAAACAACAAAACGCATTTCCAAAACACACAGAACAATATATAATTTATAAATTGAATTGTATAAATCGGAAAATTGTTTTGATATTTGCCTCTTCAAAATCGTAAAAAGCTTCAACCAAGTCTACAAGAATATTATAACTTATTTTTGAGTCTTAGTCAATCATATAGATAAAAATTTTCAATTTTTTAATTTCCGTAAAATTCTTAATACACTCACAAATATAAGTCGGACAGGCAAAAACAATAAAATTTTACCTACATGCCTTAAACGGTAAATTTTGCAGTCATTTTTGGTGAGGGCGAACGGAAGAATAGAGTAACATACCTCACCAATAGTCTCCGAAAAGGGCGCAAAAGAACCGTTTAAAGCAAGTTCAACCTCATTTCCATTCGGCTAATTTCGGCGGCAGTGTTATTAAAAAAGAAAAATAATCTGTAACACTATGCAAAGTCGTGTGTCTTTGCATGGCAAAAGTAAAGGATAGCAAAAATTTTGCTATCCTTTTATAATGTCTTAAAAAATCATGTTTAATCCTAACGTTTCTTAACGACTACTTATTTTCAGTTCGATGCATTATCATCTTCTACGGAATCAATTGAATAGTATGCGTTTACCCAAAGAGTCAAATTGTCAAAATCCGTTATCTCGGCACCGTTTATATAAACCTTTATATCATCTGCAAATTGATATTGTTCATCTATGGCACCAAAATAAATACGTGCATTATAAGTAGTATCTTCTTCAATTTTCCCTCTGAACATATCGTTTTCATCGCCAACGTACCAATAAGTTGATTCATCTGAAGCATAATACTTCACATTTTCAGGGACACTCACTTCAGGACGGTTAGTTTGTATTTCCGTTTCATAATCATCACTATATTCGGCATCTACGGTTATCCCCACAATAGGAGCCTCTATAGTTGCATCGATTCTGTGAATATAAATAACATCTTTCCATAAATACTTAATGACGATATCTTTATTTATTTCCATTTCATCATCGATATCTTTTCTTACCCCATCTACCTCAAAAGCATCAAAAACTTTTCCTTCAGGCCTGATCACAGTTGTGTAAAATCCGTTTTCAATTAAATCGATTTCCGGAAGTTCGGGTCTCGAAAATATGAAAGTTGAGCCTGCGTCAAATTCTACAGGTAAGACAGGATATATACTATTCTCCTCTCCGCCGTTTAAATCGAAATCTATAGTATACGTTTTTTCTTCTGCAGATTCAATCTCATACGGTGCATATACGGAAAGCGCCATTTTGTCAAAATCCGTTATCTCGGCACCGTTTATATAAACCTTTACGTCATCTGCAAACTGATATTGTTCATCAGTAGTTGTAAAATTGATAAGCGCATTATAAGTCGTATCTCTTTCAATTTCCCCTCTGAACACATCATAATCTTCACCAACGTACCAATAAGTTGCTCCGTCATAAGCATAATACTCCAAGTTCTCGGGAACGTATACTTTGGGGCGGTTTGTTTGTGTTTTCGCATCATAATTTTTTAAAACTTCACTATATTCGGCTTCTACGGTATCACCCACAATAGGAGCTTTTATCGTTGCCTTAACTGTGTGAATATAAATAATATCCTTCCATAAATACTTAATAACGGTATCTTTTTTGATTTCTATTTCATCTTCGGGATTTTTTCTTGCTCCGTCTACCTCAAAGGCGTCAAACACTTTCCCTTCAGGAAACTTTAAAGTTCTTTTATGTCCATCTTCAACTAAAGTAATTTCCGGAAGTTCCGGAAGTACCGGAAGTGTGAAAGTTGAGCCTGCTTCCACCTCTAAAGGTAATAGAGGATAATCACTGTCTTCCCCTCCGCCGTTTAAATCGAAAGTTACGGTATACGTAGAAGGATTTGATTCTTCAACCGGTTTTCCACAAGCAGTGAGGCCTATTAAACTTATTAACAAAACTATTCCTATCAATAATGTCTTTTTCATTTTTTTCCTCCTTGAAAAAGTTTAAACAATTATACCATATATAGTATACCCTTTGTCAAGAGCAATCTTGCAAAATTGAAAATAAATTTTAAAAAATTAACTCATATTTACTATGCCAGCCGAGAATAATACGAACCAGCCCTAACGCCGCAATTTCGGCATCTTTCCGCAAATCCTCTCTTGTAGTATTTGTATACAACTGCGTTCGCCCGCCTTTGCAAAAATCTGCTCGAAATATCGGCGTTAGGATACTTTGTACTCCAAACGGCGTATTTTATCTGTCATTTTTGGTGAGGGTGAACGGAATAGAATACCAATTCATTCTGCGAAAACTCGCCGAAAAGGGCGTAAAAGACGCCGCTTGGAGCAAGTTCGTATTACCCTTGACTGGCATAAAAGTATGAGTTACGAATTCTATAATATTATAGAGAATTTTAACGTTAGCGTAACTCTTTTTTCTTGCGAAAGATACGGCGAAGGACATATCAGTGAAAGTTATCTTATCATAATGAATGATAACGGCAAAGAGATAAAATATATTCTGCAAAAGATAAAGAGAAATTCGATTTATTTTTCTACTAATGATGTAATCTGTAAAAAGCAAGAATTTATCTGACTTTTTTAATTTCTTAAATTTTTTAAAGTTCTCTAAAAAATATATAAATTTACTAAAATTTGCAAGTTTTTTGTTTTATTTAAAGAAAATTTCGAGAAAAAAACATTCTGGGAGTTTTGACAAAGATAAGATTCTGAATCAGACTATTAAAATCATTGTAAAAGTCAAATCGCTTTATCAAGCGGCTTGGTCTTTTTATTATGCTAAGCTTTTCATTGCGCTATGGTGTTGACTTTTCTCGTTAAAAGAAATATAATATATATATTTACCACGAACGAGATATTCGACGACTTGTCGACTTTTACGGAGATAGCGAAGAAGGATTATAAATTCAGGGTCATACCAGCTTTCCGCACGGACAAGCGAATGCGAAAATTGTCGTAAAAAAGAAAATCACATAGGAAAAAATTAAATAAGAAACACAAAAGAAACGCAGAGAGTATTAAAACTTTAAAATGAGTTTTGAGGAGAGTTTACATGAAAAAAATTCATATTTTGGAAAAAGTAATAATTGCCTTATTACAAATTATTTTTATCGTTGGCGTTTTTACTTGTTGCAAATCTGAAGAAAAAATCCGTTATAAGGCGGAATTGCAGTTTTTTGTGTTAAGTGAAAACGGAGAAAGTTGCTCGGCAACTTTATCGGAGGATACCCCCTCTTTTGAAAAGAATATGGGGACGTTGCCGTTGCGATGCGAATATAAAGCATTTCTACACATTATGGTATATCATGGAAATAATGAGAAAGGTGCGCTTGCTTATTCTTTTCCTTTTAAATACGGCTATGAGTGTGAGATAGATGGAGTGACTGTCAGTTATACAATAAAAAACGAGGATGAAGAAAGTCGAGCGGGTTTCAGTATGACAGATTATAATATAACGTCCCATGGTTTATTTGAAGGTCAAGTAAATCTTAAAAAGAGCACAGGGATACATACAATACGGTACAGTATTCCCGCTTTAAAAGAATACGGAACCGCCGCAACTGAATATACCGTGAAACTGAATTTTGATGAGGATACGCGAACTAAAAACGCAAAAATTACGATGCAAAGCACCTATAAAGAATTTTATAGTGCCGAAGAAACAAAAAGTTATGATTTTTATGTGGTCGAGCAAATACCCAATTTTGATTTTGTGTCATCAGAAACATCAGAAACGATTTGGGGCGACCGTAATGAGAACATTAGTTATCGTAAAATGAATGAAAACACCGGTAAAGTGTTTCCGGCATATATACCAACAGGCTTGCAAAGCGACGATATTTTGATACAGCCAGATTCTAAAGGGTTATATTTGTGTCGTGTTGCAATAAGTAATCATCAAGAGTATCGAGATGTCGAGTACTTTTGTTATTTATTATTTATTTAAATAATAAAGCAAATTTGATTAAAGAGGTCTGACGAAGGGTAATATATAATGGGGAAGCAAATTAAAAACTAATATGAAAAAAATATATCCGAATTTAAACATTCGGATTATTCTTTGGTGCCGGTGATCGGGGGCGTAATGAGCGCAGCGACGGAATAGAGATTGTTACGGCGTAGGCGTCAATCTCGTCACGTTATTTCGTTATCCCGTCATCGGCACAGTGAATTGTCAAGTTAAGTGCAACACTTGGCGAGATTTTCATTAAATAAATCTATAGGTTTTAAGAAATGTAAAACTTTTTTAGGTCTGGCGTTGATCAACGCCAGATTCTTTTTTAGCGTTTTTTCACTTACTCTTTCAAGATTTCTACCTTTC
>CAJOMT010000129.1 GCA_905235815.1 uncultured Clostridia bacterium
CAATAACCCGACTCCGCTTTTTTAACGTTTGAACAATTCAAACATCTCTTTTAAAAGATTTCCGACTTCGCTCGGCTGAGCCTCACACAATAATTCTTGTAACTTCAAATTCCTGTCTTTGTCCATACAATTATTTTGTATTTAATTCGGCGGTTTATACGCTATTTGTCAGAATTGTTTTTAAGTTTTTCAAACATTTTTGCTATAAGATCCGCTTCGGACTCCGTTATATCTATATCCGGAATCGAAAGTATCAAGGCTTTTAATTTTTCGCCGTCAGACTTTTCATCGTCTGAAACTGCGGTGAGAGCGCCGATATTCGGGCGTTGTGCGTCGCCGCAAATAAATCCGCATACTGCGAGCGATACTCCGGCAGTGCTCAGACCGTCAACGACTACGCCGCTTAAATCCCCGTTTTTGGTTATAAATGCGATAATTGCCGTTATCGCAAACGATAGAACTAATTCTATTGCCGTTTGAATTCTTCTGCTTAATTTAAATTTATTTTTTATTAGTGCGGATATGAGACATACCACTATCGCCGCCGCAAACGCCTCCGCTCCGCATTTTTCGAGAATTTGCTCGTAAGGAACTGTTTCCATCTTTCCGTTTAACTTCCCCTTCGGAAGAGAAAAATGATTCGGGAACGTCAGGTATTGCCGCGCTCAATACGTTTATTCTTTTTCTTAAATAATATCTGCCCATTTTTCCTCCGTTTTCCAAACGCGAGGATATTATATCACGCAAATCATATCCAATCAACTTTTGCTGACAGTTTCTTCGTCGAATATTCTCACGCAAAACGCCGTCATATCGTCCGTTGCCTTGCCGCCGTTTAGTATCATCGCTTTTGAGAGTATATCTTCGGCAAGCGTTTTAGGATTAAGCGCCTTTTGCTCGGATAGAAAACTTATCATATCGCTCGCCGAGCCGAATGCGTCCGAAATGCCGTCGGATAGAAACACTATCATATCTCCTGCGGATAGATCGGTCTTTAAAACCGTAGGTTTCATTTCGTCCAGAATACCGAGCGGCAGAGAACTTCCCTCGATTATTTTTACCGAGTCCTTAGTGATTACGAACGAGTAGGGCGAACCGATTTTTATAAAATTTGCCTCTCCGCAATATAAATCGACTATTCCTATATCTACGGCGGTAAAATTATCTTCTCTGTCGAAAGCGAGTATTTTGTTAATGGTGGATAAAATAACGTCGGAGGGTAGTCCAGCCTTGTAAAATGTTTCTATCAAAGATATTGCAACTGATGAAGTCGTCATTGCATTTTTGCCGCTCCCCATTCCGTCGTTTAACGCAAGTAAAAATTTGCTTTCCGAAATTTTTATTATCGAATGGGTGTCGCCGCTGTAAATCTCTCCGTCTTTCGTCCTTTGACTTATTCCGAACGCCGCATCGAGGTTGGGTTTTCGCTTTAAAGTTATTGCCGAGAGCGAGGCGGAAAGATTGGTCCTATACGTGATAATCAACTTATAGCCCGTTATTTCTTCTATTGCTTTTAAAAAATATGACTTTTCGGGAGCCGACGGAGGCACTACGAGATCGATTTCCGAGTTTGCTCCGTCGCCGAGTACCAAAACTTCAAGAGCGTATATGCCGCACTTTATCAAGTTGTCGCTTATCGCCTTTTCGAGCGCAGAGTTGAATTCGGTCTGCTTGCCGAATGACACGGCAAGCCCTTTTAAGACTTCGGATAAGCCGACGGCTTGATATTTTATAAGGTCTCTGCCTCTCTCCATAGAGGATATTTCATCTAATTTCTTATCCAAAGACGAAATGTAATAATTTATTTTATTGACTATTTTTTCGGGTTGAACGCAATTGGTCGCCATATTTTTGGGTAGGTCTGCAACGGCAAGCCTGCCTTTTGCGAACCCCAAACTTACGATTTTATATAAATCCTCGCCGTCAAATCTCTCATTGCAAAGATTTTGCGACTTGCAATTTTTGCAGACGTCCTTTCTGATTTCTTCGGTAACCGTGGCTTTAACGCTCGCCTCGGAAAAACTTTTTTCGCCGAGCATCGTCATCGACGCCGACATCTCGCAAAATACCGAGGCAATTTCGTATAATTTTCCGGATAGAACTATTCTGTCTCTGTTAATTGCGTATCTTCCGAGCGACGCAGTGCGGTATACGCTTAGCGAATCCGTCGCCTTTTTAAAGAATTTTTCGGGGATAAATACGAAAATTGCGACAGGTACTATTATAAGTAAAACTTCGTAGAGTTCGGCTTTTGAGAAAACGTCGGTCAAAAAGTATAATAATAGTTCGGCACCGATCAAAGACAGTCCGGTCAGGAGTTTAGAGCGCTTGGCAAATATGGCGGCAACTAACGCATATATACCGAATATGGCAATCGGCGTAAACGATAGCGAATATACCGAGAGCGGTACGGCGGATATCAAAGCGAAGTATATGGCGTAGCCGTATGGCGCAACGGCGGACGAAAACAATAACGCCAAAACGCCTATTTCTTTCCATAACAGTTCGCCGAAGATATTTATCGCCCCGTAGCCTACCAAAGAATACAGAAACGCCGCCGAAATAATTTCGTCGGTCGACAACTTGTATTTTAAGCCCTTTATCACAAAAACTTTCGCCGCCGAAATAAATATATATGGCAAAGGCACGATTATTGCCGTCAGGGCTATTCGGATAGGCAGGGTGTAGTTTTGAGTGAACGCCGCATAGGGTGCGAGCGCAATTATCATATAGAAGACGAGAAATTTAGGTTTCTTTTTGCGCCTCGAAAAGAGTAGGAATATTACCGCCAAAATAGCACAGCCCCACGCCGCCGACAAAATAGTCGTTGTGGAAAATGAGAACAAAAACGGTATAAAACAGAGTATGCAAGCGGATATGGGATTGAAATCTATGTATAAGTTAGCCGCTAAAAGCGCCAGAGAAACGGGCAGAAAGTTTCCGCTCGAAAAAGTCAGACAAAAATACGCCGCAAGCGATAGGGCGGATCGACCGATCCGCTTTAAATTTACAATTTTTTTCATAGGGATATTGTATTATAAATCGCTATAAAAAATTATGCGTAGTTTGTCGTTATATGAGTAATAATAGGGATTACTATTTTAAA
>CAJOMT010000130.1 GCA_905235815.1 uncultured Clostridia bacterium
GGATACTTTGTACTCCAAACGGCGTATTTTATCTGTCATTTTTGGTGAGGGTGAGCAGAAGAATAGAGTAACATACCTCATCAATAGTTTCCGAAAAGGGCGTAAAAGACGCCGCTTGGAGCAAGTTCGTATTATTCTTGGCTGGCATAAAAGTATGAGTTACGATTTCTATAAGATTATAGAGAATTTTAACGTTAGCGTAACTCTTTTTTTTTGCGAAAGATACGGCGAATGACATATCAGCGAAAGTTATCTTATCATAATGAATGATAACGGCAAAGAGATAAAATATATTCTGCTCGCTTTATCAAGCGGCTTGGTCTTTTTATTATGCTAAGCTTTTTATTGCGCTATGGTGTTGACTTTTCTCGTTAAAAGAGATATTATAAAAGCGAGGATAAGCGGTTTTCGCAATTATCCGAGCGAAATATTACATCATCGTCAGACGATATAATTAAATAAATAACACAATAAAGTTGTAATGTAAATAAGGAGAAAACAAATGGATAACAAGTATTATAAGGAAAACGATGGAATGTTTTGGCTTCCTAACGACGGTGACGACGCATATATCTGGCGTTATAAGGGCAACCCGTTGTTTGAAATGTCAAAAATGGAGAATTTTTGGCATATTTGCAACAGTGCGGCGGCAATCTTGAACGGCGAATACGTAGGGATTTTTCGTTGCGAAGATAAAATGGGAAAGCCTGATTTGTATCTTGGAAAAAGTAAGGACGGCATTCATTGGGATTTGGAAAACGAGCCGATTGTTTTTTATGAAAAAGACGGAAGCGTATTCCAAAAATTGTATTGCTATGATCCCAGATTGATTAAGATAGAAGATGCGTATTACGTCGTATTTTGCGCAGATATAGAAGGTCCTTCTATTTATATTGCAAAGACGAAAGATTTTAAATATTTTGAAAAAATTCCCACCGGTTTTTTACCTTTTAATAGAAACGGTGTGCTTTTCCCTGAGAAAATCAATGGGCAATACGTAATGCTCAACCGTCCAAGCGACGATGGAAATACTCCATTTGGGAATATTTATATCAGTTATAGCAACGATTTAGTCTATTGGGGAAATCATAAGCTTTTGATGAAGAATTTTCATTTGGGCAATAATTTCTGGGAAAGAATTAAAATCGGCGCAGGGCCGACGCCGATTAAAACGGATGAAGGTTGGCTTTTGATTTATCACGGCGTACAATCCACTTGCAACGGTTATACATACAGTATGGGGGTTGCGCTGTTGGATTTAGAAGACCCTTCCAAAGTAAAATATAGAACTACGCGCTATTTGCTTGCGCCGGAAGAACTTTATGAGACGACGGGTTTTACAACAAACGTTATTTTCCCTTGCTCCGCGATTGTAGATTCTAAAGGGCATATTACTATTTATTACGGCGTAGCAGATACAAATATGGCAATAGCGTTTACCACTGTGGAAAAATTGTTGGAATTTGTGAAAAAGTATATTTAATTATAAAGCACTTATTCATCGGTTTATGATACTGATGAGTAGGTGCTTTTTTATCTAAAACATTAAAAATGTCAACAGTGTATAATTTGATAAAAATCATTGTAAAACTTTAAAAAATATGATATAATCAATAGCAATAGCAATATTTTCAATATTGAAATGGAATTTTGCCGACAATAACTGAAAAATGAAGAAAAAATTTAATGAAAATTTATGCGTTTTGATTTATCTTTCAGACGGCGTTTGTTACTCGGGTCTGACCGGCCTCGAATATGTTACCGACAAAGATAGGGCGGCGGCGGAGAGATACGTCAAAGACGAGGACAAGGTTTTGCACCTTGTTTCCGCATATTTCAAGCGTAAATACATCGGGGAATGGACTCTGACCGAAAACGGAAAACCTATTTCGCAAAACAAATTTTTCAACGTGTCGCACTGCGACGGAGCGGTAGTGTTTGTTTTGGCGGACGCAGACGTCGGCATCGACGTTGAAAGATTGCGTGACGTAGGTGAAGATTTAAAGAGATACGTTTCTTCGGACAAAGAGTTCGCAAGTATTTTGACGAGCGAGGATTTTTTTGACGTGTGGACGGCAAAGGAGAGTCTCGTCAAGGCGGAAGGTAGCGGAATAAAAAAGAGGCCGCAAGAGATTCCGTCCTTTCCGATAAACGGGGTAAAGGAATTTTCGGGAGAAAAATATTTTTCACGCAGAATGCGTTATTCGGATTTTATAATATCGGTTACGAAAAAAGGCGAAGAGCCGTTTGATTTTGATATAAAAGAGGAAAAGTTATTATGAGAGATTATTTTCCGCTGTCGAAAACCGAGGAGGGCATATACGTCGCTTGTCAAAAAGAAACGGATGCATACAATCTGACCAACTACGTCAATCCGGGTACAGACCTCGACGTAAAGAAGTTTTCAGATGCTGTCGCAAAATGATAGATTTCATATAGCGACAGCCTTTTTTTACAAACAAAAAAGCCTAGAAGTTTTCTTCTTGACTTTTTTGTTTGGAGTTAAGTTCAATTTGCCGCCCGCCCAATGTCCAAAAGCGGGCGGCTAAGCTATAAGCTTTTAACCATTTTCAAAGGCTTAATTATTTAATTATTGTAACACAAACCGAAATAGGTTATGTCGCCGTCTTCAACCGTTGTGTAATCTGAATAATAATCGCCCCACGCTGCGTAATAATATTCGTCAGCATAGATCCAATACGTTCCCGTGATTTCGTTGACGGTGCAATCAACGTATTCGGAACTAAGCAGACGTTCCCAAACGGCTTGAACGATACAACTTTCTATAGTCACTTCACCTTGAGCCATACCAAGCAAACCGCCGCAGTTATAACAACCATCTATTGTGGTGTTGATAACGGAACAATCCGTAAACGTGATAGACGTATATGCATCCGACATTCCGGCGATACCGCCTACCTTGCCAAAGCCGTAAACTATACTATCGGATACGGAAATATTTTCGAACTTCGCCTGCCCGTAAACGTAACCGGTGATAACGCCGCCGATATTATAGTTGTTGGAATTTGTTCCGATAATCGCTTTTGTCACGTTAAGATTCTTTACCGTGCC
>CAJOMT010000131.1 GCA_905235815.1 uncultured Clostridia bacterium
AAGGATTGTGCTTTATACCAGCAATAGCGGCGCTATGTTTTCTGTTTGGATCGGGCGGAATTTTTTTCGCGCAGCCCTTGGCGGATATCGCGGCGTTTTTTTTAAGCGTTCCGCTCTCGGTTTCGCTCGTAAAAAAACTGAAAAAAATATGAGCCGATAGCGCTGAAAAACGTAGATTTTTACGGCTGAAATCGCCATTTTCGGGGCGTCGCCGATTATCAATATTTTGCGTTTAAAAATTTCTATCAACACAATATCTTGTGGTTTTGGCAAAAAATAATTTTAAAAATGTTTCATTTTGTTGCAAAAATCACAAGTAAAAAAAACGGCAGTATGCTATACTGTTATCACTTCGATTGGCCGAATTAAAATCGGGCTCAGATTTAAAAATTTTACAGAGGGTAAGACAATGAAAATAATCAAGAGAAGCGGACAGGAGATGCCTTTTGACCGCACCAAAATAACGGAAGCGGTAAGAAAAGCGAACAATGAAGTCAATCCCGCAAACAGGCTCACGGACGAGCAGATAGAGGCGATAGGCGAGCATGTAGAAAATATAGCTTCGCAACACAAGAGGGCGTTAAGCGTCGAGGAGATACAGGACCTCGTCGAGAACGAGATAATGGATCTTAAAGCGTTTGAAATAGCGAGGAAGTATATAACTTATCGTTATCGCCGTCAACTTGCCAGAACCGCAAACACGACGGATAAGCAGATATTGACGCTTATCGAGTGCAACAACGAAGAGGTAAAGCAAGAGAATTCGAATAAAAATCCCACTGTAAACAGCGTTCAGAGGGATTATATGGCGGGCGAAGTATCGAAAGATATCACTAAGAGGATATTGCTTCCCGCAGACGTAGTCGAGGCGCACGAAAAGGGAATAATTCATTTCCACGACGCCGACTATTTTGCCCAGCACATGCATAACTGCGACCTCGTAAATTTAGAGGATATGTTGCAAAACGGCACGGTTATAAGCGGCACTTTGATAGAAAAGCCGCATAGTTTTTCCACGGCTTGCAATATAGCGACGCAGATAATAGCGCAAGTTGCGTCCAACCAATACGGCGGACAGTCCATATCTCTTACCCATCTTGCACCTTTTGTCGATATAAGCAGAAAGAAGATACAAAAAGACGTAACCGAAGAACTTGCCGAACTCGGAATAACGGACGAGGCTAAAATTGCAAAAATCGCCGAAAAGAGACTTCGCGACGAAGTCAGAAAGGGCGTTCAGATGATACAATATCAAGTCGTAACGTTGCTTACGACGAACGGTCAAGCGCCGTTCGTAACGGTATTTATGTATTTGGGCGAGGCGAGAAACGAGCAAGAGAGAGCGGATTTGGCTCTTATCATCGAGGAGACGTTAAAGCAGAGGATACAAGGCGTTAAAAACGAGGCGGGCGCATGGGTTACTCCTGCGTTCCCGAAACTCATATACGTCTTGGAAGAGGACAATCTTTCCAAGGACAGCCCGTATTTCTACCTTACCGAACTTGCCGCAAAATGTACGGCAAAGAGAATGGTTCCCGACTATATTTCAGAGAAGAAGATGCTCGAATATAAAGTGGATAAAAACGGCGAGGGACATTGCTACACTTGTATGGGGTGCAGAAGTTTCCTGACGCCTTACTTAGACGAAAACGGCAAGCCGAAGTATTACGGCAGATTTAATCAGGGCGTAGTAACGATAAACCTCGTTGACGTAGCGCTTTCTTCGGGCGGCGATATGGATAAGTTCTGGGAGATTTTCGACGAGAGGCTCGACCTTTGCTATCGCGCGTTGATGGCTCGTCATAACAGACTTAAAGGCACGTTGTCCGACGCTGCGCCGATACTTTGGCAGTACGGAGCGCTCGCAAGACTTAAAAAGGGCGAGAAGATAGATAAACTCTTATACGGCGGATATTCGACGATTTCACTCGGCTATGCGGGACTTTACGAATGTACTAAGTATATGACGAATAAGTCGCATACCGATCCGGAGGCAAAACCGTTTGCGCTTGCGGTAATGCAGCACATGAACGACAAGTGCAAGGAATGGAAAGAGAAAGAGCATATAGACTTTTCGCTTTACGGTACGCCGCTTGAAAGCACGACTTATAAATTTGCGAAAGCTTTGCAAGTACGTTTCGGAATAATACCGGGCGTAACCGACAAAAACTATATTACGAACAGTTATCACGTTCACGTAACCGAGCATATAGACGCATTCACGAAACTCAAATTCGAGAGCGAATTCCAGCAACTGTCTCCGGGCGGAGCGATAAGTTACGTTGAAGTTCCGAATATGCAGAACAACATCGAGGCGGTGTTGTCGGTAATGCGCTTTATTTACGACAATATAATGTATGCTGAACTCAATACCAAGAGCGATTATTGTCAGGTCTGCGGTTTTGACGGAGAGATACAGATAGTTACCGACGCCGACGGCAAACTCGTATGGGAATGTCCGTGTTGCGGCAACAGAGATCAATCCAAGATGAACGTAGCGAGGCGCACTTGCGGCTATATAGGCTCGCAATATTGGAATCAAGGCAGAACGCAAGAGATAAAGGATAGAGTTTTGCACTTATAAAATTTATTGATATGAATTACGGAAATATAAAATATTTCGATATAGCGAACGGAACGGGTGTGAGAACGTCCGTTTTCGTTTCCGGGTGCAGAAACGCATGTGAAGACTGTTTCAATATGCCGACGTGGGATTTTGGCTACGGAACGCCGTTTACGAAAGAAGTCGAGGACGAAATAATAGAGAGCTTGAAGCCTTATTACGTAAGCGGACTGACCGTGTTGGGCGGCGAACCGATGGAACCGGAAAATCAGAGTGCGGTACTCGGGCTTATAAAGCGGGCGAAAGAGTCGTATCCCGAAAAGAGCGTATGGATTTTTTCGGGGTTCACCTACGAAGAACTTATAAGCGGAACGAGGGCGAGCGGCGAGACGGCTAACGAGATTTTGGATACGGCGGATATACTCGTCGACGGGCGTTTCGATAAGACCAAGAAAAATATTAT
>CAJOMT010000132.1 GCA_905235815.1 uncultured Clostridia bacterium
TCGCAGAATGAATTGATATAGAGTAACATATCTCATCAATAGCTTTTTTGAGGGGCAATAAAACGGTTAATGCGTTGTTAAATCCCTTGACAATACGGTGAGTATTGTCTGCGGGCTTTGCCTCGCCTTAACGGGTAAGTTATTCTTAATTGATTTTACTATTTAGGGGCGCTTTCTTGCCCCTCAAAATGCAAGCACCGAAAAGAGCGTATTTTCAGATGATTTTTCGCGAGCAGGAACGCAGTTGTACTTCCGTACTACAAGCGAAAGGTCGCGGAAAAGGGCTGAAAAGCCGCCTTTTCGGAAACTATTGTATTGATGAGGTATGTTACTCTATTCTTCTGTTCGCTCTCACCAAAAATGACTGCAAAATTTACCGTTTAAGGTACAAAGTATTAAAACGTCGCAATTTCGAGTGGATTTTCGAAAAGGCGATTGCAGGCGTATACACATACGTCAAATGAGAATTTGCGGAAAGACGCCGAAATTACGGCGTTTTAACGAGTTCTACTCTATTTCCATTCGGCAAAAGTGAGGTAAAGTATGGACGATTGTTTGTTTTGTAAATTTGTAAGCGGCGTGTTAAAGACGGATATTATCTATCAAGACGAAGATTTTATAATATTTAAAGATATAAATCCGCAAGCGAAAAATCATTTTCTTGCCGTACCTAAAAAGCATTTCAAATATCTTGCCGAAATGAGCGATGATGACGGCGCTCTGCTTGGGAGAATATTAAAGAAGATATCGTCGCTGAGTGACGAATTGGGACTAAAAAACGGCTACCGCCTCGTCATCAATCAAGGCGACGATGCGGGACAGACGGTGCCTCATCTGCATATACATATTCTGTCAGGTCAGAAGATGCAGTGGAATCCCGCGTAAAGGGAGAATAACGATGTATTTGATATTTGTACGGCACGGCGATCCTATCTACAATCCGGACAGTATAACCGAAAAGGGCAAATTGCAGGCGCAGGCGCTGTCGCACAGAATGGCGAGGCTCGGCTTGGATAAAATTTATTCTTCGACGTCAAACAGGGCGATAATGACGGCGGAGCCGACCGCAAAACTTCTCGGCAAAGAAATCGAACTTCTCGATTTTGCAAATGAAAAATACGCCTCTGCCGATTTCGGAGTCGATAGCGACGGCAAATGGGTCTGGTGTTTCTTCGATAAAAATATTTACGATAAATTTTCGACCGAAGAAGTTGCGAATATGGGGTTCGGTTGGTACGAGAGCGAACTTTTCAAGGATAGGGATTTCGGTAAAGGTATAAACAGAGTAAGGACTGAAACCGTTCGCCTTATAGAGAGTTTCGGTTACGAATATGATTATCAAAAGCGCTCCTATAAGTCGATAAACCATAAATATAACAGAGTTGCGTTGTTTGCGCACGGCGGTTTTGGAATGGCGTTTTTAAGTTGCTTGCTTGAAATTCCGTACCCCGTTTTTTGTACGAGATTCACGCAGTTGAATTGTACGGGGGTATGCGTAATCGAGATAGCCGACGAAGGCGATAAAATTATTCCGAAGCTGTATCAGTACGCCAACGATTCGCATTTATATAAAGAAGAATTGCCGCTCGATTTCAACGGCAGAGAAATTTATTAAATTTTGCGTCGAAACGCCATTTAATCGCTTGACATAATTTTACTTTGCTGATATAATATTTGTGTTTTTGAGTTCTTGCCAAAGGGCAAAGGAGGGTTGAGGAATGTCTACAATAAGAGTTGGAGAGAACGAATCGTTAGACAATGCGCTTCGCAGATTTAAGAGAAAATGTTCTCGTGACGGAATAATCGGAGATTTGCGCCGTAAAGAGCATTATGAAAAACCTTCCGTAAGAAGAAAGAAGAAGGCTGAAGCGGCAAAGAAAAGAGGAAATAAAAACTAATAAAGTAAATTACACCCGAAGAAATATTCTTCGGGTGTATTATTTTAGCCGAATGAAAATAAAGTTGAACCCGTTAAAACGCCGTAATTTCGGCGTCTTTCCGCAAATTCTCACTTGTAGTATTTGTATACGACTGCGTTCGCCTTTACGAAAATCCACTCGGAATTGCGGCGTTTTAATATTTTATACCTTAAACGGTAAATTTTGCAGTCATTTTTGGTGAGGGTGAACAGAATAGAATACAAATTCATTCTGCGAGAACTCGCCGAAAAGGGCGCAAAAGAACCGTTTAAGGCGAGTTCAACTTTATTTTCATTCGGCTAAGCGTAAGGAGAAATATTATGGAAACTCAATCTAAGAGTATCAAGTCTTATGCAAAAGAGGCAAAGCAGCGTTTAAAGTCGCGGTTTTGGGAGGAATACAAGAGAGAAGTAGATAGCGGAGTCAAAATCGCCAAAGAAGAAGGTTTAGCGCCGTCCGGCGTTGAGAAATATTTTAAAAGCAAAGTCGTCAGAACCGTAAGGGGTACGAAAAAAGAGGATGAAATGTTCTATAAAGAGGTCAAGAATATGTTAGACGCTTACGGTAAACCCAGCGACGCATTATCGAGACTTATGGACAAGAAGTATTTTTTAACTTTGTCATACGAGGAGCGCGAAAGGTACTTGTTTAGACTCTCGGAAAAGTACTTAAAAGCGATAGAGCGGTACGACAGAGAGCGCGAAATTGAAATTACGCTCGGCAAAGCTTAAAAATTTTAACTATTTATCTTACTTTTCGGTTGTCTTACCGATGAGTATAAGTGAAATGCGGAAATGCCGAATATAATAAGTGTGTTTATGGTACCTATTATAATACAGAATGTGCGCATTGGCAAATATGAAAGATGAAAGGTTAAAATAGCGGAAATAGTTATTATAAAAGAAATGCATAGAGCATTAGCGAGTTTAATCGAAAGGAATCTGCCTAAAACTCTGTCTTTCCTTTTAACTGCTTGTACAATTCCTAAAATTGCCAATGCAATAAAAATTATGGTTAAAGCAAATAACAATTTTGTTTTTACAAAAGTATGCCTTGTCTTTTGCATTTTTTCCTCAGTATTCTTTAGTTAAAACTAAAGTTCGCCGAAAAACTAAAATAAACCATGTAAAATTATATCAAAAAAAATCGGCATGTTGCAATCTGTTTAGGCCGCTCAATGTGTAAAAATAATGAAATTTGCTAAAATGATATATACCATAGAAAAAGCAGGGGTTGTCATTACAAAACCCCTGCTTTTTAACCAAAGCATTTTAAATCCGAACCCGTCATAATGCCGCTATTTCGGCATATTTCCGCAAATCCTCTCTTGTAGTATTTGTATACAACTGCGTTCGCCCCTTTGCGAAAATCTACTCGAAATATCGGCGTTATGATACTTCGTACCTTAAATAGAGTATTTTGATGTCATTTTTGGTGAGGGTGAACAGAATAGAATATAAATTCATTATGCGAGAACTCGCCGAAAAGGGCGCAAAAGACTCATTTAAGGCGAATTCGGATTTAAAATGCTTTGGTTAGCCAAGGTAAACAAAAGTATTTTTGTTTTTCACGAATTATTTTTGATAATTCCGACGGCTTTATTTGTAATATCTTTCGCGTTATGCGTTGTTCGGTATTTATTCTTTTGTGTCCGTATTTTTCCAAAGCGTAGTTATATGCGTCGTTATTAAGTGGCGTTGTATTTACCAAAGTGTCGTCTAAATCGATGAAGTAGTACATAGGTCATTTATGCTCGCCGCAGTCAGAATTTCCGCACCATTATTTAGATATTCCTTATTCATTTCAAAAAGCGGATTGTCGCTGTCTGTCTTTTCGTTATACATTACTAATCTCTTTCTGTTATATTCAAACGCTTTA
>CAJOMT010000133.1 GCA_905235815.1 uncultured Clostridia bacterium
AACTGGAAAAACTTTGTTAGAGAAGAAATGGCTTTATATGCCTGTTGCTAATTATGGAATTAGGTATTCGTAAACACGGAGAATTAAATAATCATTATTATAACCGTCTTTCTAACAGCGAGAAAAAGGTCTATCGGCAAATATGCGATGGGCTTAAAAAAAGAGCAAAACGAATTTCATTATCTCAAAGCATTAGTTCTAATGTCCGTGATGCAATCGCAAGAGAAAACCCGCAGTTCTTTTATGTAAATTTGCTTAAGTTAACAACTTGGGGAGACGGAATGAATTTTGAGTATCACCCAGAATATATCCTTACTGAATCGCAAACAAACCAAGTGGAAAAGACGATACGGAGTATGCTAAATAGTTTCCGTAGTGAAGATGAAGAGCTGACTATCCGAAAGGTGCATAACTATTTGGTAAAGAATATAGAGTATGATTATTCAAATGATAAGAACTTTGATTACGGCAACCATACACTTCTCAATGTCTTTACAAAACGAAAAAGTGTTTGCGAAGGGATATCGTTAGCGTATCAATACTTGTTGCAACTAATGGATATTGAGTGCGTTTCGATTGATGGTATCTTGGCAGGTGGCAATCATAGATGGAACATAGTAAGCGTTGACGGGTATACATACCATGTAGATGTAACGTCGGATATGGGTGCTACTCAAAAAGGATATAAAAAGCCGAGTTATTTCTGTTATATGATAACCGATAAAGAGATTGCCGTAAGTCACAGCTTCACTGACAGTTTCAACTGTATACAAACGAAAGATAATCCGTTTTATAAAACAGGAAGAGTATTCGCCAATAGGACGGAATTAAGCAATTATCTTGCAACAATAAGCAAGTCAACAAGTACAATTTACTTCAAGTATTTAGGCAGAGATTTGACAAATAATGAAATGTTTAACTTCGTTATTTCAAACACGCCAAGATCGTTATTAAAAATAAACTGGTCTTATGTGGTTGATGATACAAATACATTATTTTGTTTTCACAGATAGGAGAATAATATGGGTTTTTTAAGAAACTTATTTGAACCACCTGAAATACCTTCTCAACCGTCAATGCCTATGGTTACGACGGGTTTACCGCAAAATGCAATAAACGATATTCTGAACGGTAAACAGCCGATACTAAAGGTAACAAAGGTAGCATTAAGGAATAACGAATCGTGTTTGTTTTATGACCACGCTGTAAGAATAGATGTGAAACTTCGCACGGTGGGGCATCAAAGAACGAGAGACGGATTTAATATAAGGATAGTAAGTGGCTTAAACTATAGAACCGGGAAAGGCTTAACAAAAACGATTAGAGATAATGTGCCAGAGTTCCAAGAGGGAAAACTTTACATCACAAATCAAAGGATAATATTCTCGGCAAGCAGAAAGTCGTTTGCAAAAAAGGTAAGTTCTTTAATTTCATATAACATAGAAGACGACTACTTGTATTTACAGTTTGAAAAAGGGAACTACTGGATATATCTGCCGATGATAGCGTGTGCAGATAAAATCATGGAGAAACTTATTTGAGGTAAAGAGATGTTTAATAAAGACCAAGAAATTATATTGTCAAACAAGCAAAAAGTCAAAGTGGTAAGGCTTCTGGGTCAGGGCGGTCAAGGTGCGGTTTACGAGGTGGAATCAAACGGCAACAAATACGCGTTAAAATGGTATCTTCCAGAATACTTGAAACAAATAAATCAGAAAGCATTTTATAATAACCTTGCTGACAATTATAAAGCAGGTAAGCCGTCGGAAGATTTCTTGTGGCCACTTGCAATAAGCGAATATAAGGATAACTCTTTCGGATACTTGATGGAGTTAAGACCTAAACGCTTTATAGGTTTTAACCTGTTATTGAATGCGAAACAGAGATTTTCAAAATTCAGCACAATAATAAAGGCAGCCCGCAATATAACGAAGGCTTTTCAGGAATTACATCGAAAAGGATACAGTTATCAGGATATAAATGACGGCAACTTCTTTGTCGACGTAAAGACGGGGGATGTGTTGATTTGCGATAACGACAATGTCGCACCGTATGGGAAATGGCTAGGAATGATAGGCAAGGATAGGTATATGGCCCCAGAAGTAGTTATGGGTCAAAAACACCCGGATATGGAAACGGACCTGTATTCTCTTTCCGTCGTATTGTTTATGATGTTTTTCATAGCACACCCACTTGAAGGGGAAGCCGTGCATAAGTGTCCTTGCTTAACCACAAAGTTCATAAGGAAACTATATGCAGAGAAAGCGGTTTTCGTATACGATCCGAATAACGATACAAACAGACCGATACGAGGAATAGACAACAATGTAATAACTTTTTGGAACTACTATCCCGAAACGATAAAAACGATGTTCTCAAGAGCATTTACAGAAGGTCTTTATAATGCTAGTTATAGGGTAAGAGAAAATGAATGGATAGATTGTTTCGATAAGATGGAAGATTCATTGATCTGTTGTCCTAAATGTGGAAACGAGCAGTTTTATAACTATACAGAAAGTAACGAACAATACATTGTATGTGAGGACTGCGGAGTTAAATATAACAAGCCTTTCGTAATACAAGGTAAAAGCTTCCAAATACCTATTCAAAAAGGCAATGATATATATGGACGGCAACTACATATAGAAAACTACGATAAGATAGCATCGGTTGTTGAAAGCACAAAGCATCCAGGATTATATGGGATTAAAAATCTTGTAGATTTAGAAATACATGCAAAACTTCCAAACGGTAAAGAAGTAACGGCAATCAACGACCAAATCATTCCGTTATTTGACGGAACGATAATAAATATAGAAAATAAAGAATTTGAAATAAAATTTTAAGGAGCAAAACAAATGAGTAAGATTTTTGAAAAAGTAGAAGGTATCTCAAAAAGAACGGCGACCGTATTTTTCATTATTGACAAATCGGGTAGTATGAGTGGCGTAAAAATCGGTGCAGTAAACCATGCA
>CAJOMT010000134.1 GCA_905235815.1 uncultured Clostridia bacterium
CGTTAAAACGCCGTAATTTCGGCGTCTTTCCGCAAATTCTCACTTGTAGTATTTGTATA
Source organism: uncultured Clostridia bacterium (assembly GCA_905235815.1). Lineage (GTDB taxonomy): Bacteria > Bacillota > Clostridia > Christensenellales > Borkfalkiaceae > UBA10281. Next base: position 60 of record CAJOMT010000134.1, read on the forward strand.
CGACTGCGTTCGCCTTTTCGAAAATCCACTCGAAATTGCGACGTTTTAATATTTTATACCTTAAACGGTAAATTTTGCAGTCATTTTTGGTGAGGGTGAACAGAATAGAATATAAATTCATTCTGCGAGAACTCGCCGAAAAGGGCGCAAAAGAACCGCTTAAGGCGAGTTCAACTTTATTTTCATTCGGCTAAAACGATTGACAAAAATAAATAAAACAGTATAATTAGAACTATGAAAATAATCGTAGTCGGCTGCGGCAAGATCGGCAGAGTCGTTGTCGCAAGCCTTGTAAACGAAAAACACAACGTTATCGTAATAATAACGAGTACGACGTTATAGGTATTTGCGGCAACGCCACCAATCACGAAAAGCTTTTGGAAGCGGGCGCAAAGAATGCGGATTTATTTATAGCGATGACGAGTTCGGACGAAATCAATATGCTCTCGTGCTTTACGGCGAAAAAACTCGGCGCAAAGCACACGATTGCGAGAATCAGGGCAACGGAGAACAACGACGGCACGAATCTGGAGTTTATGAAGCGGCAGTTAAACCTTTCGGCGGCGGTAAACCCCGAACTCTTGACGGCAATGCTCATATTCAACATAATTAAGCTTCCGTCGGCGTCGATGGTTCAGACGTTCAGTTATCACCGTTTCGAGATGATAGAACTTCTCTTAAAGGAGAATTCTCCGCTCGACGGCGTATCGCTTATGGATTTAAGGCGGCACTCAAAGGAGAAGTTCCTCGTCTGCACCGTCATAAGGGGCGACCAAGTCTATATACCGCAGGGCGATTTCAGACTCAAAAGCGGCGACAAGATAGGCGTTATCGCTTCCGGCAAAGAAACCCAAAAGATATTAAAGACTATGGGTATAGCGCATAAGCATATAAGGGACGCAATTATTATCGGCGGCAGCGAAACTGCCGTTTACCTCGCAAAATTGCTTTTGGACAGTCATATTTCGGTAAAAATAATCGAGATAGACAGCCAAAGGTGTGAACAACTTTGCGATGAACTCCCGGGAGCGACTATAATAAACGGCAACGGAATGACGCAGGATATACTGCTTGAAGAAGGTATAAATACTACCGACGCATTCGTTGCGATAACCGGCAGAGACGAGGAAAATATTCTCGCTTCATACTATGCTACGAAACAGAACTCCCCGAAAGTTATAACCAAAGTCAACTCCGAGGAGCGTTCGTATATTGCCGAGAAAATGGGTTTGGAAAGCATTATTACGCCCAGCAAGATAACGGCGGACGCTATCGTCAGATATGCGAGGGCGCTCAGCAATTCTTCGGGCGGACAAGTCGAAACGCTGTACCGACTCGGCAGCGGAGCGGAAGTTATCGAGTTCACCGTTTTGCAAGACTTTGAGTACACGAATATTCCGCTCAAAGACTTAAAACTTGTGCCGGGCATACTGCTTGCCGGAATAGTAAGGGAAAGAGAGGCGATCATTCCCAGCGGTAACGACGTAATCAAGTCGGGCGACAAAGTTATCGTGGTGTCGGCAGGCAATCCTATATACGATCTTGGCTCGATAGTGGAAAAATAACAATGAATTATAAGATGATTTTTTACACGATAGGACAAGTCCTATTGCTCGAAGCGGCTATATTGTTCGTTCCGCTGATAGTTTCGCTGTTATATTTTGAATGGTGGAGCGCAATCGCCTTTGGCATAGTCGCAGTTATTGCCTTTGCGTTCGGCTTTTTATTTACTATGTGTTTAAAAAAACACTCTCATTTAATCTTTGCGAAAGAAGGGCTTATAATCGTCGCCTTGGCGTGGATAGTGGTATCCGTGATAGGTGCGTTGCCGTTCGTTATTGACGGCTGTATACCCTCGTACGTAGACGCATTATTCGAGACCGTAAGCGGTTTTACCACGACGGGCGCCACCATTTTGCGAGAAGTGGGCGGCGCAATGGGTTACGGAATGTTTTTCTGGCGCAGTTTTACGCATTGGATAGGCGGTATGGGCGTGCTGGTCTTCATAATGGCGATAGTATCGCGCTCCCCCGACAGATCGATGAATATTTTAAAGGCGGAAATGCCGGGGCCAATGGTGGATAAACTCGTTCCGAGAACGAGGGACACCGCTAAAATTCTCTACCTTATCTATATAGGGCTGACCGCCTTGCTCATTATTTTATTGATATGCGGCGGAATGCCCGTATACGACAGCGTGGTACACGCTTTCGGAACGGCGGGAACGGGCGGATTCGGTATCAAGTCGGATTCGATAGCGAGTTACAATCATTATTTGCAATGGGTAATTGCGATATTTATGGTGCTGTTCGGCATAAATTTCAACGTGTTTTATCTTATTCTTATAAGGAAATTCCGTTTAGCGTTCGGCAGCAAAGAACTTTGGACGTATTTAAGTATTCTTCTCGTATCCGTAGCCCTCGTATCGTATAGCATATATCCCATCTATAATAATATAAGCGACGTAATAAGACATGCGTTCTTCCATACGGCGTCGGTAATGTCGACGACGGGGTACACGATAGACGCATTTACGGAATGGGCTGCCCCGCTTGCCAAGGCGGTATTGACGATGTTGATGTTTATCGGCGCCTGTGCGGGTTCGACTGCGGGCGGAATAAAGGTAACGAGGGTAATGATACTCTTCAAAAAGGCGATCAACGAATTCCGTCGCACGCTTCACCCGAGAAGAGCGTCCGTAGTGAAGTTCGAGGGCAAGCGCATAGACGAAGAGACGTTAAACGGAGTGGGTTCGTATTTGGCGATATATGTCCTATCGTTTATAGTGATAATCTTACTTATATCGTTTGAAAGCAGTTTCAGCTTCGAGTCGAATTTCACGGCGGCGGCGTCATGTTTTAACAACATCGGGCCGTTCTATGGCAATGCGGTTGCGAACGGGTCGTTTGCGAACTATTCTGCATTTTCGAAGATAGTATTGACGTTTGCAATGTTACTCGGAAGGCTTGAAATTTACCCGATGTTACTTACGTTTAATCCCTATACTTGGATAAAGAAATAGAAAAGTAAATTAAAACAAAAACAATGTTTCGTGGAACAAATAAGCCTATATGTCGATTTTCTTCAAAAATCGGCATATTTTTTAACTTTTTTGTCGGTT
>CAJOMT010000135.1 GCA_905235815.1 uncultured Clostridia bacterium
CGGCAACGCTCCCACTGTTTCCACCCTCACCTTTGAGGACGGCGAGTGGGGTTATCCGATAACCGAAGTTACCACTTGGTATATCAAAAAAGCCGAGTAGCAGAGTATAAACAAGTTCGACCTGATAAAATTAAAAAAAATATAAAAGGAGATAACTATTATGAAGAAAACTTTTACGTTTTTCCTCGTGCTTTTGTTGGTGTTTAGCATGACGGCATGCGGAAACAAAGACAACACGGATGACACCCCGAAGGAACCCGTCTATACGGTTACCGAAGCGGAGTATTTGTCGATAAAAACAATGGTCAACAATCCTAAGAATTTTATCGACGGCAATTTCACGGCAACGATGAACTTAGGAGGCGGCGTTTCCGTAAACAAATTTGCCGACGGGAAATTCGACGGACATATACAAGGCAATCATTTTGTTATAGTTTTCGATACTTCCACTTATAATGTGTCCGAAAAAACGGCAACATCAAGCAGTTACTATTATGATGAAGACGATGAGAAATGGTATAGAGAATCTGATAAGACGGTGAACCTTGGTCAATATTATCCCATGACGATTCTGTACACCGAATATTTTCCGAATACGTTCGAAGAATTATCTTACAATGCCGACAAGCGCGAGTATTCGGCAATCATGACGATCCTTGACAGTACGGTTTCTTTCAGGGCTCAATTCAAGGATGGCAAACTCTTATCCTATACATTCGTAGGATTTGTTGCCGTTGAGTTTTCCGATTACGGAACTACGACGGTAACGCCTCCGACGGAATATGAAGAAGAGTAATCGTTGCGCTCGACAATATAATTAATAAGAAATAAAACGAAAAGCCGTTTTTCTACTAAGAAAGCGGCTTTTTGTGTACTCCCGACGGGAATTTGCCGAAACCCTTATAAGGGCACCCTCGGCAAGAATATCCGCCTGTCGGCGGACATTGACGAACGGCAGTTCGCTTCTATACTCGGTCAACCACTAAAAAAAAGACGGCATTTAGCCGTCTTTTTCAGTGGTACTCCCGAGCAGAATCGAACTGCTAACTAGGCCTTAGGAGGGCCCTATTATATCCATTTAACTACGGAAGCTTATTGGATTTTATCGCAATTCCCTTTTGAAAAGCAATTTTTAAACTGTGTTTAATTGTACTATATTTCTCTAAATATGTCAACTTTCATTTATGCCTTTTTGAGAATTTTTAAAAATTTTTATTATATTCGTAAAAAAATTTACATTTTCACTTTTCAAAGCCCGATTTATATGTTATAATATACTAAATTGTTGTTTCGTCGGACTATTCCGCCGAAACTCTTGATTATCTTATCGATTAGAGGTGCTAAATGAAAATCTATAAGGTTATCCCCCTTCCGGGAAGAATGGTCGTAGGTAAAAAGGAAAAACCCGAAACCGTCTTAAAGTTTTTTGAAGATACCATCGCAAAAGAAAGCTTGGGCGGCTGGAAACTCGTTACCTCTATTAGCGTGGACGCAGTAAAAAAGATTAAAAGACTTCGCTCTACCGAAGAACCTTATAATCTTCTCGTTTTCTCCAAAGAAGATAACGAATAATTTAGTCTATATAATTCTTTAATTCACATTCGCTAAAATGCTAATGTGAATATTTTTGCGTATGCTCTGATTATACACTGACTTTGGCGCATCTGTATGAATACGCCCCGTAACTGTAAACAGAGACGTTCAGCACGGGATTATCGTGTGCGGAAACCATTACTATTTTATTATAACCACTACCCTCTATCTTCGTGACGATCAAACTGTGATAATACTTCGCCCCGTTATATAGTTGCACGATATCACCTAACTCTAACTCGTCATACGTACATTCGGTAAGTTTAAAACCTACGTTTCTGTTATTTTTTATTCCAAAATTCCAAAATTCTTCTACGCCCGTCCATGCGGGCGCTCTATCGTTTAAGTTTTTATAATACCAACCATACGCAGAATATACCATTGCTATTTTACCAGCATATAAACACTGCGAAACAAAATTAGTACAATCTCCCCCGATATTCGAAAAATTATAGTATGCCGGATTAAAACTTAAAGCCCATTTTTCAGCATACTTCACACTTGCAAGTCTGTCAAACATTATTATATTATATGACAAACATTTTGATAAGGAGAATATTATGAGTATTTTAGAACTTATGCGCAGTCGCCATTCGGTAAGAGCATATCTCGATAAACCTATCGAAGATGACAAAAAAAATGCACTTAATGAACTTATAGCCGCACTTAATGCCGATTACGGAACTAACGTTCAAATCTTTTTCGACGATGAAACGGCTTTTAAAAACGCCACTGCTTCGTACGGCAATTTCCAAGGCTGTAAAAATTATGCGGCACTCGTCGGCAGCGATCCCGTTACCGCCGGATACGTTGGAGAAATATTAGCGCTGAAAGCGCAATCTTTGGGTTTAAATTCGTGCTTCGTCGCCTTGACGTATAATAAAGGCGTGGTAAAATCAAAAATCTCACTCAAAAAAGGCGAAAAACTTCAATGTTCTCTTGCCTTGGGTTACGGAAAAACACAAGGAACGCCACGAAAAAGCAAAACGAGAGAACAAGTCCTCGACGTAAGGGGCGAGGTTCCGGATAACTTAGAACAAATCGTAGAGGCTTGCTTACTTGCCCCTACCGCAATAAATCAACAAAAATTCAAAATAATATGCGAAAACGGAGACGTAAAAATCAAGAAATCGGGGCTGGGATTTTACACAGACTTCGACCTCGGTATAATAAAGTGTCATAAAGATTTAATAACCGAGAAAATAACTCTTTGATCTTAAGTTGAGAATAGTCGAACACGTTGAGCCTTAACCTTGTCTTTTTGGCGTCTTTCGACTAATTCTCACTCGATTTATTGATATAAATTTTCGCTCGC
>CAJOMT010000136.1 GCA_905235815.1 uncultured Clostridia bacterium
AGGTTGTCCGAAACTTGTATATAAATTTTTTCGTTTCGCTTTATCGCTACAAAATCAATCTCTTTTTTATAAAGCACTCCAACGTAGACTTCATAACCTCGCCTTAAAAGTTCAATGGCAACTATATTTTCCAACACTCTGCCGTAGTCGAGATTTTTCGTTCCGAGTTTGGCATAACGAAACGTATGGTCGCTTAAATAATACTTATCGTTACTGGTAAGATACTTTTTTCCTTTGATATCATATCTGCGTACTTTATAAAAGGCAAAAGCATTACAAAGATATTGCATATATTTCCCGATTGTTTTATGGTTGATCAAGTCTTGATTGACGGTAAGGGTATCGGCTATATTTCGAGCGGAAGTCAGGTTTGAAATATTGTCCATCAAATAGTCCACCAGTCTATCCATAAGGTGCGGATTTTTGACGTTATATTTTTGCCTTATATCCCGAACGATAAGAGTATCAAAAACGTCTTTGATATAGTCATACTTAGATTCCGCATCTTTGTAAAGATACGAGCCGGACATGCCGCCGTCTTTGACGTAGTTTTCAAAAGACTCGTAGATGTTTTGGCTGCCGAAGTATGCAAGGTATTCCTTAAACGAAAACGGATAAACTTTTATTTCAAACGTCCTGCCTGTGAAAAGCGTTGCAAGATCTGAACTCAAAAGAAAAGCGTTTGAGCCTGTAATATAAATATCATATTTTTCTTCTGCGTGAAGACTGTTTATCGTCAATTCAAAGTTCGGGCATAATTGAACTTCATCTATTAAAACAAAGTTGTTTTTTCCTTCAACGTATGCGTTGTCTATATATTGATATAACAAGTGATAGTCTTTTAAATTTTCGTATTTCGCAAGGTTGAAATTGATATGAATGACGTTCGAGCCGGAGATATTTTTCAAAACATGCTCTTTGAACGATTCCAGCAGTTTAGATTTCCCGCTACGGCGCACTCCCGTTATAACCTTAATATCGGGCGTGCCTATCACGTTTTTTATTTTTTCAAGATAGAATTCGCGTTCAATAAGTTTCATTATATTACCTCGTTAATTATTATACCACAGTCATTTCCCAAAATCAAGCATTTTTCAATAATGGGAAATTGTTTTCAGGATAAAAGAAATCAAATCTAAAACTAGTCTTTAATATACAAGTTTGAAATTGTCGAAAAAACTCAAAAAATTTTTAAGCGAGTGATCACACGTTGATCGGTCGCTAAGACTATAATTCGTCTAAACTATAAAAAAATAAAAAATTTTATCTTTGTTGGCAGGCATTGCAAATGATTGGGTGTTAAAATAAACGCAAAGAAAGAAAAGTAGAAATAGTGACCGGATATATTAAAAACGGAATATTGTATTTATTGTCCGGCTATAAGTTCCATACTTTATAGAGCAAAAAATTTTTAAAATTTTTTCAAAGCACATAGCGTGTATGCTTTGACTGTCGTAAAATGCAAGTAAGCGAGGTGGGCGGCTGAAATTGCGGGATATAAGAACACGGGTATAAAGCGCATAAGATTTTTAGCCAAAGAGTTTTATGTTTAAAAAGATTTTAAAAATTTTTTTCGAGTACCCAGGCATTGGGTATTTGACCTGTGTGAAATGATAGCAACAAGTTGACCTCAATATCGTTACACGTCACGGCGACAAAAAGCGCAGAGAGCAAACGGAGGGAGGTGATAATAATGTCTTAATGGCGAGAAGAAGTAGGTTGTTGAACACGCTTTACAGGGATAGGTCAAGCCCGATTTAAAACGACAATAACGAGGTCGAATGATGAGAAAAGGAGGGTATTATACGTCAAGCAAAAGGCAAGCAAACGTCAAGCAAAGGAATTATGAAAGTGAGTTAAAAAAGGGAAAAACGCAGGCAGGATAAGAAAAGTGGGTTAAAACCCGCTTTTGGCAAGATTTGCAAGTGGGATACCCACATTGCAAAGAAGATAGAAAACCTTAAAATCTTAGATTGCAGCTCCGCTTTCGGGAAATAAAAAAATTTTCAAAAACAACTTGACATTTGGCTCGGAAAATAGTATCGTATTAATACGTTCATAAATTTTCGGAGGTTTTTATGGAAAAGGAATTCAGCGCCAAAGATAAGGCTAAGCAAGAAAAGAACTTCAAGCCAAATAAACAGGTTTACGGCAAATACGGAAATCTCGCTCTCAAATATATGAAAGAATACAATAAAGCGAAATATTGGACGCTCGGAAAGTATCTGCCCGAATATCTTCATAACATAGATAAGCAGGCGGAGACTTTATACGAAATCATGTATGGTAAACTTAAAATGCTCGAAAGATATAAACACACTAACGACTTTCTCGAAAACGCAAGGAAAGAAAACGAGATGCAGGCGATTATAGAAGAAGAGATTTTATCGACTTTGATATATGATGAGGAGTAAGATATGCAAAAGAAAGAAAACACGCCAAAAAGGCTTGCCGCAAGGCGGTATGAGGAAAAACATAAGACAGAACGCAAGGAAAAGCATAAAGTTTGGGCGACGAGTATACAAGTTGAAACTGCTGAGGAAATAGACTCGTTTTTAAAAGAAAACCACTTTACGAAAGTGGAACTTATAATCGAGGGGTTTAACGCTTTAAAAAAGCGTTCGCCGAATAACCACGGCGCAAACACCCGAATAAAAAGGAGGTAAATTTGCAAGTTTATAAAGAACTTAACCATGCGGTTAGCAAAACAAACATTTTTTGACAGAAAAAGAAATAATAGATGTAATCAAAATCATTTACTCGGCGAAAATGTCTGCCGAGGAAAAGATAACGACGACTTCCGGTATTCTCGATTCTTTTCAAGAGGAACCTAGCGAAGTCGATGAAACAGAAAGCGAGGATTTGACCTTACCAAAGGAGGATCAAAT
>CAJOMT010000137.1 GCA_905235815.1 uncultured Clostridia bacterium
TTAAAGTCTTTAGTAAATCCAACACCCTCTCGGCGTTACTTTTGTGTTTATTATTAAATTTTTCTCTGGTGTATAGTTTTATTCCTCATCTAATTACTACATTAACTTGCGTTATGAAATAAAGAATTAACCAACAAATGAAACATATTATCATAATTGACAGCCTCGGGATAGGTTTTTCTCGAATATTCAAGCCTGGCCGCATCGTCCTCTATTATTGCCGTCAACTCGAATTTTTCCGGATACGTTTTTGCAAAGGTTGCATAAATATTGCCGCTTGCATCCAATCCGAGGACTACTAATTTTTTTCATATAAGTTCTTCTCCTTTTATTCCGTAAAACGAACGACAAAAAATCTTGCGCAATATTTTCTATCGAAATGCACGCTTAATTCGTTGTTTAAAAGCAAATATTTTGTATCGCTTTTCACAGGATACCCTATTTTAACAGACAATATATTCCACTCTTTTCCCAAAGGAATTACAATATCCCCCGTCCGATCGAGATTCCATACGGCAAGATATAAGACGTTATCCGCTATATAACCGCTCGCAACTTCTTGTTTTGAAAAATCGGTAAAGCAAAAGGGGAAATACGGTACGGAACGCTTTTTACTTTCAATTAAACAGTTGTAAAAATCAACGCCCTCTTTCACAAGCGCGAACTGTTCTTCGGATAAAAGTTCTATATGGCTCGCAAGATGCATCCGCCCTAAAAACGAGTTAATCATATTCATAATTATGCGCTCGTCCGTAATATTCTCTTTTATCCAATCCGCATCATACGACAGCGGTTTTCCTATTTCGCCTACGCCTACGGGATAAGCCCATACCGCCGCCTGTTCGGGCAGTACCGCGGATAATATATTCCCCGCTATATACGGATATTTTAAATAATCCGCCTGATCGGACGTCGATACTATCGAAAAATGCGACAGCGTACCGTAGTCCATTCTCATTCCGCCCGAAGAACATGTTTCAAACAGCACGTCCGGGAACTCCGACTGTATATCGTCTATCCATTTAAGATAGGCTCTCGCGCACTCTTCGAGCCCTTCGCCGTAACTCGTTCCGTACTTGTCCGTACCTATTCCCATATCCTCGTTATAATCGAGTTTTATATAATCTGCGCCGTACTCTTCAATCATACGCCGCACTGTCTCCGTCATATACTCAACTACCTTTTTCGCCCTGAAATCAAGAAAATACCTGTCCATTACGGCTATCTTTTTACCATGCCTCGTTATAAAGCAATCGTCGTCGTAATAATCAAGCATTTCCTTGCATTTCACGCCTATTATTTCGGGCTCTATCCATAGCCCCGCTTTCATCCCGAGCGAACGGATATAATCGGTCGTCGCTTTTACGCCGTGAGGAAATCTCTTTTTGCTCTCTTTCCATTTGCCGACGTACGGATAGATTATATTACCGTCCTCTTCGTCGTGCCAGCCGCAGTCTATAACGTAATATTTTACGCCCGTTTCCGCAACTTTTTCCGCAACTTTCCTCGTGTTCTCTTCCGTAGGACTATCCCAAGAAAGGTGCATATACTCGTTGAAGATGGCGGGCAGATTCTCGTCCGCCTTGCATTTCCCCGCGATATGCCTGCGGTATTTCGTCATTTCGCCTATAACTTCGTTAAGCGAATTTCCGAAAGATAACGCGACAGATACCGTCTTATAACTTTCGTTCGGCTTTAAAGTCTTTTCCCAGCCGCCGTTAGGCAAATTTGCGCCGCCGAGATAGAGATAATATTTACCGCAGTTATCCCCGATCTCGTAATACCAAGAATTATTGTTCTCTATCTCGAACATAAGAAATCTTTCGTTTTGCTCTATTATCCCCTGCGGCAATTCTTCTTTCGTCGACCAACTTCCGACGTTTGCGAAACATATTCTTTTCTGCGCGTTCCCGTTGGACATATCCAAACCGTAATCCTTAAAAGAACGCCTTATAGGCTGACATTCGTAGTGGTGGCTCTGTGTGAAACGTGTAAAATACAAGTCACCCTCTTCGCCTTTCACGCCTATTCCCGAAAATGTAAAAGCCGAAACCTCTTCGAGAATAATTTCGTTTCCTGAAATATTCTTTACTTCTGTGTATATACGCACTGCGTCAGAATCTTCATAACCTTTAAAAACCGTTTTAGCCTCTACGATATCCGACTTCTGCGTTATTATAAGTTCGTCGTCCGTTATTTTATGCGAAAGGTATTTAAGGCGACGAGCTTCCGAAGAGCAGGCTGCTTTTATTCCCATGTGCGTATCATTATTTTCGCCTGCGATCTGTATTTCCGTAAAGCCGCTTTTAACGCCCTCTATATTACCTATTTTTTCTGCGAATATCTCGTCGTTTAAATGAACGAAAGATAATCCTTTAAATTCTATTTTCATATCGTTTATTCTTAAGTTCTCAATTTATTATTGGACCGCAACCGAACTGTTTTTCCTCAAGATTTATTCGAAAATACTTTTATTGCCTTTTTAACGTCCTCTTTCATCGCTTGCATTGCCGCATATTCCACGTCGTGCAAATAGTTGGTTGTGCCGTTTTCTATTACCTGTTTCGCCGCCATATAGCCCGCTTTCGACATATACGAATAATAATTTATCTTGCGGATACCGTTTTCGATCGCCTTTATGAAACCTTCTTCCGAAACGCCGCTTCCGCCGTGCATTACGAGCGGTAATCCCGTCGCTTTAGCGCAATTCTTTACGACGTCGAAGTCGAGTTTCGGCTGAGCCGTATAAAACCCGTGCGCCGTTCCGAAAGCGATTGCCAAAGCGTCGATGCCCGTAGCCTTGCAGAATGCTTCCGCCTCGTCGGGACGAGTATAAAAATCTTCGGGCTTGGCGTTTGAAT
>CAJOMT010000138.1 GCA_905235815.1 uncultured Clostridia bacterium
GGATCGGGTGGATTCGGCGGCTCTTGTCCGCCTAAACCAATCAGATAAAGACCATCGTTATTTTTTCCGACTAAAGAAAAATAGTTTCTAAATTCCTCAGACAACAAATAGTTGTATTCGCCATTTGCAAAACCATAGTCAAGAACGATATGATATTCTGCGTCTTCTTTTGCCCATTTCCAGGCATCTTCATACAGAAACGCAAGATCAATAGTCGATCCGAGAGCTGGAGAAAAAGAACTCGCGTATTCTTCTGTAATTATCTTGTCAAAATTCTGCAGCGTCAAATCATCATTATAAGCGTCAAACTCAAACAGAGCGCTCGCTCCAGGTTTAACTGCCAAATTTACACCGTTACTTATGATCATTTCGCCAATTGTATTGACAGTTGCGCCATTATTGTCAACGGTAAGTCCCGGCGATAAAATTGTGTCGTATTCAACATCAAAGGCGCCTCCTCCCCATACCACGCTTTGAAAATATCCACCGTAATCAACGCGGCCGGATGAAATGACAAAACTTTCAGCGCTTATGGCGCCTGTGGCTCCTTCATAAATCTGTAATGTATCATCTCCCGTTTTGGCAATTGTTTTAACCAGAACATGCTTGGAGTCGTCTGGAATGTATAAAGATTTTGTTCCGCCGATAACGTTATATTCCACATTTCCGTTACTGCGTCCTTCAATTGGTCCACTGGCGACAATAGCGTCTCCGGTAAAGCAAATCTTGCCGTTATTAATCGTTATGCATCCCGATAACGTATTGGCGGCGGACAGCGTCAGAGCAGCTGAGCCATCTTTTATGAAATTACCGGCGCCAGAGATAATCCCGGAAATAACGGCATTCTGTTCATAAGAAGAAGTTACCGATGTATTTGTAACGATTTCAAGATTTCCGCTTCCACTGAGATTCCGAAGAGTCTGCGTTCCCCCATCGGCAATAATTGTCCCGTTGTTGACAACAGAGGGAGGAGAACTGCTGCGAAATATCTTCCAGCCTGTCAAATTTAACGTCCCCTCTTCTACGGTTACATTTCCTGTAAAAGAAGAGTACCCGCTGCCGCTCGAAAAAGTTAATTGACCTGACCCCGTTTTGATAACGCTGCCGGTTCCGGAAATATTTCCAGAGTAATCTGTATTGATTGTGTTGTCCAGAGTCAACGTATGAGAATAGATGTTAATATTCTCAAACCCGGCAAGATTTACAATCGTCTCGTCTCCGCTTAAATCTCGCGCATATCCATGCTGAAACGCCAAAAAACAAAGAATAAAAAGTGCATGTTGTACATTTTTCAATGACAACAAATGTTTTGACATCAAAACGCTTAAAAACATAAACATTTCCTCCTCTATATGAGTTATAGCGCCAATTGGCTCTTGTGAGCTAATCAGCCTTTTGCCCTTCACAAAGTATTTTTAGCCGTGAAATTCACGAAAAGAACAAAGCAAACGAAAGGATTATTCTGTAATCTCTTATTTTCTCAACTTTCGCGAATTTCTGCGTACGGATTTATTTTTAGAGTAGTATGGGACGCCTAGGGCTGACGTCCCATACCTGGAGAGGAGCGACAAATACGTTCCTTCCACTCTCTGCAGAGCAGCTTGATAAATGTAACTAATGTTTGTCAAACATTATGATTTGTCCGGGACGCCACGGTCTGACGTCCCAGACTTTTGAGGAACGCCTTATCCCCAACCCTGCTTCAAGAAGGGAATCGCGATTAACAACGCTGACAACTCCTCAATTTCTTGCGTTTCCGCAAGTATATCCATCTGCAGGCATCAAATTTAATAAGCGCCTGTGCAGATTATTTTTCAAATATGATTTGTAAATTTAATCGTTATTGCTGCTTATTATTGAACTGTATGAACATATTTATACTTGCCATTGAAAATACATATTTCTCCTGGAATACATATGTGTAATTTCTTTCAGAAAGATTTTCCGTGTTGAGCGTTGATGGTATTGTTTAGGATAGCAATAGTTTCTGCTAGCTGGCGCCGTTGTGCTATTCGTCATCAATACAGACAGGAAATCTGTTTACGATGACGCACACTCGGCGACTTAAACATTATTACAACACACTAACGGGGCGTATTTTCAAAGTGGGTACAGAATGGACGCAATAAAGATGTCAAGTCCGTATACGAAAAATTCAAACGCAAAAAGCGTTGTGAAGTATTTAAAGACCAAACTACTCGATTTACTAAGAGGCGCCAAAAAACTATTTTTTGAATTGGCGTTCACAACGAGATTGGAATGCACAGGGCTGAATTGAAACATGAACATGTCTTGTTTCTCCTTTAACGTTAAAGTAGAACTAATGTCTGCCCTATTAACAATTTCTTGTTAAAAACATTCACCTTGTTAATAAACAAATTTTAAATGTAGACCCTACCTACATTATGAGTTCATTTTAATTACATATTTCGATATGTCAATGGGGGGTGAGGCGCTTTTTTAAAAATTTTCTAAAAATTTTTTGGCTTTCGAAATTCTGAACGCACCCTTATAAAGGAAACGTTTATTCTCTGGATTGTCAAAAAATTTTAATTGGGTATAATATTCAAATATAAATTAGATGTAACCGCTGTATTGATGTTTTATTATTATCATCATATATTCCCATGATTTGCGAATACCTGAATAAAGTCCAGCGGGCGACTCCGCTGGTTCATTGCATTACAAACTACGTTACGGTAAACGACTGCGCCAATATTCTCCTGGCGTGCGGGGCGTCGCCGATTATGGCGGACGATCCGGCGGAGGCCGAGGAAATATCGTCGCTGTGCAGCGCGCTGCTGATTAATATCGGGACGCTTAACCGTCGCACGATTGATTCCATGCTAAT
>CAJOMT010000139.1 GCA_905235815.1 uncultured Clostridia bacterium
GCGTAGTCCGTTATGCCTGCCATTTTCGCCAGCTTTGCCAAGCTGATTTTCTCATCCAGCAAACGGTATCTCAGTTTCCTGAAGCTTACAGCCATGGCTCAACCTCCAAAACAAACGTTGAAATTGCCCACAATATTCTAAAATATATTATACTCGTCACAACGGTGTCTGTCAACGTGTTGCGGTGAAATTCGGCGCCTGATGCGTATAAAAATCCTTTGGGTACAAACGTCCTCCATGGATGGAAAACCGCCGTCCAAGTTGTCCATTTCGTAATAGGAAGGAACGAATACGACATGAAAAAGCAAAAAATACGAGTGGTCATAACTCGAATCCGTTATGACCGCTCGAAATGGAAGGAAACTCTAATTTTAGACAAGATGCACCCCAACCGTTTTAGTGAGGTGTATGGCACCCTTAATAAATTTCATCGTAATCATCTTCATACCATAGACTGACGAGAGTTGAACCCCGTCACGCCGAAGCGGGCAAAATTTCCGCCCGTTATTGCCACGTCAGCATAACAACTCACCATATCGTATTATTTTTTACTTTTAAATTAAATGCTATGCTTGAAAAAAAATTTTTTTGTGATACAATATAACCGCGCGATGGTTTTTTCGGTACGCTAAGTTCCCGCAAAATGGAAAGATTCGTTTTAAGGGCTTGCGTCCGATTGAAATTGCTATAGAGAAATTATATCAGACCGTTTTCCACAAAGGAAGACCTAAGGATAAATGGAGAGTTTAACAATGATTTTTTTAGATTATCTGACCGGCAATTTTGAAATGGCATTCGAACTTGTCGGGTTGTTGCTTATGTTGGGAATAAGCGTTCATATTTCCGAGCAAATGAAAAGGTGGACTCGTTTGCTCGTGATATTGCTTTTTGTCGAATCGCTTTCGTTTCATCTTGAAAAATGGACGCAGTCTTTTGAAACGTTATCCCCGTTACGAGTCGTGCTGACTATAATTGTATATTCGCTCTATCCTTTTATTATAATCGTTATGATGCGTATGTTATTTGACAATATTTCGCGGAAACAGATAATTATCTTGCTTGTTCCGCAACTGATTTGTATTCTTTTATACTCAACTTCCCAGTGGACGCATCTGGTATTTTGGTTTGAAGCATATAATCGCTGGAGAGGCGGAACGATATCCATTCTCCCGTATATTATGTTTGTTTTTTACGCCCTGATCTTCTTGTTAATGAATATCCTCTATTTTAAGAATTACAGCGGCACGAAAGCTTTAACCTTTATATATTTCTATATTACGGTTGTCCCCATTCTGAGCGTATTTTATTACAAGTTTATCGACGAGGGCAAGGATTACTGCGCATTGTTCAGTTCTGCCATATTGCTTTACTTCATTATGGTATACATCCACATGGCGCGCACCGACCCTCTCACCGGTCTGCTAAATCGTCTGAGTTATAATATCAAGTATACGAACAAGGTCACGGGCGTTATCTCGATAGATGTAAACGGATTGAAGAGCATCAACGATTTAGAAGGACACAATGCGGGAGATTTGGCGCTTATTACCGTTGCGAATATTCTGAAAAGATATTGCGGAAAGCATGCGATGATCTATCGCATCGGAGGAGACGAGTTCGTCGTCCTATATACCAAAGTCGATGAAAAGGATATCGTGGACGTGATAAATACGATGCAGGAAAAATTGGCGCAGACTGAATATTCATGCTCTTTCGGCTACGCGATGGTAAATTCGGAAGGCGACGTTAGCAAAGCGATTGCCGAATCCGACGTAAGAATGTACAGCGAAAAGAACAAGTATTACGCAAATTGCAAGAAAAATACGAAACGCAGCGTCGTAACTGACGAAAATGATACGTAACAGCAATGGATCTATAAGCTTTTCATGCAGCATTTGAATTTTGGAGCGCCGTATTTTGCGCTATTGCGGCAGTGTGCGTTCTGGCGCCGATGAAATCCGATCGCAAAGAAGCCGAAAGCGTTTTGGGGCTGCTCTTTAATATCTTAATCAATATATCGCGAAAATAATGCTCGATATAATAGATAACGACGTAAACTGCGAACTGCGCGAATAAAATCGTCCGGCGGTTCCGAAACGGTAAGAAAAACTGCAACGGCTTCCCGGAAAATGTCAAGAAAAGTGTGTAGAGAAGCCACCCGCTTGGCGGGTGGAGTTTCGCTTATACACTGAAATTCACCACGCATCGACTTACCATCAATTAAAATCATGCCCAATAAGGAACAGATATGTGAAACCGGAGTTTTTGACCCGACACACGATAACCCTGACAATACACACAATAGCCCCTACTTATACACACGATAACTTTTTACGAAATCAGGCCCATAAACGCAAAAATGCCCCGATGGAGATGATCCACCGAGGCATTTGGCTTTTATAGCGACAGGACTATCGTGTGTTCGTAGCCCGTAAACTCTTTGAAATCAAGGTTCTTCTCGCGTGCCGGGGGTGAAAAAAAGAAATCCCACTCTAACCGATACGATCGTATCAAAATTAGAGCGGGATTATGGTCACGCGGGGAATAACGGGCTTGAGGGCCCACATTTGAAAACGTTACAAAAAACATAGTTTCAGGCAGCAGGCGCACGGGTTTCTCCTAAAAAAGTGAAGGAGCATAAAAAGGCTCCTCGCCACTGAACTTAATCAGTAGTGAGGAGCCTTGGTCTCCCACATTGGTACTATAGTTTCTTCGCTTTCAGAGTCCTGCGTGGTACAATCCGCTGATATTTCACTGCAGGATACCCGATAATCAGACAGGTGACGACATCTTCTCCTTTAGGCAACTCGATTAGCTTTCTGAGCTTCCGGCTCACC
>CAJOMT010000140.1 GCA_905235815.1 uncultured Clostridia bacterium
AATATTTTTCATCTATCAAAGAAAACCTTAAAAAACTGATTTCTATCGACTCCGTGCAGAGCGAGCCGCTTCCCGATAAGCCGTTCGGAGAGGGCGCATACGAGGCTTTGAATTTCGTTCTTTCCCTTGCAAAAGATATGGGCTTCGAGACTAAAAATTACGATAACTATATAGGCGAAGTGATTTTCGGCGACGGGGAAGAAGAAATGGCGATACTCTGTCATCTCGACGTCGTGCCGGTCGGCAGTCTTTCGGCTTGGAAGTATCCGCCGTTTTCGGCGACGGAGGCTGACGGAAAGATTTACGGCAGAGGCGCTACCGACGACAAAGGCCCGTCTATCGTCTGTCTTTACTGCTTAAAGGCGTTAAAGGACGAAGGGTTCGTGCCGAACAAGAAAATCAAACTGATTTTCGGCTGTAACGAGGAATCGGGCTGGGGGTGCATACGCCACTATAACGAAGTCGCCAAAATGCCCGAATTCGGCTTTTCGCCGGACGCAGGGTTCCCCGTCATTTATTCCGAAAAGGGAATTATCCACGTCAAGTTTTATTTCGATAAACCGAGTGCCTTAAAGAGCATATCGGGCGGCACTGCGGGGAACGTCGTTTGCGACAAATGTGAGGCTATAGCACCGTTAAACGAAGAATTTGCCAAAGAATTCGGTGTTAAAAAAGAGGGAGATAAACTCGTAACGACGGGAAAATCGGCGCACGGCTCAACGCCGGATAAGGGAATAAACGCAATAGACAAGATGATAAGGTATCTCGTAAAAATAGGCGCCGCAGACGAGAGGATAGAAAAATTCTTATTCGACGACGAACTAGGACTAAAAAATCTTCAAGACGAAACGGGACGACTTACTCTCAGCCCGAATATAATAGGAATTGAGGGCGGCGAGGTGTTCGTAATAGCGGACGTCCGCTATCCTGCGACTATAAGCGCAGAAAAGATACTTTCGGAATTCGAAAAGATTTCGAGGTTCGAGGTTTTGGGACACCAAAAACCGCTATATAACGACAAGAACGGATTTTTGATAAAGACGCTTGCAAACGTTTACAACGGCGAAATGGGAACTAATGAGGAGCCGATAGCGATAGGCGGCGGAACTTACGCAAGGGCGCTTAAATGCGGCGCAGGGTTCGGTCCCGAAATGCGAGACGAGGACTGCAATATTCACCAGCCGAACGAATTCGTATCGCTTGAAAACTTAAAACTTCAATTCAGATTATATAAACTCGCAATAAAAAGGTTATCGGAATGATATTGAACGAATTGCCGCCATGTTTGCAAAACAAGACCTGCGCCGTAACGGGGCACCGCAGGCTCAGATCCGACTTTGACGAGCAAGCGCTGAAAAAGGAATTTGAAAAGATAATAGAGCGGGGCTACGAGGTATTCCTTTCGGGAATGGCGCTCGGCTTCGATATGAAATGCGTCAAGGTGTTAGAGGAACTTAAAGAGGCTTACCCGTTTATCAAAATCGGGGCGGTGATACCGTGCAAAGACCAAGGCGAGTTTTATAAGGGCGAAGCGCTCGAAGAATACGAGCGAATGATAGCCGATGCCGATTACAGAATAATTCTGGAAGAAGAATATACCAAAGACTGTATGCTGAGACGAAACGATTTTCTTATAGAGAACAGTACGCTTATTTTGGCGTATTATCTCGGGACGAAAAGGGGCGGAACGTATTACACGATAAACCACGCAAAAAAGGCAAACAGAGAGATTATTTATTGGAATTAAAATTTTTCGGGAATAAAATGAAAGAAAAAATAAAGAGAAAAAGTTCAGCTTCGTTAGCGGAGAAGATAGTTTTTACATAACGTATATATCTCTTATCGGCTCGCGGTTTCAAAAGAGGCGGCGGCGACGAGTTCGGAAGACGAATGATTGCTTTAATAAAGGAATTGATTATAAAAGTCAGTTCCTTTTTTGTTGCCTATGCATTAAATGTTTGTTTTTTTGCGCTTTTAGGTGTATAATGATATATAGAGAGGCTTATTATGAAAAAATTTTTGTGTTGTTTAATTACGATATTTCTCGTAAGTAGTTTGGCGGTATTTGCCGCTTGTAAAGCAGACAGAGAGAGCAAATCTGAAACGGGATCCAATACCGAAAGAAAGTCTACGCCGGACGAATATTTCGAGTTTACTCTGCTCAATAACGACACTTACGAAATCAAAGCGAAATATAGAAATTATTTGCCCGCTGAAATAGTATTACCGTCTAAACATAACGGTAAAGCGGTAACCGCTATTGGTGAAGATGCGTTCGAGTATTGCAGTAGTTTTAAAAGTATAGAAATCCCCGACAGTGTAACCTCTATCGGTCATGCTGCGTTCTATAACTGCAGCAGCCTTGTGAGTATTACCGTTGACGAGAATAATCAATATTATAAATCTATAGACGGAAATCTTTACACTAAAGACGGTAAAACTCTAATACAATACGCAATCGGTAAAACCGCAACGGAGTTTACTGTCCCAAGCGGCGTAACCTCTGTCGGTTATAGGGCGTTCGAGGGTTGCCATTGCGTACAAAAAGAGAATGGCGTGAGTTACGTTGATAAATGGTTGGTTGGCTGCGATAGGAGCGGCACTTCGGTTACTATCAGAAAAGATACGGTCGGTATTGCAGATTATGCGTTTTATTATTGCAGCAATCTTCAGAGTATAGAAATTCCCGACAGCGTAACCTTTATTGGTGATGTGGCGTTCGCTAGTTGCAGCAGTCTTAAGAGTATAGAAATCCCCGACAGCGTAACCTCTATCGGTGATTATGCGTTCTTTTGTTGCGAC
>CAJOMT010000141.1 GCA_905235815.1 uncultured Clostridia bacterium
GAACTTTTGTCTTTCGCCTATTTCTTCGGGTGCGTGCGAACAGCACTCGTCCATCTTGTCAAGATCCCATCCCTTAGGAAAGAAATCTTCGCATAAACTGCCTTTAACCGTCGATTTAAAATTCATTTCTTATATCTCCTTTCAAATTAAGGTAATAACCTTTCAGTCGTTCCTTTTAAATATACTTGGCATTGACGGAAGCCCTCGGCGTATTCCGCTCCGCATTGATATCCCCTATATCTCGAACACGTTTTGACCATGTCTGCAAAATCTATCCCATCGTGTTCCTTCATCCATACAAGTTGACTTTCATGACAGTTCAACATTTTAATTTTCAAATCTATCTCTTCCGTTATATCCACGAATTCCGTCGGCACGAAATTTACGCCCGCCAGAGTGTCCATATAATATATCGGTACGAGTTTTGCGGGTTTTTTGTCACGATTGCCGTAGTTCGGGAGAGTCGCCGTAAAACTTGCGTCGAACACTAAGCGCGATACAGCCGTGTGATCGGGCATATAGTCGTCGGGATTATGCGTTATGATAAAATCGGGATCCGCGTACTTAATCACTTCGACCATTTTATCGCGGGAAATTTTGTTATTATCATAGATGTCCAAATCGTTAAACCCGCCGTGAATAACTTCTATCCCCGCTAAACTACCGGCTTTTTTAGCTTCTGCAGCGCGTATAACTTTCAATTCGTCCGGCGGAATAATAACATGCCCCAAATCACCGGAAGAAGCATGACAAACGATAACCTTATCGCCACGTTTTACACATTTTGCAAGCGTACCGGAACAGGCAATTTCCACGTCGTCCGGATGACAACCTATCGCTAAAACTCTCATTTTTACGTTCTCCTGATTTAAAATTGTTTTATGAAGAATTTTCCACGTCGTCGGGATGACAACCTATCGCTAAAACTCTCATAAGAGCCATCTCTTTTTTATTATATTTATTATATATTTAACGGTCAGATTTTACAATGTGCTACAATTTCTAAAAATGGCAAAAAAATCTACTTGACAATTATTTGTCAAAAAAATATAATTACTATATGAAAAAATATTTTAAGCATAAACTTGAAAACTTAATAAATGTAAGTAAAATTGTAACGATTCACTACTTTGAATTTGAAAAAAACTTTAGAACTGAAGGCGAATCTCATGATTTTTGGGAATTTGTTTACGTCGATAAGGATAGCATTCTTTGTTATGCCGAAGGCAAGGAAATCGTTTTGGAAAAAGGCGAAATTCTCTTTCATAAACCCAACGAATTTCATGCGCTCGCCGCAAACGGAAAAAAACCGCCCAACGTGTTCATCGTTTCCTTCGTATGCAAATCCGAAGCCATGAAGTTTTTTGAAAATAAGAAAATCAACGTTTCAAATAATAACGTCAGTTTAATTTATAATATTTACAATGAAGGCAGAAAAACATTCAACATCGCCTTTTCGGACCCGAAACTAAAAAAAATGCAATTCCTCAAATCTCCTACGCTTGGCGGAGAACAGCTTATAAAAAACTATCTTGAAATTTTCCTGATAAACCTATTAAGGAGTCAGACTGAGAATAACGGTAAAAACCCTGTTTTTATAGGTGAAAAGGAATACATAAAAACACAGATTGCCGACGTAATATCGCTTCTGAACGATTCTGTTTATTCCACGATTTCGATTGATGAAGTACTAAAAAAAACAAATTACGGCAGGGCATACCTTATGCGTATTTTTAAGAAGGAAACGGGGCTATCTATAATGGAATACTTTATGAAATTAAAGATAGAAGAAGCAAAGGAACTGCTTCGTGACCGGAATTTGTCTATCCGTGAAATCTCAGACAGATTATGTTTCAGCGACCCCGGTTATTTTACTAAGACCTTTAAGAGATTAACCGGACATACCCCCTCCGCTTATAGAAACAGGGCGCTTCAATTATAAAATCCACCTGCTTTTCAGCTATACTTTTACTTTAAAATAATAAATAAATCAGACAGCTGCGAAGAGAGTATCGCAGCTGTTTGATTTATTCTTGTTTTCTGACCAATATTTTTTTACTTTATCGGTTTAATTTGGCTATAACAAAACTTTGTCCGTTTAACGTCAACTTCTTGCCAACTATTTTAACGTTCTGAGAATACAATATTTCTTTATATTCACACTCTCCGGTCACCGTTTTGTCAGACGGGTTAAAATACACCCTTATCGTTTCTTTTCCGTCAGTCCGCTCGTATACCGCGGGATAGCCCGTCTCAAGAAATTGTTGGTTGTTTGACGCGTTAAGACACTGATGCGCCTTTCTTATTTTTATCAATGTAGGTTTGTCTCATATGTTTGACAAACCTACATTTGGCAAAAGATATCGATTTCATTCGGCTAGCTTATCTAATTATTCCTTTTAATCCCAAGCCTTCAAGCCTAGATTGGTCATTTCACCTTTTTCATATATTTCCTTGAAGTCTTTACGCATAATATCCAAATAATCTACCGCCACTACGTAACTATACGAAAGGGGAACGTATTCTTTCATACGAACAGATACAACGGGCGCAGTAGCGACGGAATACTTCGCTACGCTCCGTGGCGTTCGGGCTACGCCCTCGGCTGAGAGCATTTTGCTCGACTTCATAAATTTTACTATAATTGTCGGCAAAATGCGTCACTCCCGTCAATGTTTGCGAAGCAAATATTCTTGCCGAGGGCTCCCGCTTGCGGGAAACGGCAATCAATGTTATTTATAAT
>CAJOMT010000142.1 GCA_905235815.1 uncultured Clostridia bacterium
TTTCAAAAGGAATTATAATGCCGAAACATTCGTGTAAAAAGAAGAACTGAACGCCTTTCTCATTTTCACGAGTGTGCGTACAGTTCCCTAATGGCGGAGAAAGAGGGATTTGCTCTTGTGGTACTCAAAGCATTTTCGCTAAATTAAACTTTTTGCTTTGAGTACCACTTCGGTCAGCCGCTAAAAACAGTGGGTGTCCACTGTTTTTGCAGTTGCGAAATTTTGATTCGCATCTGCACGCTTTTGTTCAAATCCCTCTGATAGAGTCCGTATCACGAAAAAAAGACACCTCGCTTGGTGTCTTTTTTCGTGGCGGAGAAAGAGGGATTTGAACCCTCGCTACGTTATTCACATACTACTCCCTTAGCAGGGGAGCCCCTTCGGCCTCTTGGGTATTTCTCCATGCCGAATTATCTTTTACGCTTATATATAATAACATAATTTTTTGATTCGGTCAACAGTTTTTCGGCTATTTTATTTATTTTTTTTGTTTTTATAAAATTTGAAATTTTTGTCAAAATTATTTAAATATGTGCAAATTAAAACACATTTGCAAATTTATTTCGAATATGATATAATATATGCAGATTCTGCTCATAATGTAGAATTGGGTCAGCATAAACGTATTTGTGGGGTTTGCAAATTTTGCATTCCAAACTTGCGATAATGGGGAAGGTTTAAGTTTGATTATGGTAAATGATCAACAATTAGAAAACGTTTGCAGAAATTTTCTGATAGAGGGTGAATACCTTTCATCGGAAATAGTAACAACCGGTCATATAAATACGACGTACGTTGTCTACTTTAAAACGGATGGAGAAGTAAAAGATTATATACTTCAAAAAATAAATACTTACGTGTTTAAAAACCCGATAGAAGTAATGGATAATATATCCAATATAACGGAGTATATAAGAAAGAAAATCAAGAAAGTTAAGGCTACGGCAAAGCGTGACGTATTGCATTATTCCAAAACCGCAGAAGGGAAGTATTATTACGTAAACGATGACGGATTTTGGCGTTGTTCAAGGTTTATAGACGGTTCAGTTACCTACAACTTGACGAGCGACTTGTTTATAATAGAGGAATCCGGTAAAGCGTTTGGAGAATTTCAGATGCACCTTGCCGATTATCCGGTAGATAAACTGTTCATTGCGATACCGCATTTCCATAACACGGTAATGCGTTATGAGGCATTTAAGGAGTCTATAGCCGCAGATTCGGAAAAGAGGGCGGAAAAAGTAGCCGCCGAGATACAAGGCTATCTCGACTTTGAAGATATGGCTACCGAAATGTATAAAATGCAAAGGCGAGGCGAGTTGCCGCTTAAAGTTACGCATAACGATACAAAGTGTAATAACGTATTATTTGACGCCGAAACGGGAGAGCATTTAGCGGTTATAGATCTCGATACGGTTATGCCGGGCCTTGTGGCGTTCGATTTCGGCGACGCAATAAGGTTTACCGCAAACAGTGCGAGCGAAGAAGAAACGGATTTAACCAAAGTGTATCTGGATATGGATAAATACGAGGCATTTGCGAGAGGGTTTATGAGCAAGGTTGCGCCCACGTTATCCGAAAATGAAAAGGATACTATGGCGCTCGGCGCAATAACGATGACTGTCGAATGCGGAATGAGGTTTTTAACGGATTACTTAAACGGCGATAAATATTTTGCCGTTGCCTATCCGGAGCATAATTTGGATAGGGCGCGTTGTCAGCTTGCGCTTGCACGGGATATGCTGAAAAAATACGAAGATATGAAACGTATAATAAAAAAATATTGTTGAAATATTAATGGATAAAATGCGAGCCAATCGGTTCGCATTTTTTATAAACCGAGTGGATTGTACTATGTTGCGCTTATCTTTATAACTTGCTATCCATATTAAAATATTATTAAAATATTCGAATAGCCGTGACTATAAAAACAACTTATATTATATATAAGCAAAAACAATCAAAAAACATTTGACAAAATTAGTATAGTTGAGTATAATTTTGAAATAAGATTGTTTAGAAAGGATAACAATTTTTGATAAAATGGCTAAATTTTAAGAAAAGGCTAGCCTTTTCTTCGTTTGTGCACAAACGAAGAAATTTTCTTTTCGATAAAAAAATGAAAGTATAAAATATGTGTTCTGATTTTCAGTAGCTCGCAATATTCTTTATTTTTTATTAATACGAACTTTAAAAAAGAGTGATAAGTTATGAATTCAAAAACAGTTGCTTATATTATTAAAAGACTTTTGATAGCGATTTTGACGATTTTTATCGTTATTACGATTACTTTTTTTGTAATGATGGCAATTCCCGGCGGTCCGTTTACTTCCGAAAAAGCGGCGTCAGCGGCTGTCGAAAGAGCGATGAAAGAAAAATATGGCTTAGACAAGTCAATTTGGGAACAATATTTGTCCTATCTGACTGGTGTATTGCACTTTGATTTTGGGCCTTCGATCAAGCAAAAAGGCCGTACAGTATTGGATATAATTTGGGATGGCTTTAAGACTAGCGCATATATCGGCTCTATCGCTGCGGTAATAGCGATCATTATAGGTATCACGTTAGGAACTATAGCCGCAATTAATAGAAATAAATTCGTAGATAAATTAATTATGGTGCTTACAACAGCCGCTAATGCTTTACCCTCATTTATTATTGGCTCGTTTTTAATGGTAGTATTATGCGTGAAACTCGGATGGTTTCCTGCAAACGGTTCATCCTCAGGGGGATTAG
>CAJOMT010000143.1 GCA_905235815.1 uncultured Clostridia bacterium
GATTAAATCACTGTATAGAGCGACCATAAAACGTCGCTCTATGCAGTTTCTTGCTAATTTGCGAGTGGATTGAAACGTCCAATTCTTTTTTCTTTTTATACATTTATCTTTATCGAGATAGTATAATTCTAATGGTGTAAATTATTGTTTGATCTTATCTTTTGTTACAGACCATCATTAATAATAAGTTTGACCAATTCCTGTTTCTTATTATTCATTTATATCAAAATTGATTGTGTATTCTTTATATACCCGATCAATAATTCCGATCAAAATATGAAAAATTAGGCTCTTCCTGCAAGTCCGTACCTGTGAGCTAAAATAAGGTTTATTTAGGGTCTATTAAGTCCCACACGGAAAACACGGATGAGACGGATTCACCCCGATTGTTTATTTTCATACTTGCATTATTGGCAAGACTTGATTTCCTTTATATTTTTAATAAATGTATTTTAGTCGATGAATAATGGAACTTAAATTAACCAATCGGCGACCGACGAGGTCGGTTCCTGATTGGAAGTTTCTGTAATGAAGTCAAGTAGGTAAATAAGAAAAATTTTGAATAAAATCAAAAGATTTCTTAGGTTTTTTTAGGCATGGAACAAAGCATAAGGCATATTATCCCTTGCCAGCGAATCGGAAGCTGTTAAATAACAGCCTGGAAGGATTCGCGGATAACGAAGCGCAATGCTTTAGTTCGGGTTTGAGCGGTAAGGTTGGTATTATAGCAATCTTACCGCGTTGTTTTTGATGTCGGCTGTTTCTTTGTCTTGCGTTGAGTTCCCGATTTTACTGTCGACGTTTGTTTTTTGGAAACTCTCGGCTTTTTAACCGCCGGTTTTTCTTCGCCGGTTTGTTCTGACTGGTTATTCAATTCCTCAACCGCCGGGGCGGAAGTTGCCTGAACGTTGTCTTGCAGTTCGTTCTTCTGAACTTTGTTTTCGCCCCATTTTTGATTGTTTCTAATCATTTGGTTTACAATTGTCAGCAGCTTTCTCATGCAGGCAATCATAGCAACCTTTTTCTCCTTTCCTCGTCCTGTAAGCCGTTGATAAAAGGCTTTAATGACGGGATTATGCTGAGTTGTAGAGACGATAGCCGGCATCCAAACCGATTTGATTCTTTGCCGTCCTTTTTTGGCGTGCCGCGAACCGTGTTTTGTACCGCTGTCGCAAGGATGAGGAGCCAATCCAGCCAGGGAAGCAATCTTTTCTCTATTGAGTTTTCCCAGTTCCGGCAAGAAGGCGATCAGTACAGCGCTCACGACGTCGGCGATCCCAGGCACGGACTGAAGTATTTCGTCCCATCGAGCCATTTGCGGATCGTTGGCAATTTGCTCTCGAATGTCCTTCATGAACGCATCTCTCTCTTTTTGAAGCCATTTTAACTCTCTTTTCAGGCTTTTTACAATGGCTTTATTATCCTTGTTGGCCGGTTTTTTCAATTGGTTCTTGCATTTTGCAATTTTTCTGGTAAGGGCGAGATAGTGGTCAACCAAGACTCTCAACTCTTTGAGTGCGCTGGGCATAGACTCATATGCAGCCAGAACGTTTTCGTCTCCCCAGAACCGTTGAGCGATCCTGGCCAAAGCTTCGGAATCGACCTTGTCGGTTTTAGGATTTGTTTTCATCCCTCTGATGAGATCTCGAGCTTGTCCAGGGTCTAAAACGAAGACGTAATATCCCGCTTGTGTAAAAGTTTCAGCGGCATACAATTCATACCCGCCCGTACTTTCCATGACCACGCAAACGATTTTTTTGCCTTTCAAAACCGAGTGGATATAGCTTTTAATAGCTTTTGGATTGTTTTCAATCTTTTTGTAATTCTCTTTGCGATTTTCTTTATTATCGCCAGTCGGTTTTAAATAGCAGTGAATAAAGTCCTTGGAGACGTCAATACCGATGTAATACTCAATAAAAATTTGTGGAATTTTTGTGTTTTTCATAAAACTCTCACTTGTAATTGCGAACTATGGCGCTATAATGTAGTTACAGGGACCATGTTCTGGTTTCTGTTCGAGTTAAACAAGGGAAACGTATGGCGTATAAACTTCACAACGAGCTGTCGTAAGACGCTCAAGTGTGCACATACTGCCATGCGTTTTCTTTTTTTCCGCAGAATATATATTCTGCGGAAAAAAAGAATCCCTCCAACGACAAAATCTATTTTACCTCAAGAACAGAACTTTGCAATAACTTTTATTGATTTTTATTATACAAGCGTATTAGAACTATCTCGATGAACTGCAGCCGCCCCAGTATTATAAGCTCTTACAATAATAGGAAGGTAGTCATGTGTTAATTGCATATCCGAGGCTACTTTAGCAATAGCCTGCGAGGGCGTTATAGCATTATCAGTAGCGCACAAAGAAGCTACTTTATCAATGGCGGAATCTATTTTATTACGTTGCGCTTGTGTAGGAGTATTCATAGTCTGTTGTAAAGAAATAGAGGTGTATAATGCCTATAATATAATAATATAGAAAGAGAAGTGCAAATGAAGTTGTAATAGCTAAAAAAATCAGGTCACTACTCTGATTTCTTTATATTCCTATTTGCTTTCCTAGAGGCAGGCTACCTCTGTCCCTTTCGGGCACTGTCCGTCTTTTACGGGATACGACAGCTAACATTCCGAGTGGAATATCGGAGTTGTGAACTCTGGAGCTACCCAACCACTAACGTATGTGGTACCGCTCGCCTACTCTAATTCTTGCATACG
>CAJOMT010000144.1 GCA_905235815.1 uncultured Clostridia bacterium
AGCGATATTACAAAAAGTCCTATGGCTATATACAGAAAATATTTCCATACTTTTTCCGCAAGAATAGTCATAGCGATCATTACGACAAATAACACGGCGATAAATATCGTTGAAAATCTCTCCGCTTTTCTCGCTCTGTCCTTCAATTTGCCGTATTGTTTTCTATCTTTTTCGGGTATCTTATCCATCTTTCTTTATGAGTTTGGTAAACAGCGGGAAAGTTATTCCGCCGCATACATTGCCGAGCGCCGTGATAAGCATAAACAACAACAGTCTGCCGACGCTTATATTGGCTCCGCCGATTATCGCCAAAAATATGTACGCCTGATTTGCTATACAGTGCTCGAATCCCATATATACAAAGACCAACACGGGGAATATTATTCCGAGCGTACCGCTTAACCCTTTCGCCCTCGCAGGTTGATGAGATTTTACGGCAAACGTTATCATCATTCCGCAAAATACGGCGCTGAAAAACGAACCGAGTAAATTATTGGATAATTTTGCTTCCGTTACGCTGACCGCCTTTGCTATTACGGCTTTCGACATACCGTTTTGTATACACCAAAGCATCAGTCCGATAATTACTATTCCAACCGTATTGAAAACGTAGCAGACTAAAAGCTGAACGTAATCTCTCGGTTTCATATCTACTGCCCCTGCAACCATACCGGTAAAGAGTTTATATTCCATAACGATTATGAAATAT
Source organism: uncultured Clostridia bacterium (assembly GCA_905235815.1). Taxonomy (GTDB): domain Bacteria; phylum Bacillota; class Clostridia; order Christensenellales; family Borkfalkiaceae; genus UBA10281. The sequence continues at coordinate 710 of CAJOMT010000144.1, forward strand.
AAGCCGAACCCGAACAATAAACCGTATACCGCACGCTCGAGCGCACTCTGCTGCACGGTAAAAGTTAAAGCATAAAGATATAATATAGCGGCAAACGCAATACATACTCCGGCAAATATCGAATTTACTATAAGCGACACCCATTTATTATTTTTCATTTGCATAACCTCTTATTTTGGCACTTTTCGAGTAATTTCTCGCAATTTATTTATATAAATTTTGTCTTTGATTTAAAAATAAGGGTGCCATGCGACACCCTCTGTCTTAATAATTAGACGTCCACTCGCCTTCATCGTTACTATGAGTTTCGCTTTCGGACTCGGTTTCATTTTCGGATTCAGTTTCACTTTCCGATTCTGTTTCACTTTCGGATTCAGTTTCACTTTCAGATTCAGTTTCGCTTTCAGATTCTGTTTCACTTTCGGATTCAGTTTCGCTTTCGGATTCAGTTTCACTTTCCGATTCTATAATGCTTTCCGTTTGGCTCTCGCTGTCGCCGACAGACCCCGTGCCCGAGTTGTTATCCGGCCCCGCACAACCTGTAATAGTAAACGAAAACAATATACTGATGAGCGTTATAAAAACAACTAAAATTTTCTTCATATTTCCCACTCCTTAAGTTTATTATATTTTATCATATTTACTTATTTATGTCAATGGATAAATTGAAGTTTTATCTTCTATGCTCGCAAAACTACGTTTAATTTAACTCTACTCACGGTAGAGTGTGCGTTTTTTGGTCTACTTTCGCATTCTTTACCTTTCTATATTAAACAAATATTCGTAGACAATAAACACAACATAATTATGATACAATATAATGGCAAGGAACTCTTGAATAAAACGTTTTAATAGATAAAATGAAACGGCAAGGAACTCTTGCATAAATCATTTCAATAAATAAGAATAAATTCAGGAGCAATAATTATGGAAAATTTTATTTTAAGTTGCTGCTCGACGGCAGACCTATCCAAAGAATATTTTGAAAAGAGAAACATTCACTACACTTGTTATCACTATATGCTTGACGGCAAGACTTATGATGACGACTTGGGACAGACAATCAGTTTCGAAGATTTTTACAAGGCGATGGAAAACGGTGCGGAAACGAAAACTGCGCAGATAAATGCGGACGAATATGAAAAATATTTTGAAAGTTTTCTTATCGAAGGAAAGGACGTCGTACATTTAACTTTGTCGAGCGGAATATCCGGCAGCTACAATTCGGCGCTTATCGCCAAAAATAACCTCATGGAAAAATATCCCGAAAGAAAGCTTTACGTCATCGATTCGCTCGCCGCATCGTCGGGGTACGGACTGCTTATGGATAAATTGGCAGATTTAAGAGATGAGGGCGCTACCGCAGAATATATCGCAAACTGGGCGGAAGAACACAAACTTGAAGTGCATCATTGGTTCTTCTCCACCGATCTTACGTTTTACGTTAAGGGCGGAAGAGTCTCAAAAGCGTCGGGCTGGGTCGGAACTCTACTCAAAATTTGCCCGCTGTTAAACGTCGACAACCTCGGCAGACTTATTCCCCGCCAAAAGATTATGGGCAAAAAGCGAGTTATTCAAGAAATCGTAAATAAAATGTCCGAATTCGCAAAAAACGGGACAAAATACAATGAAAATTGTTTCATTTGCAACTCCGCCTGCATTGAGGACGCCGAAAACGTTAAAGCGCTCGTAGAAAAAACATTCCCTGCCCTTAAAGGCAAGGTGAAAATCTTTTCTATAGGAACTACTATCGGCAGCCATACCGGCCCCGGCACGGTTGCACTGTTCTTCTGGGGAAGCAAAAGAGTAAATTAGTCAAAAGCCCCCAATAACGTTTTACTTAAACAAAATTAAATGCGGTCTGCGTATATAGCAGATCGCATTATTATTAAAATTACTTATTATGTAGAATTTTTTCGGCATTTTCCTGAAAAATCTTCGCCGCATAGCGTTCGTCTTTCGCCTTGACTTTCTCATACGCCTTTCGCATATAATTTA
>CAJOMT010000145.1 GCA_905235815.1 uncultured Clostridia bacterium
TCACATATTCCTCCTTAGCTCAGTCGGTAGAGCGCGTGACTGTTAATCACGATGTCGCGTGTTTGAGATAGAGAAGAGGAGGCAAAACGGTTGACACCTTTTGAAAAATTGAATATTCCTCCTTAGCTCAGTTGGCAGAGCGCGTGACTGTTAATCACGATGTCGTTGGTTCGAGCCCAACAGGGGGAGCCACAAAAGCACGTATTTTGCGTGCTTTTTTTTGCGCCTTTTTAGGGCAAAAGGGCATAAAGTCGGCAAAACGGTTGTTCTCCCTTAAACAGCCCTGTTTGGTTTAAGTGAGAAGAAAATATGTCATTGATTAACAGGAGGCATATAAAAAAATAAAGCTTATGTCTGCTTATAAAATCTCGGCTTTTCCGGCAGGATAAAGCGACATATAAGATAATGAAAAAATTAAAACAGAACAGTAAAATTTAAATAAAAAACGACCGATTTGGGTTTTGAAAAAAACTTATTACAATGTTTTTAACAGTTAAATATAAATTAAGTTAATTTTTCAAAAGGAGTTAAAAAATGAAAAGTGAAATGTTAATCAAAAGGGGAGCCATCGTTCTCTGCGAAATGCCAAAGTATGTGAACAGCAGCGTGCAGGGTAATGTGAGACCCGCGGTAGTATTATCGAACGACAAAGCAAACATTTACTCGTCTGTGGTAACTATAATTCCGTTGACAGGAGCGAGTAAAAAACCGCTTCCTGTACACACGGTAGTAAAAAGCACAGTTCGTGAATCAACTGCGCTTGCAGAACAACTGACTATTATCGATAAGAATCGGATAATAAGAATACTTGGAAGAGTGACAGATGATGAGATGTGCAGAATAACGCAAGCTGTAAAAATACAACTTGCAATGTAAAAAATGCGAGAAACGCGGTGAGGCTTTGCAGCCTCACCGGGCACTCGTAAGTGTTGGCGATGATGAATCGCATAAAGGAAAATTTTAATACTTTTAGCAGAGAGCAAGAGCGTAGATGCTCTCTGCAAAAAAGAGTCTCCGGCACAAAACCGGAAACCTGAGCGACTGGTGCGCTCAAAAAGGCTTTGATCTACTAAATACGGTTATGCGTAACTACGATCATAGCAAACCTATAACGCCCTGCAACTGGTCTTATTGTATGTTGCCGCGATCCATAACGCGAGGCTGCCACACATGGGATGGGAGTCTATCTAGTGGGACTTGCTTAGCCTTAACGGGTTTACGTTCGGAAAATTTTCTGAGCGAGTCAACCCAAATATATTTTTAATGAAAGGAGGATAACCAACGTGTCACATAAAAACAAACCGACTTTAAACAGTCAAGTAGATGCAAGACTGGACGAAATAACACGTTTCGGACGAAAAAAATCGCTTGACAAAGCTAATGATGTATATAAGAAATACATATATTCGTATTCAACACTAAAGTCATACAAAAAGCACTGTAAGGCTTTTGCTAAATATTGTCATGAAAAGTACAGGTGTAAAAATCTCGAAGAATGTCGACCTTACGTTGACGAGTATCTGCAAATGCGTATTTGCGTTTGTTCTGCATATACCGTAAAACTTGATGCTTGCGCATTAGCAAAGCTTTACGAATGCTCTTCGACGAACTTCATCAAGACACCGGACAGAAAAAGAGCGGATATAATTCGTAGCAGAGGTGAAAAAGTAAGAGACAAGCATTTTTCTGAGAAAAATCACTACGATCTTGTATCGTTCTGTAAAGGAACAGGCCTTCGCCGTCACGAGATAGTAAATCTTCGCGGAACCGATCTTGTCTTTGAGAACGGCAGGTACTACGTTCATGTTCGCTGCGGCAAAGGGGGAAAGGAGAGAAAAACTCTTATCATAGGGAACGTCGATCAAATTGTAGAACTTATGAATAAGGCGGGAAAAGAAAAAGTGTTTCAAAAGGTTGCAAACGGAGCTGACATTCATGGCTATCGCAGAGTATACGCAACAACACTCTACAATATGGTTGCCAAACCGCTCGATGAGCTCACCAAGAAAGAAAAGTATTACTGCCGGAAGGATAAGAAAGGGATCATTTACGACAAAAACGCCATGCAAATGGTAAGTAAGAATCTTGGTCACAATAGATTAAATGTAATAGCTGACCACTACCTCGATTTTCAACTCGATAGATAATGTTTAGACGACCGTTAAAATACACATAAAATTGCAATAAAATTTGTGCACATTTTTTGCAAAAAAATTTTCGTAATTTCGAAAATCTTTTTATACTGTTATTGTAAGTAAAAAATACACTACTATATAAACTAAAAAAATAAAGGAGATGATGTAATGAAACTTACAATATGTATATATGTTCTTAATGTTTCACTTTTTATATACGAAATCTGCCAGCATACATTCCGTGCCGTGATGACTCGACTTAAACTGATTCTAAAAAACAAGCGCGGAGAAACAACAATTCCCGGGTGTATATCTGAAGGCATGGAGAAGACTGTTATGAAAGTCCAAAGGACATTCGGCAACAGCGATTTCAAAGAGTTGTACAAAAGTTACATAAGATCGAAACTTAAATGTAAAAACGACGAAAAAGAGAAAAACGGCTTGACAAACAAGGATTGATCACGTTATAATTATGTTGTCAACCGTTTTGCCGGAAAGGAGAATATGAATAATAATATAAGGCAAAACAAATATACCGCCGCCTGCTACGCG
>CAJOMT010000146.1 GCA_905235815.1 uncultured Clostridia bacterium
ACTTTGTTTAAAAACTTTTCGTCTAACGGCTTAATGCGCCTTGCGTTTACCACCGAAACGCTTTTGCCGCTCGACTTCTTCACTTCTCTTGCAAGCCTTAACATTCTCGGCCCGACGCACAAAATCACGTTATCGGCGTTAGTATCGCCTTCCCAAACGCATTCGTCAAAGCCGCTATGCTCCTCAAATTCATCATTAGTGCCGTTCGGATACCTTATTGCGCATGGAGAATTCAAAGCCAGACATTCTTTTATTATTATCTTTAAATCCTCTACGTCTTTTGGCGCAAATACGGACATATTCGGCAAATCAGTTAAGTACGATATGTCGAATAGCCCTTGATGCGTAGCGCCGTCCGCACCGACCACGCCTGCCCTGTCTATCATAAAAATAACGGGTAAATTTTGCAGACAAACGTCTTGCATAATCTGATCGTACGCACGCTGTAAAAACGTGGAATAAATGCAGACAAACGGTTTTAAACCGCCTCTTGCCATACCTGCGGCAAACGTAACGGCGTGCTCTTCCGCTATACCTACGTCAAAAAATTTGTTCGGATATTCCTTTGCAAAATCCGAAAGACCTACTCCGTCTTTCATTCCGGCGCATACACACACTATTTTGTCGTCGTTTTTCGCAAAATCACCTAAAACTTCACTGATTTTAGTCGAAAAACTGCTGACGCCGCTCGATAAATTCTTTCCTACTCCGTGGTATAAGTCGGAATTGTTTTCCGCCTCGGACATACCCTTTCCTTTAACGGTTTTCAAATGCAATAAAACCGCCCTGTCGCTGTCCTTTATATTTCTGAAAATTCTGACGAGTTCTTTTACATTGTGCCCGTCGAAAATACCGACGTATTTTAACCCGAGCGCTTCTATGGCGGTAGTCTTGTTTACGTTAAATTTAATAAAATTTTTAAAGCGTTTCAGCCCTCTGCCGATAAAAGTCCTTCCGATAGTCTTGTCGGCTCTATACATAAACTTGCTGTAAGATTTTTTAGTCGTTATTTTTGAAATAAACTTATACAACGCATTTTCGTTTCTGGAAATAGACATTCCGTTGTCGTTCAATACGACGATAAGTCCTTTCGGCTTATTGGAATTGGACGAAAGCGCCTCCAGATACTCGCCGTTGAAAAACGACGCATCGCCGACCAAATTTATTACTTTATAATCCTCGCCGAGATTGTCCCTCGCAACGCAGTATCCTAAACTCGCCGACAGCGAATTGCCTGCGTGCCCCGAACAAAACGCATCGTATTCACTCTCGAATATATTAGGAAAGCCGCTTAAACCGCCCTCTCTCCTTATCGTATCGAATAAATCGTTCCTGCCCGATAAAATCTTATGCGTATAGGATTGATGCCCTACGTCGAACACGAGTTTGTCCTTCGGAAAATCGAACACGTAATAAAGAGCGATTATTATTTCTACCGCTCCTAAATTAGACGACAAGTGTCCGCCGTTATTTTTTATGACTTCTATTATCCGACCTCTTATTTCTTCCGCAAGAATATCGAGTTCGTCCAAAGAAAGTCCTTTAATATCTGCAGGTGTGTTTATACGTGCAAGTATCGACATAACTACCCTATGTTTTATGATTTTAAAGTTAAATTTAATTATAAATACAGTTCAATAATGTTTAATATAACTTCAGTCATCTTTTCAAGCGCAAAAGACGGTATATACTCCGCAACGCCGTGAAAATTAAACCCGCCCGTGGATAAATTCGGGCAAGGCAAGCCCATAAACGACAATCGGGCGCCGTCAGTGCCACCCCTTATCGGAATAATTTCGGGCGCTATTCCCGCCTTTTCCATGGCGGCTTTCGCATTTTCTATCAAATGATAATTGTCCTTTATTATTTCGGACATATTGTAATAACTGTCCTTTAACTCGTAAAAGAAAATTTCTCTATGATATTTTTTATTTAAAAATTCACAAGCGCTTGCAAAATATTTCTTTTTCTCTTCGAATTTTTCCCTGTCGTGATCCCTGATAATATACCTTGCAGTCAAACCGTCAACGCCGCCGTTTACGTCGTTTACCATATAGAAACCTTCGTAATTTTCAGTTGCGACAGGTCTTTCGCTAATAGGCAGCAAATTGTGAAACTCGGTAAACAAGTCTATTGCATTGAGCATTCTGTTTTTCGCCGAGCCCGGGTGGATACTTCTACCCTTTATCTTTAACACGGCAGAACAAGCGTTGAAATTTTCATATTCGATTTCTCCGAGCTTGCCGCCGTCTATCGTAAATCCGAAATCCGCACCGAACTTCTTGACGACCAGACCGGCTGCGATGGAAACGAAACCGGACATGATGATACCGAACTGTGCTTTGGAGATCAGCTCAGGCGGTAAGATACCTGTTGCCTGCCATTGTGCAATCTGATCTGCCGTACCTTCGGCAAAGGCCATGGCGCTGACGGCGGAGAGATACGCAAAGGATGATCCGTAGTAGAGAGGAATCTGTCTCTTTGTGATCAAAATAAAACACAGCGTTGCAAGTCCGGAAGCGAAAATGGTGGTAGAGACTTGGAACCCTGTGATCAGTGCGACGGTAATGGTGGCAGGAAACATGACGATGACCTGCTGCAAAGCATAAAGAATGAGCTTGCCGGTCGACGGTGTTTCATCAGGAAGATAGCCTATCTTTTGATTCTTTTCTGACATGTGTGACC
>CAJOMT010000147.1 GCA_905235815.1 uncultured Clostridia bacterium
TTATATTGCGTACTCAATAAACGAACTTAAATAGAAATAATATAAAGAGGCGTTATCTGCGATTATGCAGATAACGCCTCTTTGTCTTTGTTTTTTATTCTATAAGCAGTATCAATTTATAGATAAATACTCCTGTCGGGAACACAATGAAGAATCCTACGAGTACCGCCGCCAATGCATACGCCGCAATTGCGAGCGGAGTTTCTATTGCCTTATAGACTTTATCGAATTTTTTAAAAATAAGCCAGGCAGCCGCAGAGATAATTATCATTGCCAAAATACCGAGAATTATAAACTTAATATACGGTGAACGGTAAGTTATTTCAACTTTGTTTTCGCCCTCGTCGAGTTCGACGACAATAAAATTGGCGTCGTTTTTTATAAGATTTCGGTTTTTGCCGTTTACTTTTACATTGTAGCCGTCTATACTAACGTATCCGACGTATAGTTTATCTCCCTTTTCGGCGCTGATTACTTCCGGGAATATTATCTTATTCTTACCGAGCGTAAATTCCACTTTATTATCATCGAGATAATTTTTAAGTTTTTGAATATCGCTTACCGTCATAGCGGACACGTGGAAATAGGGTTTTAAATCGTCGGCGTATAATTTTTCGCCGTCTTTGCGCCGCAGCGTTATACTTCTCGTAGAACTCGAGTCGCTGTAAGAGCCGAAAGAATAATCGTATAATTCGTACACGTTGTCGCCTGAAATGCGTTCGAGTTCCAATTCTTTCGGCAGCGTGTGCCAATACCAATAGTCCGAAGATTTTGGGGCGGTATAAGTGATTTTCACGCTTCCGTCTTGATTTTCGGTGTATTTCGGAGTAATACTTGTCATACCGCTTTCGCCGCCGCTCAAAAACTTATAGATTTCGTCTATTTGCTCGACGGGGTTAAGATTTTCGAAGTTTATTCCTTCGCCTTTAACGACTGCCGCAAGCGGAAATGCGAGGGAGTTCTCGTAAATAAAATAATTATCCACTTGTATTTCGGTATCGGATAGGTACGACCGTGCGGCGTTGCTCTTATCTTCTTTTTTATAGACTACGTATTTAAAGCCGAACAGTGCGTCGCCGAAAACTCCGCCTTTATTAGTTCTCGAAGAATTGGTGCCGTTTCCGCCGTACTTTAGTAGTGAGGGCAATGCGAGGTTTTTGGAGTCCGCCATAGAGTTGAAGACGGCAGTCGAGTAATATCTCGCCATAACCGCAGAATCCGAAGATACGTAGTAGTCGTAACTTTTTAGTCTGAAATACGGATCGTCGTCTATTTTTTCAATTTCCTCGTTTATTTTCACGTAGTTCATAATGTTTGAGTAACTTCCGCCTTGTCTGTCGCCTTTAACCATGGCAAAGGTATTGAACCCCGAATTGAAAATAGCGATAGCGCTGACGATAAGTATCGCGCGTTTAGAGGAAATCAACTTGCATTTTACGAAAATAAATGCTATTACCGATATGACGGCAACTATTCCGAATAAAATTGCCGTACCTTCCAGTCCGCCCTCGGAATGTGCAAAACAAGCAAAATATGAATAGAACAGTTCGCCCGACTTGAAAGTTCCCTTGCTTACTCCGGTATAAATATGTGTGAAAAGGAAAATTTCGCCGCATATTCCCGCTCCCGATAGAATAAGTAGCAGATTGCATAAAATTATTTCAATCTTTGAATTTTTTGAGTCTTGACTTTTCAGATATATATCGTCAGCCATGATTGCGGCCATATAGAAGAACAGAAAACCCGTTAAGAAGCCGAATCTCAAAGCGTAACTGTAATAGGAACCGAAATTGATTAGGAGCATACTTTCGTCAATGAGGCAAGGGATAAGGAGAATTATCATCGAAAGCAATAAAAATATCGCACGCTTGTCTTTTTTTGGCGAAGTTACAAAGTAAATAAGAGATAAAATGATAAACGGGGCGTCGCAGAGGACGTAAGTAAATTTTTCATAAAGATGGTTTACGTCGGTCGGTTTAGTTTCGAAAATTCTGCTGAACACACCCGTATTTCTGCCCGCTTGCAAATACGATACGAGCGACGGCAGTAATAAGGGCAGAGCAAACGCCACCGCCAATACGAACGAGAGCGCAAACCTTGACGCCGTCGAAAGTTTTTTCTCCTTGTCGGTTACCATTAAGATATATAGTATACCTATCGGGAAAATCAAAAAGAACGAAAAGCAGGCTATCGAAAAACACGTATAAATACAAAGTGCCAAAGATATTGCAAAGAGGAGTATTTTATCTTCCTTTACGAGCCTAATAAAGCCTGAGCAAACTATGGGCATATATATCATAAAGTCTACCCAGTTTATATACGTATTCGACATATATAAATAGCCGCTTAAAGCATATAGAATTCCGAAAATCGAGTCTACGTATTTAGGAATATTCGGGAAGTGTTTTTTCAAAAACCATATAGCGGAGCAAGCGACGCAAACGCTTTTGAGCGGTAAAACGAGGCTTACGAGGTATACGGTGTGCGTTTTTCCTCCAAGCAAAAATAAGAACGTAAACGGGCTTATAGAGCAGTAGGCGAGCATACCGAAAGTATCCATACCGCCGCCGGCGAAGAAAGTATGAAACAGTCCGCTTGTACCGTCTAGAACCGCAAAAAAGTGTTCGTAGAACGGCGCCTCTTGTGCGAGCATATCGTAACTTGCCATAATAGCGCTGCCGAACG
>CAJOMT010000148.1 GCA_905235815.1 uncultured Clostridia bacterium
TACGGTGAGAAAGGTTGCGCCTTTGGGAGATCCCATTGAAGTAACCGTGCGCGGATATGAGCTTTCCATAAGAAAGCATGACGCTCAGATGATTTGCGTCGAATAATTTTTTTGTAATCGGGTTAGACTTTACTAACTCAGGAGGGAGCTAAAATGGATATCAAAATTGCACTTGCGGGAAACCCTAACAGCGGAAAAACGACATTGTTTAATGCGCTGACGGGATCAAATCAGTTTGTCGGAAACTGGCCCGGCGTTACGGTGGAGAAAAAAGAGGGAAAGCTGAAAAAGCACAGCGGCGTTACTATTACAGACCTTCCGGGCATTTATTCCCTTTCACCCTATACTTTGGAAGAGGTTGTTGCCCGTAACTATCTGATAGACGAAAAGCCCGACGTTATTTTAAACATTGTTGACGGTACGAATATCGAAAGAAATCTGTATCTTACCACGCAGCTTATCGAGCTTGGAATCCCCGTTGTTGTCGCCGTCAATATGATGGATATTGTAAAAAAGAACGGCGATAAGCTTAATACCGAAATGCTTTCAAAAAGACTTGGCTGCAAAGTAGTTGAAATTTCAGCTTTAAAGGGTAACGGCACAATGGAGGCGGCAGACGCAGCCATTAAAGCGGCAGAAAGCGAAAAAACCGTATGTCCTCATACATTTTCGGGCGCTGTCGAGCACGCTGTCGCTCATATTGAAGAAGCGGCACTCCACGATATGTCTCTTGATGCGCAGCGCTGGTATGCTATAAAAATATTTGAACGTGACGAAAAAATTATAGAGAAGCTTAATATTTCCCCCGATACGCTTTCGCATATCGAGGAAGATATAAAAGCGGCGGAAAAAGAGCTTGACGACGACGCGGAAAGTATCATAACAAATGAAAGATACGTATACATAGCCGATATTATAAAGACCTGTTATAAGAAAAAAGATGCGGGCAGGCTTTCACGTTCCGACAAAATAGACAGAGTGGTAACAAACAGATGGCTCGGACTTCCGATTTTTGCGGTAGTTATGTATCTCGTCTACTATATCTCTATGGTAGGCATAGGCGCAACGCTTACAGACTGGGCAAACGACGGACTTTTCGGCGACGGCTGGTATCTTTTCGGTATCGGACGCGGCGAATACGAAGAAGTCAGCGAGGAATATACGAACAACTTAAATGCCGTAAATGCTTTTTATGAGCTTGATACTGAGGCGGAGGATTTTGACGAAGATACCGCGCTTGCCGAAATGCAGGAAGTCAGCGGAGATGCGACATCAACAGTCGAGGTCGAAGATGAGGAAACTTTGGCGACAGAAGAATTGACGGTTTATTACGGCGAAATCCCCGAAGATGCAGACGAGGACGTAGTTCCTGTATCATATCTTGACGCTGTTAAGTATTTTGAGGAAAAAGGCTTTGACGAGCCTTGTCCCGCTGACTACGGTGTTTGGGTTAAAGGAATACCGGTTCTTATCGAGGAAGGCTTGGAAAAGGCAGGAGCGGCCGATTGGCTTTCGGGACTTATTTTAGACGGTATCGTTGCCGGCGTCGGCGCCGTACTCGGTTTTGTTCCGCAGATGCTTGTGCTTTTCTTCCTCCTGGCATTTTTGGAGGCTTGCGGATATATCGCGCGTATCGCATTCGTGCTTGACAGAATTTTCAGAAAATTCGGGCTTTCGGGAAAATCCTTTATACCTATGCTCATAGGCACAGGCTGCGGTGTTCCCGGAATTATGGCAAGCCGTACCATTGAAAACGAGCGTGACCGCCGTATGACGATTATGACGACGACGTTTATACCGTGCGGCGCTAAAATCCCGTTTATTTCAATGATTGCAGGTGCGATTTTCGGCGGCTCTGCGTGGGTTGCAACCTCTGCGTACTTTATCGGTATGGCGGCGATAGTAATATCCGGAATCATGCTTAAAAAGACGAAGATGTTTTCGGGACAGCCTGCTCCGTTCGTTATGGAGCTGCCTGCATACCACATGCCAACGCTTTCAAATGTTCTGCGTTCGATGTGGGAGCGTGGCTGGTCGTTTATTAAAAAGGCAGGAACAATAATTTTGCTCTCAACTATATTCGTATGGTTTACAAGCTTTTTCGGATTTACTTCGGACGGCTTCAGAATGCTGGCTGAAGATGAATTGGATTTATCAATCCTTGCAAAAATCGGAAGCGTTATAGCACCTCTGTTTGCTCCGCTCGGCTTTGGCAACTGGCAGGCGACCGTCGCTTCTATAACCGGACTTGTCGCAAAGGAAAACATAGTCGGTACTATGGGTATTCTCTATGGCGGCGAGGCCGGAGCTTATCAGGGAATTGCCGCAGCATTTACAGCCGTTTCCGGTTTCTCGTTCCTGGTATTCAACCTGCTTTGCGCCCCGTGCTTTGCGGCAATAGGTGCAATCAAGCGTGAGATGAACAACATAAAATGGACCTGGTTTGCAATTTTATATCAGTGCGGATTTGCGTATGCGATATCTCTGATGATAAATCAGTTCGGCAGAGCTTTCGGAGGAGAAATGAACATAATAGGATTTATTGCGGCGCTGGCAGTGCTTTGCGCGATGATTTATATGCTGTTTGTCAAAAAATACAGTGAGGCAACGACTTTAAAGCACGCCTGAGGCTTGAATGAATTTCTTTTGAGGGGGTAAGTTTATGTCAACTGTTATTATAAGCGTTGTGCTTATCGCGATTGTGGTCGGCATAACAGTAAAAATGGTGAAAAACAAAAAAGCAGGGAAATCCTCCTGCGGATGCGGATGCGGAAGCTGTCCGATGAGCGGCGAGTGTCATAAAAATTAAAACAGCAGCGCTTTTGCGCCGCTGTTTGAGGACTTTAAAAGTGGAAAGTTAAAAATTGATGTCACCCCACTGAAAAACGAGAAGGGTAGCAAAATTCGCAGATTGCACAAAAAAGTGGGACGGTGTACCGGCTGTCCCCTACAAATATTTGTTAATATTGCACAAATTACGGGCTGTAACAATTCGTTTTGCTACAGCTCCTTCTCGTTTTTTGATGGTGTGATATCAATTTTGCATAATAAAAGCAATGCCTATCCGCCTTGCTTTGGTTAAGCAGATAAGCATTGCTGTAATTTCAATCAAATCAAAAGCCGTAGGCTTTT
>CAJOMT010000149.1 GCA_905235815.1 uncultured Clostridia bacterium
TCTAACTTTTGGGGTGCATATCATATTGGCAACCGCTTTTACTTTAATATACTATGTAAAATACTCTGTACTTGCCGTCGTTCACCATTTTTCCGACCGAACGGCGAACTTTGTTCTTTGCGTCCTCCGGCAATGCGCCGACTTTTAAATTTATCTCGTCTTGCACGAGCATATCGAGAGGTCTGCCGAATACGTTGGTGTTCTCCATTCCGCCCGTTTCCATTTGCTCGTTTATATAGCGAACGAAGTCCTCGCATTGCTTTTTGGTCCCCGAAAGCGGCGTGATAGCCGTTTTAACGCCGACTTTTACTAAATGCAGACATTCGCTTTCCGCAGTAATCTTTACGCTGTAACCTGCGCCGTGACGCACTATCTCCGGAGCGGATACGTTTATGTCCTGCATCGTCGGCATTACTACCCCGTAACCGTCGCTTTCCGCCTCTATAACCGCCGCCCCGACTTTATCGAATTGCGCCTTTGACGACGACAGATCTTTCATAAAACTCATCAGCTTATAGTCGCCGTCGATATTCTCGCCGCAAACTTCGCTCAAAGTTTCGTAGAACAATTCCCTCTCGGCGCCGAGTTCTATCTTAACTCTCCCCTCTCCTGCATAGACAGTCGTCTTTTTAGGAATAATTTTATCTACGTTTATAACGGCGTCCTCAAACATATAACCGTCTTTCATCTTGACGGCACGAGCCGCAGCATTCTTTATTTCGCCGATTATATCGCTAACGACTCTGCTCTCTATCGGCATTGCCTTTAACCAGTCCGGCAAATCAACGTCCACGCTTTTAAGCGGAAATTCGGATAAAATACTCTTCATTACTTCGGCAAACTTATCTTCGCCGTCGGTCAAAACGTTCATTCTGACGACCGAAACGCCGTACTTTTCGCTTAAAGCGGCGGCAAGTTTTTTATTTGCCTCGCTCTCCGGCTCGGTAGAGTTCAAAACCAATGCGAAAGGCTTACCCAATTCTTTCAGTTTATTTACCGCACGTTCTTCTGCCGGAACGTAGTTCTCCCTCGCTATTCCCGAAATACTTCCGTCGGTAGTTATCACTACGCCGACGGTGGAATGTTCGCTGATAACTTTTTCCGTGCCTATCTCCGCCGCCTCGTTAAACGGAATAGGGTTATCGCTCCAAGGCGTTTTTACAAGCCGAACCGCACCGTTTTCCTCGTTTCCAAGTGCGCCGTCCACCATAAAGCCCACGCAGTCGATAAGGCGCATTCTCGCTTTGACGTTGCCGCCGAGCGTAATGTTTACGCTCTCGCTCGGAACGAATTTCGGCTCGGTAGTCGTTATAGTCTTGCCGTCGGCAGATTGCGGAAGTTCGTCGGTTGCGATTTTTCTTTTCGTTTTACCGACGATATTCGGAACTAAAAACGTTTCCGTAAACCGCCTTATAAACGTCGACTTGCCCGACCTCACCGGCCCGACTGCTCCGACGTAAATATCGCCGTCGGTGCGCTTTGCTATATCTTCGTATACGTCGTATTTTTCCATAAAAAAACCTCCAATAGTGCCGTAAGTTACGTTATAAGTATATTGAAGGTCTTTTTAAATTATGACAAATTTTTTATTCGTCCGAGCGCTCTCTTAAAATTATCCTTATCGGCGTGCCCTCGAACCCGAAACTCCGCCTGAGCGTATTTTCCAAAAACCGCTTATACGAAAAATGCATAAGCTGTGCGTCGTTTACAAATACGATGAATGTGGGCGGACATACGCTATCTTCGGTAATATAGTATATTTTAAGCCGCTTGCCGTTTTTTGTCGGCGGCTCGTTCGCTCGTATTGCGTCGCCCAATACGTCGTTTAAAGTGCCGGTCGTTATTCGCTTTTGCGAATTTTGATAAACTTCTTCCGCCATCGGCAAAACTTTATTTACCCTCTGACCGAATTTTGCGGAAATATATACCGACTTGAAATAGTCCATAAATGCGAGGTCGGTCTTTAACTTTTCCTCGAACTTATTTATCGTATGGGTATCCTTTTCGATTTTGTCCCATTTATTCATTATTATAACGGAAGGTTTGCCTTGCTCGTGAACGTAGCCCGCTATCTTGACGTCTTGCTCGGTAAGTCCCTCGGACGAATCTACAACGATAAGACATACGTCCGCACGCCTTATTGCGCCCAAAGAACGAAGTACGCTGTAATACTCCAAGTCCTCGTCTATGGATCTTTTCTTTCTGATGCCGGCAGTATCTATCAGCACGTACTTTTTGCCGTCCACTTCGATAGGCGTATCGATTGCGTCTCGGGTGGTACCGGCTATGTCCGAAACGATCGTTCTGTCATATCCGAGCAGTTGGTTCGTAAGTCGGGATTTACCGGCATTCGGTTTTCCGACTATGGCTATTTTAAGCCCTTCTTCCTCTTCGTCCGTATCTATCGCCTCGAAATTTGCGCACACTTCGTCGAGCAAATCGCCTATTCCCTTCGCTTGCTCGGCGGAAATACCTATAGGCTTACCTAAACCGAGTTCGTAAAAGTCGAAAAGTATATCTTCTTTATAATTATCGAGTTTATTCACGGCGAGAACTATCGGCTTGCCGGAACGGCGGAGCATCGTCGCCACGTCGTAATCGGCGGCGGTAAGTCCCGTCTTGGCATCGCAAAAGAATATTATTACGTCCGAAGTTTCTAT
>CAJOMT010000150.1 GCA_905235815.1 uncultured Clostridia bacterium
TGCGATAGCCATAGAAAGAATAATATTTCTCTTTTCGTTCATGCCGGCGTATTTAGACGCAAATTTATTGCTTCCGCAAGCCTTTAATTCGTAACCGAAAGTCGTCTTATTGATAATTATGTAAATTACGATTGCAAAAGCGATAGCAATAAATATACTTATATCGAGATATGAATTGTTGAACAATTTTCCAAGCCCTAAACTCGGCGTGCCGTTTCCCGTAACCGCCGTCTTTATAAGGTAGCCGGATTTGCCGCTGGCGGTATTGATAAGATTCTTCATCCCTGAAAACACCCAAGTTACGACGTTTGCGGCTATCCAGTTGGTCATTATACAGACGATAACTTCGTTGACGCCGAATAACGCTTTAAATAACCCCGGAATAGCACCCCAGATAAAACCGAGAAGCATTCCGACCACTAAGGCGAGCAGCCAAACGAAAAACCCGGGTACGCCGCCGCCCGTATTTATACTGAGCGCAACGAGCAGCGAACCCATCGTTCCCATTAGGTACTGACCGGGCGCGCCGATGTTGAAAAGTCCCGTCTTGAATGCAATGGCGACCGAAAGACCGCACATTATGAGCGGTGCCGAATAGAAGAGCATATCGCCGAAGTTTTTGATAGGTTTCATTGTCTTAAACGGACCGGAGAGCAAAACACCGAGACCTTCGAAAGCGTCCGCAAAGGTAGTTTCTTTCGAGGTGGCGGCAATCAACAGCATTATGATAAAACCGACTAACAGGCCCGCAACGATACTCATCAATGCCGCGAGTACGGACTTGGTTGCGTTTCTCTTATTAAAAGTAAGCAGTCTCGGTTCTTTTCCGTCGGTTACGAAAAACAGAGACCTTAGCCATGTGCCTACTTTGCTTTTTTTCTTTTCCGGTTGGTTACTCATAGTGCGCCTCCTTGTTCTTCGAACGTTTGTTTTTCAAAGCAAGCGTCGCGTTTCGCGCCCGCCATATAAAGACCGAGTTCCTGAACGGTAGTCTTTTTCGGATCGAGTTCACCCACGATCTCGCCTTCGTACATGACGAGTATTCTGTCGCTTAAATTCATAACTTCGTCGAGTTCCAGCGATACGAGCAAAACTCCTGCGCCGCTGTCTCGGTCGGCAACTATCTGTTCGTGGATAAATTCTATCGCGCCTACGTCAAGCCCACGTGTCGGCTGGAAGGCTATGAGTAGTTTATGCTCCCTCTCGATTTCTCTGGCGACTATGGCTTTTTGCTGATTGCCTCCCGACATACTGCGGACGATCGTATCGGCGCCCTGCCCCGAACGAACGTCGTATTTTTCGGTAAGCTTATCCGAATATTCCCTTATAGGTTTAAATTTTAAAAATCCCCTATTTTGGAATTCCAGTTCGAAATATCTCTGCAAAACCATGTTTTCCTTAAGGGAATAGTCGAGAACCAGCCCGTGTTTATGTCTGTCTTCCGGGATATGGCTTACGCCGTGAGTATTTCTGTATCTTATGTTTTTATTTGTAATATCTTCGCCGAGAAGTTCTACCGTTCCGCTCTTGACCTTTTCAAGACCGGTTATTGCCTGAACGAACTCGGTCTGACCGTTGCCGTCGATACCGGCTATGCAGACTATTTCGCCCGCTCTTACTTCAAAGCTGACGTCTTTAACCGCATCTTTTTTGTGAGATTTCCCTTCGACCGTGAGGTTGTCCACTTTAAAGACGACGTCTTTGGGTTTTGCTTCGTCTTTATCGACTGCAAACTTTACGTCACGCCCGACCATCATATTGGAAAGCGCTTCTTTCGTGGTATCGGCGACGTTTACGGTGCCGATATATTTGCCCTTACGCAAAACCGAACAACGGTCGGCAACAGCCATTATCTCGTTGAGTTTGTGCGTTATGAACAGAATGGACTTGCCCTCTTTTACGAGGTTGCGCATTATGTTCATAAGCTCGTCTATCTCCTGCGGAGTGAGAACTGCGGTAGGCTCGTCGAAAATAAGAATCTCGTTTTCGCGGTAGAGCATTTTCAAAATTTCCGTTCGCTGTTGCATGCCGACGGTAATTTCGTCTATTCTTGCGTCCAAATCGACGTAAAGACCGTACTTTTCACTCAATGCTTCAACTTTCCTTCTGGCGTCCTTTTTTAAAAGGATATCAAGCACTTGATCTTCAGCGCCGAGAATAATGTTTTCAAGAACGGTAAAACATTCAACGAGTTTAAAGTGCTGATGAACCATACCTATACCGAGCGCAGTTGCGTCGTTCGGGCTGTTAATAGTTACGGGTTGTCCGTTATAATAAATTTGCCCGCCGTCAGGCTGATAGAGGCCGAATAGCACGGACATCAAAGTGGATTTACCCGCACCGTTTTCGCCTAAAAGCGCATGGATCTCACCGCGTTTAAGTTGCAATGTGATATCGTCGTTAGCTTTTATCCCGGGGAATTCTTTCGTGATATTTCTCATCTCGACAACGTATTCCGATTGTTCGGCGTCCATATCTATCCCCAAAGATTGAACAGTCAAATTCTTCTTCAGTTTTGCCACAAGATTTTCCTCCAAAGTATTTAGCATATCAATTATATAATATTTCTGTAATTTAATCAAGAATATTCAAAAAAAAATAACTCAAAAAGAATAAATCAAAAAAAAAAAAGAAGACGCAAGCGTCTTCTTTCTTATTAAATTTAAGTTGTGCCGAT
This sequence comes from uncultured Clostridia bacterium, assembly GCA_905235815.1. Lineage (GTDB taxonomy): Bacteria > Bacillota > Clostridia > Christensenellales > Borkfalkiaceae > UBA10281. Next base: position 2,678 of record CAJOMT010000150.1, read on the forward strand.
TATTTTTCAAGCGAAACGGTTATTACATTCTCCATGGAAAGAGCAGTCCAGAAATCAGCGTCGTTGCAATCTGCGAGAACGTTAGCATCGGGAACTACCGTGCCGTCCTTAACCTTGGCGAACAAAGCGTTGTACTCATCGAGCGTGAAGTTTTCAAATCTCCAGCTGCCTTCAGCGGTGGGAAGACCGGTTGCGTTTTCAGCTGCGCCGAGGTTGGAAGCCTTATCAGCGAGCTTAGCATCCCATTCGCCGTTGTAGAGTTCTTCGAGAACGAGTTGAACGGAAGCGCTGAGACCTTTAACTGCGGAAGTTACAACTCTATTGGAAAGACCG
>CAJOMT010000151.1 GCA_905235815.1 uncultured Clostridia bacterium
ATATAACCCTTTTCGGTGCAAGTCGGTTGCTTTACTGTTTTTTCAAAATTATGAGTATGTTCCCCTACGGGAGAGGTGTAATTCGGGTCTTTTTCTCCGCAACGAATACAAATACCGTCAACGTATTCGTGCGTTAACGGGGCAGTTTCATCGGTACGATATTCTTCTCCGCAACTGCACTTGTACGTTGTATAACCGCCCGTCGTACAGGTTGGATCGGTTACAGTTTGCGCATAACTGTGTTCGTGCTTGGCGCTTTGTTCGGCAGTAGTTTCTGCGCCGAGAGCGCATGAAATAAGCGAACAGAGCAATGAACAAACGGTTACGCAAGCTATTAGACTCTTCAACAATGTTTTTTTCATAAAAACCTCCATACTTTTCAGTCTGTGTTTCTTTTTTGCCCCATAAAATTCACGAAGATGAAACAAATACTGTAATTATAATTCATTTTCGTGAAAAAGTCAAGGCTTTTTTGTGAAAAGTTTCACAAAAATGATAAATTGTGCCAAAATATATGTATGGATATTATTCAAATTAAATCTATATTGAAACAAAGGAAAATAAATTACGATAAATTGTCTCAAATGTCGGGGATATCGAAAAGCGCGATAGCCAAGATTTTGAGCGGACAGGCGAAGAATCCGCGTTATGAAACAATACAGCAATTAGAGCGTGCTCTTAACGTGGGCGAGAATGTTCCGCTTATCTCTCAATATCTCACGGAAGACGAAGAAAAACTTCTTGAAGCGTATAAAAGTTTATCCGTCAAAAATAAAAAATTGATAGTTGATTTGATAAACGCATTGTCCGTTTTATAAATTGTAGAGTTCAAAATATATAATATACTTACAGTAAAGAATAGGGGCTGTCGCATTTAAAAAGAAGATTTTATATGCGATTTTAATAAAATATTGCCAATGTTTGAAAACGGAGCAAAAAACTTACGTGCTTTATGAGTTTAAAATCGCATATAAACACACGAAAAAGGGGTTATCGCTTAACGCGACAGCCCCCTTTCATTTTTATTAGATAATAAATTTGACTTTTTCTTAAAAACATAGTACAATAAATTCGGCAAACTCAAATAAATCATTTTAAAAGGATTTTACAATAATTATCCTCCGTATAATAAAATTAATACTACGCATATTATATCAGGTCTTTTGACCTAATGTCAAGTCTTTTGACCTAATATTGTGTAAAATTATAATATGGAGAAAAATCAAGGCTATATTGAAATAATAAAGGACATTATGTTGTATAACGATCTAAGTCAGCAGAAATTCGCAGATGAAATAGGAGTAAATCAAACAACTGTAAGTCAGTGGTTGCTTGGGCGAAAGAAACCGGGATATGACAATATATATACTATCTGTATTAAATTTGGAATTTCCGCAGATGAATTTTTTGGTTTAAAGTAAAGAGGCGGTTGCGTTTAGCGCAACAGCCTCTTATGTTTTTTTGTAAGGGCGTATAATTTTTCTCTTATCTCGTCTGCGAAGTCGGAAGTTGTAAATCTCGTTGTCCAATTGCCGACTGTCGAGGGCGTATTTATTCGGTAACGGTTGTCGAAATTGAGTACGTCAGCAAAACTGAGTATGACCAAATCCGAATCGGTCGAATAGGCGAGTTCGATAAGTGCGGGAGCAACGTCTTTTTTTGTCTTAATTTTATTGACTCCGCTCGGCAGAACTTCATTCACTCTCGCCTTGAACTCCTTGAAAGATTGACTGTCAAGTGATTTCGCATAGCCGTAGGCGGTATCGTTATCGTGCGTGCCGACGTAACAAACGCTGTTTCGCTCTATGTTTTCAGGTAAATAGGGGTTGGCAGGATTGCCGTCGAACGCAAAGAGTAAAACTTTCATTCCGGGGTAACCCGTCGAGTGTAAAAGTTTTTTTACGCCGTCGTCTATTACGCCCAAATCTTCGGCTATAAGTCGATTTTTAAAGGGTTTTAATATTTCTTTTCCGTAGCCTTTTACCCATTTTCCTTCTTTTGCGGTATCGCCGTAAATGAGCCAATATCTATCAAGACCTCTGAAATGGTCTATGCGCACCAAATCGTAGCGTTTGAGGTTTGAACGTATTCGTTTTCTCCAAAATCGAAAATTGTCTTTCTTCATATTTTGGTAGTCGTAGAGCGGATTGCCCCAAAGTTGCCCGTCCTCGGAAAAATAATCGGGAGGAACTCCGGCAACTGCCTTTGGGTTTAAATTTTCGTCGAGCAAAAAGTCGGAAGGGTTTGCCCATACGTCCGCGCTGTCGTAAGCGAGGTAGAGGGGCATATCTCCCATTATTTTTACGTTCTTTTCAGCCGCATATTTTTTAAGCTTTTCGTATTGCTCGTTTAAAATATATTGCACGAATACGTTGAAGATATATTCTTCCGCATATTCTTCTTTGAATGTAGCGAGGGCGGACTTATTATGCGTTTTGAGTTCTTTCGGAAAAGACGATAAGTCGCCGTATATGCTCTTTATCGTCATAAAAAGGGCGTAATCGTCGAACTTCTCAGAGTTTAAAGTCGCCAAAAAATCGTCTGAAAAATCGTACCTTGAAAACGCTTTTTTAAGCAGTTTATACCGAGTGCGGTA
>CAJOMT010000152.1 GCA_905235815.1 uncultured Clostridia bacterium
GTAATTTATATTTTCCTGCGTTTCGGCGTGAGTTATATATACGGCAACAGAGATAAAAAGGCGGTCTATAACTTCGTTATCGGCAGTTTTATTGCCGCTTTAATATCTGCGGTGTTGTACGTTCCGGTGTTTTTACAATACGGCGACTCCGCAAGAACTTTTTCTTTGTTTGAGTCGCTTTCATCGAGCAATGCGCTCGCTCGGCTCAATACCACTCTTTTGGTTATTTTCAGCGTAATATCGTTAATACCGTTTATATTTTTGAAGGCAAATAGCACGAATGCCAAAATAAATCGGGTTATGTTTTTTTTAACGCTTATACCGATTTTTATCGAACCCATAAATAAAATGTGGCAGACGGGAAGTTATATGTGCTTTCCGACACGCTACGCCTTTATCACGATATTTTCGTTGATTGCGTATGTCGGCGAATCTGTTGAATTCGACAATCTTCGCAAATGCAAAATATGGGTAAAATGTGCTATTTATGCGCTTATAGCCGCACTTTTGGTATCTATAATCTGCATTTACAATGCAGCGCTTAAAACCAATTTTGATGTTTTGTCAAAGTACAGTTCATCGCTTTGGGGAAGCGACGAGTCGTTAAACGCATTATTAAAAATTTATCTTGTCGTGCTGATAGTCGGAATAATACTGTTCGTTCTGCAAAAATTCAAGTTGCTTGGTAAAACTGCGCTCGGTTTGGCGTTTTCGGTATTGATAATAAGCGACGTTTTCTTTTCGGCGGGAATATATATGAAAAAGCCTTCGCACGAAACGACCAACTTTGAATCCATTATGCAATTATCCGATTTGATCGACGATAGCGGAGAATTTTACAGAGTAAATACAGAATACAAAATGTTTTCGGGTAGCGACGGAATCGGTGTCAACGCCGTCGGAGCGATGGGGTATAATAATCTGTCGCACTTTACTTCGCTTACGTCGAGCGATTATATGACGGCGATAAAGCAACTCGGGTATTCTTCGTATTGGCTTGAAGTCGGCGACTACGGCGGAACTCAATTTTCGAACGCATTTTTGCTGAATAAGTATACGTTTTATAAGGGCAAGCGTTCGGACTCGGCTTACAGTACCGATAAATTTTCTGCCGTTTTAAACGACGTAATGAAATTAGGAGTGATTGCCAAAGGCAACGTGCCTTCCGAAATGGTCGGAGAGCGTGCGGAAATGGCGGAAGAACTGTATTCTGCCCTGACCGGAAAAGAAGGGCTTATTGAAAGATATCCGATAAGCGGCGCCGCTTTAAAAGGCATAGATTACAATTATAATAACGGGATATATTATCTTTCGAATACTACTTCTTCAAGCGGCACGATAACTTATAATATAGCAATTAGCGGCAAGCGAAATTTATATTTTGATTGTTTTGATTTATATACGAACGAATTAAGACAGCACGTAAACGAGAGTTTTAATGTAACCGTCAACGGCAGAACGATACTCAAAAATTATCCTTCGCAGAGTAGGAACGGTATATTAAAACTCGGCACGTTCAGCGATGAAACGGTAAATGTAAAACTCACTTTAAACAAAGAATTTTACGGGCAATCGTTTGGGGTATTCAGCGAGTCGGTCGAGGCAATAAACGAGGCTATAAGTTCGTTAACCTATGCAAATATAAAAGCAGAGGGCAATAGAACGAGCGGAAAAGTTACGGCGCATAGTGGGGATAAATTAGTTTTGGCGTTGCCTTATGATGCGGGATATAAATTCAAAGTCAACGGAAAAGCGGTAAAGGCGGAGAAGGTGTTGACAGATTTTATTGCAATACCGCTTAGCGAGGGAGAAAATACTATAACTTCTGAATTTATACCGAAAGGGTTTAGTGTAGGGATAGCGGTTACGATAATAGGGATAATTATTTTAGCGTTATATATTGCATTCGGAAAGAAAATAATATATAATGAAAGTAGAACAAGTGAAAGGGCAAATAAAATAGTCGGCGTAGTATGTATGATTGCGTCGGGCGTTGTATTTACGATCGTTTATATAATGCCGCTCATAGTGGCAATAATATAAAAAACGGGGGTGTACCGGATTCGACCGTGTAGAGAGGCAAAGGTAAAAGCATGTCGTAGGTATCGGCTACGGAAAAACGATAACTTAAATTTATTTGCAGACAATAATCGTCTTGCTCTCGCTGCTTAATTTATAGCGAGCATCGCATTTAAGATTCGTCGGTTGGTTTTAATTGCGGTGTAATTATAGACCGAGAACGTCTTATTGCATTTGATTGTGTGCAAAAAGATGAATAAAGCAATCCACGGTGCAAGAGAGCCTGCCTTTCGGCATTTTTGCGCAAGGGAATAAAGGAAGGCTAAACATGTAGAAGGCTTTTGGATTTTTATGCGACACAGGGGTTCAACTCCCCTCACTTCCACCAAAAATTTCAGGTAGGGTAAGTCCCTACCTGAAATTTTTTAAGCTAAAAAGGGGAGTTGAACGGGCGGGGAGTCGCAAAGTAAGGCGGAGTTAAACAAGTGAAGAACTTTGCGACCAAACAGCCGACGGAACGGCTGTTTGCCGCACAGGCGTGATAGCGAACAACGAAAAAGTAAGAGGCGAGCGAGG
>CAJOMT010000153.1 GCA_905235815.1 uncultured Clostridia bacterium
AAAGAGGGTTTCACGGCGAAAAATGTCGAAAATCAACTTATATAAGGGGATATGTAAATCAAGTCGCCGTTTTCACGGCGGCTTTTTTGTGAAATTTATGTGAAATCGTAACAATAAACGGAAATATGATAAAAAATGCGAATTATATAATTGACTTTGAAAAAAATATGCGCTAAAATATATAAGTAATATACTATTTTGCTATTCGCTATAGGTTTTACAAATAAATATACGGGAGGCACATATGAACATTTCAAACTCCCTGCTTTTATTGTCAGACGGCGCGTTTATAGGCATAATTGTCGGCGTTGCCGTAGTAGTTGGTGCAATATGCTTTTTGGTCGGAAAAACCGTTACCGAAAAGGTAAGGACCGGAAAGTTAAACTCGACGGAAAACGAAATTGCCAAGATGAAAGAAGAGGCCGAGCAAGAATGCAAGGCACTTAAGAAAGAAGCTATTTTAGAGGCAAAAGAGCAGGATTTAAAGCTAAGGAACGATTTTGAACGCGAAACGAAAGAAAAGCGTATCGAATTGCAAAAAATGGAGCAGAGGCTTGCGCAAAAGGACGAGGTCTTAAATAAGCGTGACAGCAATTTGCTCAAGAAGAACGAGGAACTCGAACAGCAAAAGCGAGAGCTCGACAAGAAAGTGGCGAATATTAACGCCAAGCAAGAGAAGATTGACAAAGAATACGAATCCGTAATTGCAAAACTCGAAGAAATTTCGGGATTTACCAAAGAAGAGGCGAAACGTCAACTTACCGATAGCATATTGGAAGAAACTAGGAGAGACGTTGCGGTTCAGGTAAGAAATCTCGAACAAGAGGCAAAGGACGAGGCGGACAGAAAAGCGAAAGATATAATCAGTCTGGCAATACAGAAATGCTGTACCGATCACGCCTCTGAAATAACGGTTTCGGTTGTACCGCTTCCTAACGACGATATGAAAGCGAGAATTATCGGAAGGGAAGGAAGAAACATCAGAGCGCTTGAAAACGCTACGGGTATCGAACTTATAGTAGACGATACGCCGGAAGTTGTGATTTTATCGGGATTTGATCCGGTGAGAAGAGAAGTTGCGAGAATTGCGCTTGAAAAGCTCATATCCGACGGAAGAATACACCCGGCAAGGATCGAGGAAACGGTAGAGAAAGTAAGGAAAGAGTTAGACGCACAGATAAAAGAGACGGGCGAGTCCGCAATGTTCGAAGTCGGGCTGTTCGGAATACACCCGGAACTTATAAAACTGCTCGGCAGACTTAAATACAGAACGAGTTACGGACAAAACGTATTGCAACATTCCATCGAAGTCGCATATTTAGCGGGACTTATGGCAGCAGAACTCGGAGTGGACGTAAACTTGGCAAAACGAGGCGGTTTATTGCACGATATAGGTAAGTCGGTAGACCACGAAGTAGAAGGCACGCACGTAACGATCGGCGTAGATTTAGCGAAGAAATATAAAGAGAGCAAGAACGTTATCAACTGTATACAAGCCCACCACGGCGACGTAGAGCCGAAATGTATAGAGGCAGTTTTAGTACAAGCCGCCGATGCGATTTCGGGAGCGAGACCGGGCGCAAGGCGTGAAACGAGCACCAATTATATAAAGAGACTTGAACAGCTCGAAACGATATCTTCCGGCTTTAACGGCGTAGAAAAGGCGTATGCGATACAAGCGGGAAGAGAGATAAGGGTAATGGTGAAGCCGGAGCAGATAGACGACAATCAAGCGATGTTCCTTGCAAAAGATATTGCAAAAAAGATCGAAAGCGAGTTAGAATACCCCGGACAGATAAAAGTCAACGTTATAAGAGAATGGCGTTGCGTAGAATATGCAAAATAAAGAGTGAATATCTGCCGTTGCCGAGAGGCAACGGCAGTTTGAATTTCGGAAAAATTTAATTAAAATTTAAAATTAGCGGTATAAATCAGTTGAAAAAATTTTTTCAATGTTGTATAATATAACTCGTTGAGTCAAAACGAGCCGAAAATGTTAAAAGACGCAAGTTTTTTTGAGAACGTATATGAAGTTGTCAAGGGGATACCGCAAGGCAAGGTAGCGAGTTACGGTAGAATTGCGGAAATTTTAGGCAATAAGCGAATGTCGAGGCAAGTTGGTTGGGCATTGCATAATAACCCCGATCCTGAAAATATACCTTGTTATAGGGTAGTATTTAAAGACGGGCGGCTCAGTGAGGCGTTTGCGTTTGGCGGGATAAATCGTCAAAGAGAATTATTGCTTGCCGACGGTATAACGTTTGACGACAGCGGGCGAGTGAATCGCGAACATTTTATATAAAGAATAGGGAATAGCGAGGTGTAGCGCAGTTTGGTAGCGCGCTTGGTTCGGGACCAAGAGGTCGTGGGTTCAAGTCCCGTCACCTCGACCAAATAATGAGTAGCAGCATTTGTTGCTACTCATTATTTTTTAGACAGAAACGGTACTTGAACGGGTGGGAAGTCGCCGACTTAAATCCTGAAATTACAACGATAGTCGGCGACCAAACACAACAGTGTTGTGTTTGCCACCCCGGCGTGATAGCGAGGTAACGAAAAGTCAGAACAAGTTGTAATC
>CAJOMT010000154.1 GCA_905235815.1 uncultured Clostridia bacterium
CCTTGCCTACGGTTCGGAAATCTATAAGCAAATAGTAGACCTCAAAGCGGATAGAAAAGCGAAGATGACTATTCCTGACGACGTCAGAGCAGATATCGACGCTAAGATATCCGAGGCAAATTATCAACTTGTAGAGCATATGAACTTGAAACAGACCTACGATACCAAGACCGAAAAAGATAAAATTCGAGTTGTCGATCAGCAAATCAAGGAATACAAGAAACAATTAAAGGAATTACAAAACAAAAAGCAGCAGATTATAAAGGAAAACAGAAACAATGTCAAGAAAGACATAGAGTATCAGAATAACTACAAACAACGTTTGAGCGAACTAAACAGTAGTTATAACGATGCCATTTCTGTCCCCATTACCGATGAAGATCTTAAACGCAATGAAGTTTTAGCGAAAGAAATTTATCTTTCAATCGGAAGATACGGCTTCTTCAAGCGTATGAGTTTCGCAAGAAAATTGCTTAAAGCGTTTAAAAAAGCGTTTACGATGGGCGTTGATATAAGCCACTCGGCAAACCTTAACGCAGTCTTTGATACCGTAGTATTCAGAGTTAAGTATATCGATGAAACAGAAGACAAACTTAACGGAAGATGTATTTTAAACCTTGCAAAGATTAAATATTATAAGGATTGGAGCCAGATAAGAGGTGCGAAAATCGCAACGGTTTTCCAAGACCCGATGACGTCGTTAAACCCGATTATCACGATAGGTAAACAGATAACCTCTATAATATTAAAGCACCAGAACTGTTCCGAAGTCGAGGCGAGAAAGCGTGCAATCGAATTGATGAAAAAGGTCGGCATTCCGAACGCCGAACAGAGATTTGACGATTATCCTTTCCAGTATTCGGGCGGTATGCGTCAGAGAATAGTTATTGCAATAGCGCTTTCGTGTCAACCGAAGATATTGATTTGCGACGAGCCTACTACCGCATTAGACGTTACTATACAGGCGCAGATATTAAAACTTATTAAAGATTTACAGAAAGAGTTTAATTATACCATAGTATTTATAACGCACGATTTAGGAGTCGTTGCAAACATAGCGGACAGAGTTGCCGTGCTATATGCGGGGCAAGTAGTGGAAGTCGGTACGGTTGAAGAAGTTTTCTACGATCCTCGCCACCCGTACACTTGGGCGCTTATGTCGTCGCTTCCGCAACTCGCACAAAAGAACACGAAACTCTTTTCGATTTCGGGTACTCCGCCGTCACTGTACAATAAAATCGTGGGCGACCCGTTTGCACCGAGAAACCAATATTGTATGAAGATAGACACTCTTTTAGAGCCGCCTATGTTTAAGGTTTCGGATACGCATTATGCGAAAACGTGGTTGTTAGATCCACGTTCGCCAAAAGTGGAAAAACCTGAAATCATACAAAATATACACGAAAAACTAATGAAAGCGTTTAATATTTAGGGATTAGGATTATGTCTAAAAACAATAAAAACACCAAAGAAAATATAAAATTATCGCCGACCGCAAGCAAGTTGCCCGACGCTTGTCCCGTAAATGAGGAGGGCAGAGAAGTTTTATTGTCGGTTAAAAACGTAGATATAACTTTCGGCAAGGGCGACCACGCTGTAAGAGCGGTAAAAAATGCGTCGTTTGACATTTACAAAGGCGAAACTTTTTCGCTGGTCGGCGAATCCGGTTCGGGTAAAACCACTATCGGAAGGGCGGTTATAAGGGTTAACCCCTGCGCCGCAGGCGAGATTTTATATAAAGGCGTAAGAATTTCCGGTAAGATACCCCATTCTCTCGACAGACAAGTTATCCGTAATATACAGATGGTATTCCAGGATCCCGCCGCATCTCTTAACGAGCGTGCTACCGTAGACTATATAGTTTCGGAAGGTCTCTATAACTTCCATTTGTTTGAAAACGAAGCGGACAGAGTCAATAAAGTCGAAAATATGATAACAGAAGTCGGACTGCTTCCCGAACACTTAACCCGTTATCCGCACGAATTTTCGGGCGGTCAACGTCAAAGAATAGGGCTTGCAAGGGCGATGATAATGGAACCCGAACTCGTCGTCGCAGACGAGCCGATTTCCGCTCTCGACGTATCTATCAGAGCGCAAGTCTTGAACTTACTCAAAAAGTTCCAAGAAGAAAGAGGTACTACATATCTCTTTATTGCGCACGATTTATCAATAGTTCGTTTTATTTCGGACAGAATCGGCGTTATTTACAAGGGCGATATCGTTGAAATAGCGAGTGCGGAGGAATTGTTTGATTATCCGCTCCACCCGTATACGAGATCGCTTATATCCGCTATTCCCATTCCGGACCCGCAACTCGAAAAGAATAAGGTGCTGTATACTTACGATCCGACTATTCACGATTATAGTGAGGATAAGGGCACTGCGACAAACAACAGCACCACCCTCTATGTGCAAGTCCACGACATGGAAGGCAGCAACGAATTCGTCAAGTTTGCCTTGGAC
>CAJOMT010000155.1 GCA_905235815.1 uncultured Clostridia bacterium
TGTATCTAATATAAATATTTTACCACTAATATGCTAAAAGTCAACCCCCCTTTTAAAAACAATTACCTGTCTAAGTTTATAATTTCAATAGAAATGAAACAAATCTACATCTTTTAAAAACCTGCTTATAACATAATTATCCAACTTTTTTGCACCAAGCTTCTATTTGCGTTATGAACGCATTGCGCCCCATATCGTTATTGAGGTTTGTCAGAAAATCATTGATATCTTTTTTTCGCATATATAACTCGAAAGAATTAATTTCTTCGGTAGTAAAATCATAATAATTGACGAGCGCAAGATAATATTCCATGCAGAAAGTGCTATAAAGTTTAGTATCTATCGTGCCGCTCATAAAATTATTTTTTAGTTTCTCACGCTCGTAAAGTGATTTTTTTAACCAATCTTCTGCTTCAATCCTACCGAGAAATTTCTCGCTGACGAAAAGATTCCTATAAGCGTATGCTCTGATTAGCGACAAAAACCCTTCGGAATCGTGATTTTCTCTACATGGAGCGACACGTTCCAAAGCCTCAATCGATTCCAAAGTTTTTAATCCGAGCTCTACGGTTTTTTGATATGCATTTTCTCGTAAAGACTTATCAAGCGAAGAATTATTTGCGAGCAACATAGCGCCGAAATTGCTGTGATTGTTTATAAACATATCCGCCCATTCGTTGAATATTCCGACGTCATCCTTTTCCACTTGCGACGAATTAAGTTTGCAAGCGTTATAAAACCTCCAATAGACCTCCGGATCGACGTAAGCGTCGCAAGTTTTTGGATCGACTTTTATATTTTCGACCAACTCGAAGAAGTTGAGGGCAATTCCCACTGCCAGCGCAAGTTCAGAAGAAAATTCGAAGTTATGCGCCTGCTTGAACTTAAACAATTCCTCGTGAACCTTCGGTATATCTTCGAACATATGTGCCGCCTGCATATAGAAAAGAATATATTGCGCCAACTCGTAGTCAGAACACTTCGATCCAGACTCGGAATAATGCGCGATTATCATATCATGGATCCTATAGCGGTTATTGATAAGCATCATTTTATTCTCATTGATAGACATTTTCTGCCGCCCTTTGAAATATTCGACTATGCCCTCGGCAAACGCTTGGTCGCTCCCATCGTCGACAATCGGCTCAACGAAAGAATTATCAAAATCCGACGGAAGAATCACATTTTCGGCAGCCCTTTTTACGCAGTGAACCTTTTTCGTCCCGTAAGAGGAGAGGACATATCCGAGTTCGAAAAACAAATTATTGCTGACCGAGCCGTCTGCCCTGTTCTGGAATATGATTATTGCTTGATTACAAGTCTTTATTTGTTGCAATACGGTGTCGCCAACGGATGCAAAATGTGAATTATTGTCGGCATTGCCGCCTATATAACAAACATAATTATTTCGCTCTTCAAGAATTTTTTTGACCAATATCGCAACTTTATTGGAACCGCTCCAACCAATAAAAACCCTATCCTTCATCTTTTACTTGCTCCTTTAAATATTCTTCAATGTTGTGGAAAGCCTCTTCGAGTCTGGAAATAAGTTTTGCAACATGCACTCCGTCTGCAAGTGCGTGATGCATGGAAACATCGAAGCCCATTTCGTATCTTCCGTCCTTCTCGACGTATTTGCCCCAAGTAAAGCGCGGTATACTCGACTGCGATTTGTCAGCAAAATTATACGGATTTATACACGAAACCAAATCTATCCAAGGCAAATTCGAAACGAAGAAACAATCGTTCGTATTCGCCCCGAAGCTCTCTTTGCCTGTATTATTTTGTGCATCAGCAATTGCAACGCGATTTAATTGGTAAAATCTTTGGAAATCGCCGTCAAAACTTGTTCTCCTAGTAACAATCTGACCATCGTCTCTCAATATCACGAAACTCGGATCAATCTTATCGTATAGGCAAACTTTATCGTCTACAATTCGATATTTAAACTCTTCAATCTTGTTTGCGCAATCCGCCAAAATGTAAAGAAAAAGAGTGAAAAATGAAGTGCGCGTTTTCTTACTGTACAGAATGGGTTCAGTCACATCCAAACGCGTACCGATTGAAAAAATAGGAAAATCGTATTTAATAAAATTATCGTATTGACCTTTTCTTTCCCAATTATCGGCATCAATAAATTTCATGTTTTGCTCCGTTTTATTGAAAATAATATTTTTTTCATTATACCACGGAGCATCGTTCCTGTAAACCCTTTTTAAAAAAGACTGCTTATTAATTAATTAATTTTATTCATGTTTATAGTGGTTTCAATCGCGTCACTCGTGCGCCGCATGTTACGCTTTGTGCCGTATGGCACAAAGAAAAAGCACGGAAAAGATTTTCTTTCCTTCCGTGCTTTTTAGTTTGGTGGAGATAACGAGATTCGTAAGGAGCAAGTTTATCTTGCGACGGAATAGCGATTGCTAAACCGCAGGTTTCAATCGCGT
>CAJOMT010000156.1 GCA_905235815.1 uncultured Clostridia bacterium
CTCTAACGATATTTTTTTTGATTAAAATTGCTATTTTATTTGTTTCCATATTATATTTGTTTTTGTAGTTTCCTACTAAATTATATAGTGGTTTCCTACCCTTTGTCAATCAATTATAATGATTTTTCAAAAACACATAAAACAAGATGATGACCAACAGTGTCTACCACGTCAATTTGACATACGCCTGTCATATTTGATATAAATTTTTAAGTATTTTTAATTTTTTCGCGTTCAACCTATACAAAAAACGCAAGACAGGTGCAGTACCTGTCCTGCTTGAAATTTTAAAAAAGCAAGATGTCTTTGTTGTTACAACGTATTCTTCTTCATCTTACGCCACAACGTTTTTTGCAAAGAATTTTATTTGCCTTCTGAATAGCAAGGAAACATCTCGCTTTTCCCGTAGTCTTTGATTCTATCAAGTGATTTAAGCGTATCTAAATCTTCTTTCGACAAAACAAAATCAACGTTTACGTTGTCCCGCATATGTGCAGGGCTTTGGAAGCGCTATCGTGCCTAATTCCAAACAATACTTAATACATAACGCTGAAACGGATACTCCGTATTTATCCGCAATCTTCTTTATTTCAGTATCTTTTAATATCTCTCCATGTCCGATCGGCGAATAAGCCTCGACCGCAATTTCATTTTTTTGACAAAAATCTATAACTTCAAAAGGCGTGTTCCTGATATGCACCAAAAATTGATTAACCATCGGCTTGACGCGACAATGGGTCAGGATATTTTCCATATCGTCGATAAGAAAGTTCGATAATCCTATCGCCCTGACTAAGCCTTTATCATATAAATCTTCTAAAGCTTTCCAAACTTCTATGTTCTCCTTGAAAAATCTATTCTTCCCTCTGAATTCCATCCATGGTTGAGGAGCGTGTATTATGACTAAGTCTAAATAATCTAATCCCATCACTTCTGAAGATTTTATGACTGAATCGTAAGCACTTTTATAATCCTTTAATTCCGCTTCAATTTTAGTGGTGATGAATAATTCTTTTCTATCTACCCCGCACTTTCTGATTCCTTCGCCTACGCCTCTTTCATTGCCGTATGCTTGTGCGGTATCGACGTGTCTATATCCGAGTTTAACCGCTTCGATTATTGCGTTTGCAACTTTATCATCATCGATAAACCACGTTCCTAATCCTATTTGCGGAATTTTTACTCCGTTACTTAAAATTATTTCTTTCATTTGATTTAGCTCCTTTTCAGATATTTTTACCGATAATATACGTTTCCTTTAATATACTTTCGCTTGCCTTTGCCTGATTGGGATTATTAAGTCCGTTCCCGTATATGACGCCTTTCAATGAAACTCCGTCAAAGCATTCGATCCATCCTCCCAGCCCATTGATCGCTCTATCTAACGCTGCCCTGTTTTCATCGTAACAAGTTGCGATGAGATAGATTTCTTTGAAACGATGCTCGGTCCCAAATAATGGATTTAGCCTATCTAACAAAGTTTTTAATTGCCCGGACATTTCGTAATAATAAACGGGAGTCGCAAAACAAATGACGTCCGCTTTTCTGAATCTTTCTATCATATCGTCCATATCGTCTCTTATGACGCATCTTCCGGTCTTTTGACAAGCTAAACAACCCCTGCAAAATTCTAATCTTTTTCCTTTTAACGTTAAAAAGTCAACCGTATTGCCGGCTTCAATCGCCCCTTTTTCAAATTCGTGAGCCAATATTTCACTGTTGCTTCCGTTCCTTATGCTCGTTGATACGATTATTACGTTTTTCATTTTTTATTTCTCCTTGTTTATTTTGTTATATTTATTATCACGTCGCCATTTCCTAAAACGGTTTTCAGATTTATTTTATCTACGTCATCGATTGCTCCGATCTTTGTATAAGACCACGTGTTGGATCCATACATAATGGAAAATTCACTACCTTGATAAAGTATCAGATCTCCCGCCTTAGTCGTAATTCTTTTATCGTCCCTTGGCAGTTGTTTACCTAATGACCCGACTTTTTCAAAACCACCGTATTCCGCGAGTTCTAAAGTGATACCTTCGCCTATTATCTTATAAAATGATTTTCCCGTTTCGTTATTTTCCAACGAAGCGGATAATGACAGCCCGTTTATTAAAATATTTATTTTCATTTCTTCATTCTCCTGAGTATTTGCACTATCCGTCCTATCGCTTTGATATTGATTTTCACTGTTTAACGTTTCCTGTGCTCCGCAACCGCAAAACATAAACATAAAAGTCAATATAATCAAAAACGCTGATATTCTTTTCATTTACTCCTCCGATAATATTGATAAAAGATCGACAAAATTTCTTAATTCTTCGAGAAATTTTTCCGGATTCTTCATCTTTTCATATATCTGTTTTTCTTTCTCGTAAAGTTTCGTAAGTGCCCCGTCTGCAAACTTCTTGCCTTCTTCAGTCAACCCCACTATCATTTCTCTTCTGGTGCCGTTTAAATGTGATAGCGTTACTAATTTTTTTTCTTCCAATTCCTTGATTATAGTATTCGTCGTCGATCTTGGTATCTGCCAATCGTCGCAAACAGATTTTTGGGTATGCATCTTCCCGTCGTTTAATGCGTAGAGAATCCATAACAGATTGGGAGAGTTTAAGCTTGTTTTCTTTCCGTAGTCTTCGTATGCATTATCTATTTGATAAATCAACTTTCCAAGGTCATAAAAATATTCCCCGCTGTTCATGATTTACCCTCCTCAATAATCCGATTTCGTATTTTTACTATAATCCGAAATCGTATTTTTGTCAATACCTTTATCTGTTTTTTTAAAATAAAAATGTTGACGACGCATTGTCAACGATTTTTCCGAATCGTTTTACTAAGACGAGTTTGCGTGTTTTTAAAGAATTCGCTCGAATTTTCGTTCCACGACCTAAGGTCGTTCGGTTCAACTCATACAAAAAAGCAAGGCAGGTAA
>CAJOMT010000157.1 GCA_905235815.1 uncultured Clostridia bacterium
ACCTACTCCGACTTCATGCTGGAGTTAGTTGACGACGTTACCATCGAGCTTCCGAACTCGGAGATATATTCCGGAGTAAAAAGCACAGAGGTCGAGAAAAACGGATGGATCAAACGCGTAGACGTCGCGGAAGACGGCAGATTGCTCTCTGTGCAGCACGGCGAGAACTTTGCCTTGTATTACACGTACAACGCGGATAAATCTATAAATAAAGAGATGGACGCTATCGCAGGCACCGAAAAGGAATACGCTTATAACTCGATAAAGAGATTGTCGTCTGTAACAACTAAAATCAACAATAATACGGTACTTAGCGAATCTTACTTATATAGTACTTTAGGAGATATTACTCAAAAGACCATAGCTTTTGAAACTCCCGGATATAATTACTCATATAGTTATAAGGGAAACGCGGCGAGGGATCTTGACTTTATCACTCTTCCAAACGGACTCAAGAGTTATCCTCAGAAAGATTACAGCGGCAGGAATACCGGCAAAGAGCTGATAGACGGAAACGGCGATAAAGTATACGGCGAATATCTTACCTACCGCAAGGTCGGCGATCACGCCACCAAAGCATATACTACGCAAACGGAACGGTTATAAAGGATAACCTTAAGTATAAGTACGACAGCATGGGCAATATAACCGAGATAAGGGAAAACGGATTGCTCACCGCAAGATACTTTTACGACACCCTCAGCCGCCTTATTCGCGAAGACAACAAAAAATTAAACAAAACCTGCTTGATTTCTTACGATAACTGTGGTAATATACTATCCAAGAGGACCCGCGCTTTCACTCTCGCCGCGACGGACGAGATCTCCTCGTTTGTCGAAGAAAAAGAATACGCCTACGATGGGGATAAGCTCGTAAACTTCGGCGATCAGTCCGTAAGCTATGACCAATACGGCCAGCCGACTGTTTATAAAGGCATTAACTTAGCGTTTGCAAAAGATCGGCTTACGTATTTCGGAAATACGCAGATCTTTTACGACGGCTCGGGGCGCAGATTGGCACGCGGCAGTACCGTATTCTTATATGGTGGCGACGGCAATTTAATTCGCCAGATCAACGGCCCGGACGTAATAGACTTTATTTACGATGAGAGCGGAATTTGCGGCATAACCCGCGGCAGCTCGCAGTACTACTTCCGCAAGAACGTTCAGGGTGACGTAACGCATATCTATTCGGTTAACGGCACGTTAGAAGCGCAGTATGTCTACGACGCATGGGGTAACCATAAGGTGCTCAACCCCGACGGAACGCAGAACACGAGTTCAACGTTTATAGGTAACGTCAATCCGATCAGATACCGCGGGTATTATTACGACGCGGACTTCGGGCTGTACTATCTGCAGACCCGCTACTACGACCCGGAAACAGGCAGGTTTATCTCCCAAGACGATTATTCATATCTTGCACCTGAAACAATAAACGGCTTAAACCTCTACGCCTATTGCAACAACAACCCCGTGATGAACGTCGATCCGACAGGCACGAATTGGATTGGGGAATTATGGAATGGATTAACTCAAGCTACTAAAACAGTTTGGAATTCCATTTGTAGTGTAGGATTAGAAGTAGGTGCTTTTATAAGTGAAAATTGGGATATTATTGTAGGTGCTACTCTAATTGCGGCAAGTGTAGTTGTTAGTGTAGTTACTTTTGGTGGAGCTTCAGTATTAGCCGGAGTTGTAATTTGTGGAGTATTAGGGGCCTGTTTTGGTGCCTTAAGTGCCTATTCCCGAGGCGAAAATATTGCAATGGGAGCACTTAATGGACTGATTATAGGAGTTGCAGGTGGATTTAATCCGGTCGCAGGAGCTTTAGCCGCTTCTGGTATGACATTGATTACCGACAGAATAAATGGGATAAAGCCAGATGGTTCATCAGTTGCAAGAGCAGCTATTAATGGAGCCGTTGCGGGTATTTTGGCTGCTGGAGGCAATTTATTAGCTAGAACAATTATTTCCGGGGAAAAAGAATTAATAGTTAATATAATTTCAAACACTGTTTCGGGCTTTATCTTTGCGGGATATAGTTTCGTTGCCGATACGATTAATAATATTATTTTTGGTTCAAGATAATGAAAATTTATTCAATCCGTGGAGGAAGGATGGTTGTTGCCGTTATAGCTACAGAAAGCATATTATGCATGATTCTTGCTTTTTTTGTATTTCTAAAAATAGAAATGTTGTACTTTTTTGCTTTCTCTATAATGTTTGCTTTGCTGGTCTATTTTTTAATTCGGCTTAAATTCTTAAACTATATAGAGTTAAACAATCAAGGAGTGAAACATAAAGGCATCTTTTATAGCTGGGACAATGTTTATATAACAGCAGATTATCTTGTTCCGCTACAGCGAGCGGGAATGAATAGGTACGTATATCAATTATATTTTGCCGACAAATATTTAACTATTGATAGAGAAAGAGCAAAATGCAGAAAAGAAGGTTTCTTTTTCGATTTAAACGAAAAAAGACTAAGCGTGGTTTTAATTTATTATAAAAAGGTGATAGAGATAAGTAACGAATCTCCCGATCACGGTACTCTGTTGAGCATGATAAAAGGCCACAATTATAAGTATGAACTATAATTATCTTAAAACATAAATTTAGGAATAAATGAATATAATTCTTCTTTTCCATTTTTTATGATTTTAAAACAAGGGAAGGGGCGTGGAGTTTCTTCCCTTAAAAACGCGGCGAGGGATCTGGACTTTATCACTCTTCCAAACGGGCTCAAGAGTTATCCCCAAAAGGATTTCAGCGGCAGGAATACCGGCAAAGAGCTGATAGACGGAAACGGCGATAAAGTATACGGCGAATATCTTACCTACCGCAAGGTCGGCGATCACGCCACCAA
>CAJOMT010000158.1 GCA_905235815.1 uncultured Clostridia bacterium
CAAAATCGGTACGCGCGTAATAATCGCGTCCGCAAGATATTCCATAAAAGACTTGCTTTCGGGAGAGGCAAAAGCGACGAGGATAGGAGTAAGATAAAAAGCGGGAAAACGGCTTGCAAGCGTTTTATATAGTAGTAAATAAGGGAAAACCCCATAAAATATACGCCACAGGTTTTAACCTGTGGCGTATATTTTTCATTTTCATCATCTTAAAAAATGAGTTTATTATATGTTTTCTGACTTACTCCATAATTTTGCGTATTCCATTATCCTGTTTTTTCCTGTAGAAGAACAAGTCCTGAATTCTCTCAACAACTCTTTTTCGTTTTGAGTCAACAGTTTGTCGCTGGTAATATTCGGCTTTGCGGCGACATAATCCGACGTTTTTCCTAAAAGATAATCTATTGATACGTTAAAAAATTCCGAAAAAACTATCAACGTTTCGTAAGACGCCTCTCGCGTCTCGTTTTCATAATTAGCTATCGTGGTGGCAGGAATATTTAACGCTTTTGCAAATTCGCTTCTTTTAAGCCCGTTTTCCTTCCTCAACTCTTTTAATCTGAACATTTATATCCCTCTTAAATAATATTACTCAAAATGAAAAAAAAATTATATTTTTACTCAAAATGAATTGACATTTGTTTTATAATATGTTAAAATAATCCAAAATGAATTATTTTTTGACAAAATATTTCATTTTGGATAATTACGTTCGGGATTCGATTTCGGGCAAAGGAGGTAAATCATGGCTGTCGCTGGTTTAATTTTAGGCATAGTTGCTGTAATAAGCTCATTAATCGGTTCTTTTGTTTTCCCGATTCTCTCGATCATTGGTCTTCCGATTGCAATCATTGGACTTGTTTTGTCTGTTGTTGCAGGTAAAAAACAAAAAAGCGGAGTAGCGACTGCAGGTTTGGTTATCGGTATTATTGCGACCGTGTTCACGGCAATCGACTTCTTTACTTGCGGTATTTGCGTTTTGTGTGTTACATCAGCAGCGGGTGCTCTGCTTTAACGGCAAATTATCTCTACAACAAAAAAGAACATCTCAAGCGGTGTTCTTTTTTGCTATGCAAGTAATATAAATTAATTTTTGTGAGAATTATAATATGACCCCTTATTTAAATATTTTAGGAAAATCTATACCTTACTATGGTATTCTGTTTGCCGGAGGGTTGGTAATCGGAGGTTTGAGTGCTCTTTTTCGCGCGAAAAAGAGAAATATCGATCGTTTCGACATCCTTTGCGCTTCGGTGTTTGCTGGCATAATGGGAATTATAGGCGCAAAACTGTTGTCTATATTGACCACTATGAATTACATTATTGAGTACAAAATACCGTTTATCGAAATTATAAAAAACGGTTTCGTTTTTTACGGCGGTTTATTGGGCGGAACTTTAGGTTTGCTGCTTTATTGTAAAATATTTAAACTGCCTTTCATCGATTTTGCCGACGTGTTTGCAGTCAGTGTTCCGCTTGGACACGCGGTAGGCAGGGTCGGTTGCTTTATTTCTGGTTGTTGCTACGGTATAACTTACAGTGGGTTTCCCTCAGTCGTTTATACAAACACGGTCGACGTCAACACTCCGTTAGAAACGCCTTTGCTCGCAATACAGCTTATTGAATCGGCTGCGCTTCTTGTTTTATACCTCGTTTTATGTCTGCTTTTTTATAAAAGTCCAAAAAAGGGATTATGCACGACAGTATACGTAATTTCGTATGCGGTGATAAGGTTCGTTCTCGAATTTTTCAGAGGGGATATTGAAAGAGGTGTATTTTTAGGCTTTTCCACTTCGCAACTAATAAGCGTCTGCATTTTGATTGCAATGGCGTACATACTGTTGTATCGTTATCTGAAAAAGATCAATTCCTGATATTATACGTTTGCCTTATATTTTAGCTACTGTTCTAAGCTGGTAGCCGAGGGTAGTTGCTAAATTTTGCCCGTATTTTTGAGTCTAGAGTCGGAAAGCGCGGCATTTTCTTGTTTTTTATAAACGATTTTGCGGTCAGGTAACAGGGGAAACGTAGAATTTTTCGGAGAAATAAAAAACCATATTGTATATCGCTTCCATGTAGGTTAAAATCAGCAGCGAAAGTGCGACGCCGACAATTATAACGTCTATCATCGGGTTTTTATGTTTGCGTGTATATGAGAACAAAAGTACTATCGGCGAAATTATTATCAGCATCGAACTGCCGCCGACTTCGCTGCTTAGAAGCGCGTCTATAACAGTTGGCGATTGTTCTATGACTTCGTAGGCGGCTTCAATGTCGCCCGGATTGCTCGCGAACGAGTTTAAAATTAAAGATACGATAAGATCGATAAGTCCGGCTACGAAAAACGTTATTG
>CAJOMT010000159.1 GCA_905235815.1 uncultured Clostridia bacterium
CTCAGTCAAAATAATTTTATTATAACATTGAAACGTGCAAAATTAAAAATTTTGCCGCAAACTGCGCTTGCGTTGCGTTTTGCCTTGCAAATCGCCGTTTCTGTTGAAATACTTCGCTCGAAAACCCTTGCAAGCAAGTTTTTTCGCTTGTATTATAAACAAAAATTAAAAAGTAAAATTATGAAGACAATGCGGATTCATACAAAATCTACTCGCCGAACGATTTTATAAGGCGACAACTTAAAACAAGAGGGGTATTAAGTCACTATCTTAGTACCCCTTTTAAATTACCAAAATAAATTATTTATGGTAACGCTATATAATAAATTTTTTACTTCAAATATGGACAAGGCTGTCGCAAGTTGATATCTTAACTTGGCGACAGCCTTTTTACTTTTGTGTTTCATTTTATTTAAAATTGATTTGTCAGCAATTTCTATTAAGCGTTTCCTTTGTCTATTTTGTAGGTCGGAACGAGTTTATGGACGAGTTCTTTCATATCGTCCGTTTCCGCATACGCTTTGACGTATAGTTCGTCGAGATCTTTCCAGAGCGCCGCCTCGTCGAAGTCCAAAGGCTTTGCAATATTTATAAGCCCGTTCGGCGTGGTCTGTAACCCTTCCTCGTCCATAAGGCGTTCTTCGTAGAGTTTTTCGCCGGGCCTCAGTCTCGTGCAAACTATGTCTATATCGACGTTTGGTTCAAGTCCCGAAAGCTTAATAAGGTTATATGCGAGGTCGTATATTTTTACCGGCTCGCCCATATTCAGTACGAATATCTGTCCTTTTTGAGCGTAGGCCCCTGCCTGTAAAACGAGGGAAACAGCCTCCGGAATAGTCATAAAATATCTCGTTATGTCCTTATGCGTAACCGTTACGGGGCCGCCCGCCTCTATCTGCTGTTTGAACAGAGGGATAACCGAGCCGTTAGAGCCGAGTACGTTTCCGAATCTTACCGCCACGAATTTAGTATGTTCGGAATTTTTGCCTATCGTCTGAATGATCATTTCGCAAATTCTTTTAGTTGCGCCCATCACGTTCGTGGGGTTTACCGCCTTATCGGTGGATATAAGTACGAAAGTTTCGGCTTTAAACTCATCTGCGCATTTGGCTACTTTCAAGGTTCCGAACACGTTGTTTTTGACTGCCTCGTTGGGGCTTGTCTCCATAAGCGGAACGTGTTTATGCGCTGCGGCGTGGAACACTATTTGCGGACGGTATTTATCAAAGACGTCGTGCATTTTCTTGCTGTCGCGAACGCTTGCGATAAGGACAAGTAAATTCAAAGACGGGAATTTCGTTTTGAGTTCTTGCTCTATATAGTAGGCGTTGTTTTCGTAGATATCCAAAATTATCAGTTGTCTCGGACGGTGCGAAGCGATTTGCCGACAGAGTTCGCTGCCGATAGAGCCGCCCCCGCCGGTAACCAAAACGACCTTGTTTTCGATATAGCCCATAATTTCGTCCAGATTGACGGACACTTGTTCTCTGCCGAGAAGGTCTTGAATTTCGACTTTTTTGAGGCTGGAAACTGAAACTTTGCCGTTTAATATCTGATAGGTTCCGGGGATAGTTTTAATTTGACACTTGGTCTTGTTTGCGAGAGTCAATATTTCGCCCACACGCTTTTTCTCGACCGACGGCATTGCGACGAAAATTTCTTCTGCGTTATACTTTTCGGCTGCCGCCTCTATTTCTGCAGTCGTCCCGACAACTTTTACGCCCATTATGAATTTTCCTTGTTTTTCGGGATCGTCGTCTAAAAGGCATACGGGGTTATAAGAAATTTTATCGGAGTTTTCCATTTCTCTTAAAAGCGCACAAGCCGCCGAGCCTGCGCCTACGATTATTACGTTTATGGGTTTCCTTTTCTTATCGAAAAAGTAGTATTTAATGACGTTGAACAGTCTTTTATACAATCTCGCTACAGTCGTGAAATCAAATAAGAGCAAAGAATATATCAAAATTGTTCTTATATCGGTCATAGAACGGTTTCCGAGTAAAATAACGCATAGAATATTTGAAGCGAACATAAAAGCCGCAGTTATTCCGATTTTCGTAATGTCGCCTAAACCTATTGATGAATAGACGATTGAATACAGACCGAGTATGGCGAACAAAAATACCAAGACGGCAAAATTTCCGATTACCCAAAAAATGTATTCGTCGGCTATTGTAGACTTGTCTACGGTTAAAAGCATTGCAATAATCATAGCTACGGACACGGATAAAAAGTCTGCAATGACCGCTACTGCAGTCCTGATTACGTTGTTTTTCGATTTTCTCATATTTTTCCTCTCGGATTAGATTATAGCAAAAAGAAAC
>CAJOMT010000160.1 GCA_905235815.1 uncultured Clostridia bacterium
ATGACCGCGACGATAACGCTTGCCAACACGCCGAGCCCTGCGCCGAGGTATGCGTATTTGGCTTTCTTCTTTTCGCCTGCCTTGACAAGGTATGCGACTATCGCGCCGACGATAAGGATTGCTTCCAAGCCTTCGCGAATGAGGATTGTAAAGCAACCGAGGAACGTGACCACGCAGAGCGATTTGTTTCCGCTGCTACCCGACTTATACCCGAGGATATCGTCGAGTTTGTCACCGTCGACGTTAAGCATCTCTTTGAGCGCGTCCGTCTGTGCCTTTATCGTTTCAACGGAGTTTGTTGTGCCATTTCCGTTGCCCGTCACTTCTTTGACTTTTGCAAATTGAAGTTCAACGGCAGTCACGCGAGAGCCTGAGATGTATGCCATTGTCTTTCTTTCAAAACCGGACGTTTCATACCAATAGCCGTAGCAGTTTGAGAAACAGACATAATAGTCTCCCTCTCCCGCTTCATAGCGTCTCAAACCTTCGTCCAAAAGATTTCCGATTTGTTTTGCCACTTCCGTGTAGGTGATGAGCGTAACTCCCGCCTTGTCAGCGGCTTTTTTGTATGCGTTGTAAGAAAGGTAATATGCTGCGTCAAGTTCCGCTTCCTTGTGGAAGGTGACAGTCTTCACGCCCGCGGCGTCAAGAGTTTCTGCATATTCTTTGAGTTTTGAATTGATAAACTCGATTTTCGCGTCCATATTGTCAGATTCAAGAGTGCCGTTTGACGCATTTGTGTAGAGATATGAAATCGCTTCTCTCACTTCCGTCTCCGCACTCTCGGAAACGTTTGCCACTATTGCTTCAGAAAAGCCCGATGTCTCATACCAATAGTAGAGCGCGCGGCGGAAGAGATCGGTTTTGGAGGTGTCTTTTTTGTATTGATATGCCGCTTCCGTATATACGTTTTTTATTTGTGTAGCGACGTCAGAGAAAGAGACCGGATTCTTGCCGTCTTTGTTGACAAGTTGCTCGTAAATGCGGTATTCCCTAAAATAGTCAACACCGCTTTCGCCGTGCATAGTCTCTCCCTCGCCTGCCGCGTATGCGGTGAGAACTTCGTCGACCTTTGCGTTTATTAAAGGAGAAACAGCGCAAAGTGCTATCGCCAAGACAAGTAAGATAACTGCAAGATTGTTCTTGAAAAATCTTTTTACCATAAAGTCCTCATACCATATTTCGGCAGAAGTTAGCCGAGACTAACTTATACTTATAAGTTTACGCAAATTTCATCGGTCGCCCGCATCTGAATGTTTTGCCCTGTTCACATACGATTCAAATGGTTAGCCAAGGCTAACTTGTCCCGATAAAAAAAGCGGACTTTGCTTTTCTGCCGAATTAATCCCTATAACCAATGCCCAACAGTTATACGAGACTAATCATATTTTACATAGCATATTTATGTTTGTCAACGAATTTTATGAAAAAAAGTTCACATTTTTTACCATCTCGACAAACTTTCATAAACTCAAATCGCACCGCTATTATGTTGATAGTTATATAAAGATACATTATGCATAGTTATATTATACAATCATGTCAAAAGACCATAAAAGTATTCACCATACTTCGCGGGCTTTCCACCATATTAGAACAACTGTGCTAATATGAGATTTTATGCTCAAATTAGCACTTTTTCTTTATTTTTAGGCAATTTTGGTAGGGTTCAAGTCCCGTTATCAATAGAATTGCCTATTTTTTTATTGATTTAAAATAATCAATAGATAAAGCAAAAGCTGAATTAGATAAGAAAAGACTTCGAGTTGACTACATGAAAGCATTTATAGCTGAACTAGACTCAAAGCCTAATTTACTAGAAGAATTTGACATTGATATTTGGTGTTACCTAATTGAAAAAGCAATAGTAAACCAAGATGGAAGTATTACATTCATTTTCAATAATGGAAAAGAAATAAGTTTATAAACTGAGCAGTTTTTCCGAATTTAATAAAAGTGTCCAGTATAATCCACTAAGGCATCCTCATTGCTTTGGTGGATTTTTATTCATATTAATTGACTTATGGTCAATCAACTGATATAATATAAGCATGAAATATAATAACGAAACAAGAATTACAAAATCAAATGAGAATAAAAAAAGGATAATAGAAGTTGCTTTAGAGCTAATTAATGAAAAAGGATTTGATAATGTATCAATATCTGAAATAACAAAGGCAGCAGGTGTATCGAAAGGAGCCTTTTATATACATTTTGAATCTAAAGAAGATTTAATAGAAAAGCAAATTAATTATTTTTAT
>CAJOMT010000161.1:0-1309 GCA_905235815.1 uncultured Clostridia bacterium
GTCGAACTGCTGTCACTTGTCCAAGACGGTCTGTAACTCGTAAAGTACACGCCCCTATACCTATCTCCGCTATAAGTTATATCTATATACCACATAAAGTCCTCGGCGTTGCTTTGCGAGCCTACATTTCCATTGCCCTTATAGTATTTATAACTTGTCCAATTTCTATTGTTGCCGTTTGTCGGCAGCGTGCCGGCAAGCGGAGTGAGCGTCGTGCCTAAACTGCTCGTAACGTCCGTCTGCGGATAACTTCCAAAATAGATATATTTCCCCCAACCCGACTCCAATCTCGTATAAGTAGCCGTCTGAGACCAATGCGCATATAAAGTATGATCTTGATTCTTGTCAATAATTGTTGTTGCCGTTACTTTAGTTCCACCCGATAACTCAGTAAACCAGCCTTCAAACGTTACACTATAACCGGTAACTGTTTTAGACGGCGTGGGTAAAGAACCGTATGACGCCCCGAACGTTACGGTTTTGCTTACCGGTGAAACGCTGCCGCCGTTGGCGTTAAACTTTACAGTATAGGTATTCGCCTGCCATTTTGCGTAAAGCGTGGCATTGTCATTGAAAGGTGTGGTCGAATAAACACGGTTTACATAAGTATTTTCTTTATACCAACCGACAAACTCATAACCGCGCTTTTCCGTGGTAGGCATATTAACGCCTAAAGAAGTTCCATATGTTATCAATCTGTTATCAACAGAGCTACCGCCAACTGTATCAAACACGATCTCAATAAGATTATCTGTCCACTTGGCATATAGTGTTATATTTTCGGTTACAACGTCACTTGCAAAATCAAATTGCTTTAAGCAATCGGAATCGATAAACCAACCGCCAAATTCTGCACCCGCTTTAGTCGGCTGACTCGGTCTTTCGACGTGACCTAAGTATTCCACGTATTGATCGCTTACGGCAATATCGCAGTTAGAAATGAATTTGACCGTAAATTTGACAGGGTTCCACTTTACGTAAACTACCGTATCAATAGTTATTTTACTATTTGAATCGAATTTTATGAGCATATCGGGATCTGAATAATACCCTATAAAATTATATCCATAAGACTGTAAAACGGGCAAAGCGAGTTGAGAATTATACTCTATCCTCTCCGTCGTTTCTCCGCTATATTTTATATTGTGAATATAAGTTATGAGCGGATAATATTTTTCCCATTTGGCGTATAAGGTTAAATTACCGATAACCGCATCGGCGCCGAAATCATATTTACTTTCAGCCGAAAAATTATATTCCTTATACCAACCGGCAAATATATAGCCATCTCTTTTAGGAGCGACCGGCT
>CAJOMT010000161.1:1344-3596 GCA_905235815.1 uncultured Clostridia bacterium
TCGCCGCCGTTAGATTCAAACGTTACCGTGTAACGCTTTACTACCCTAACGTTTACTATCTTTCGTATACTGCCGGCAGACAGCACGAGTTGAAGTACAGTGTTATGTGGGCAATCTGCGCTTATTTCAAGGCTTAAACCATTCTTATTATCTATCGAGGCGTATTCTGTTGCGCCGCTGATACTTGCGGTCTTGGTATAGCCCGTTGCGTTCGGCGGAAATACAGTAAACGCTATATCATTGCCTGCACCTGCGTATACTTCGTATTCGCCGTTTACTTCTTCTCTGCCGTTTATTCTGACATTCTCTATTGATTCGGGTGTAATGAGTTCGGGAAGTCCTGAACTCACCATTAAGTCGTTATAACTATCTACTCCATATTTCATAAAATACGCTTGAAGTTGCTGACTGCGGCTACCATGGTCGTAAACCCCGTCACCGTCGTAATCCCAATCATAAATCCGTGTATCATTTGCAGAATCTATCAGCTCCCATATGGGTATGAGTGAAGAACTGTCCTTAATACCCATAAGCGAGGCGTGGTTATCGAGCGATTTTTCCCATTCCGCATAATTTGCGGGGATATCCGCATCCGACAACATTCCGTAGTCGCCGCCGCCGATAACTTCAAGAGTATTTTTGATATAGATATTTTGCTCTTGAGCAAGTTTTCTATATCCGCCGGAAACGTCAACGTCAACCTGCGTTTTAAACTTCCTGACTTCTACTGATACAGCCGAAACCACATCGTGAAACTTCGCTTCATTTTCGCTCGTATATAGATAGTTAGAAATTATCTTACCACCCATTACCGCACTCGTTATAAAATGTGTGCCATAGCGCTTAAAGAGTTCAGCCGGCTCCATATCCGAATATAAATCCGAAATAAAACTATCGGATAAAATGTTTCTGTATGTATTCATATCCGATTGCATTACTATATAGAACTTTTGGTTTGTAATCGAAATGGAATGAAAATATTCAGATTTGGCGTTAGATAGACCGCCCGAATACGCCGCTTTGACTTGAACGCTACCGCCCATTCTCTTGCCGCCCCAACCGACGTCCACATTGGCATTTGCGTTCCATTGCGACATAAAATTATCCATTTCGCTACTCTGAATTTCTTCCACGTAAGACTGCTTGGAATCCACTCTCAAAAGCCTTTGTTTCATAAGTTCATCGGTATTGAATATAGGGAAACTCGTAAGCACGTATTTATCGCTGAATATGGACGAATTAATAACGTCGAAACCATAGCCCAAAAAAGATTCCTTTTTAGTGAGTTCGTCGAACTGCCCGTAATAACCACTGGTCGTATTGGCGCCGTCCGTAAGCGTTACCGTTATACTCTCCGAATACGCCGAAGTTTTATATACTATTCCGTCACCGTTGGCGAGAACTTTAAACGTGTGATCTCCGTCTCTTAAACCGCTCAGAGCATAAGCGTAATCGTCGCTGTAATATTCTCTGCCGTCGATGTTTACCGTATATTTCGATGCGTATTCGACCGGATTCCACATAAGCGATCCACCTTCTACCCTTAACCCCGAAGGTGCGGAAAGTTGCGTTAAACCGCCGTTATCGGTTACGCCTTGCAAATCGCCTATGCTGCAAGCGGCAAGCGATAACGACAATAACGTAACAACCATTAAAACAATTAAATAAAATCTTTTGTTATTTTTCATAATACCCTCCATATTACATTTTAACCTATTTGAGTTATGTTGTCAACTATATTGAGTTATTGTTTTAACTCATTATAGTTATATAATTATGTCAAAAGAGGTAAACTTTAATATGGACGTTTTAGAAAAAATAGACGCAATGCGAAAGGAAAGAGGCTGGTCGATAAATTATTTGGCTATGGAAGCGGAATTAACCCAATCAACCGTAAACAATTTATATGCAAGGCATGCGGAGCCGAAAATTTCCACTTTAAGGGCAATATGCAATGCGTTCGGCGTTACGCTATCCGAATTTTTCAAGGAAGAAAATGACGATGACGAACTCATTCGCAGAGTAAAAAATTTATCGGCAGAAAACAAAGCCGCTTTACTTCAAATACTGAAAAACATTAAATAAAAAATGCGCTCTAAAAAAGCGCATTTTTTAGTCCGTTCGGTGAATTATACTTTCAAGTGCAACACCTTGGGAAAAAAATAGACAGTTCATATAAATCTATGGTAAAATAATTTCAACCACGAAAAAATACCAAGGAGAGATATATGAACTGCTATAAACATTTTACC
>CAJOMT010000162.1 GCA_905235815.1 uncultured Clostridia bacterium
CTTAGGAAAACGGATGAAAATATCGAGTATTTATCCGTCGGCATATCAAGCGATTATAAAATTACGATACAAAACGGGGCGAATATGGTAAGGCTCGGCAGAGCGATATTCGGAGAAAGGAGGTAATTATGTCTTTTTTCAAATTTATGACCGAAAAAGAAAATAATAAAAAACAAAAGCAGACGGAAAGCGTTCAAAGCGAACGTTCCGCCAAGCCAAAACCTATAAATAAAAGCACTATAGCCGAGTTTTCTCCTAAATCTTACGACGAAGTTGCGGAAATAATAGACTTACTTGTCGAGGGGAAACCGGCAATCGTCAGATTGGACGGCGTAAGCGAAAGAACGGCGCAAAGAGTCGTCGACTTGCTCTCCGGCGCCATTTACGCCATAAACGGCAATCTCTGCGAACTCGACAGAGACCTTTACATCTTTACCCCTAACGGAGTAAAAGCAAACTGAAAATTTTTATATAATTTTAGCGGTTGCCGTATTGAAATGAACCCCAAAAGTGTGTAACTTTTGGGGTTCATTTCATAATCGTTATCTCATTTTATGTTTCTTCGACGGAATATTATATTTGCCCTTGCAAAACATATCGCTTTACAAGGGCAAAAAATTTCAGCTTTGCTAAAGTTGATTTGACTTTCACGGAAGTATTATACTGCGGAGTTTTCGGGAATCGCTTTATGCGAACTCGATTTCGTGCTCCTCTTCTATATATTCCGCCAATTCGGCAGGATATAATTCTATACCTTCTATTGTCAGTATCAGATGATCATCGTCTTCGTCTAAGGCAATTTCGATGTCGGTAAGGCTGAGCGCGTAATCGTTAAAACCGTCTGGGGATACGGACGCGCTGATCTCGATACCGCCAACCTTTGCGGTGACTTTTCCGTCTTCGAATTTATAATCGGTTATGCTCGTCGCGCCGCCGTCAACGATTTCTTTCAGTACTTTCATCGCCGAAGCGTAGGCTTTGCCTGCGTCTTCTCCGAACTTCTTGCTCGTATCCTTCTCGTATTTTTCTTCGCCGTTCTTTATGTAGAGTGTCCTTTCCGTATAGTCGTACAGATAATCATATTTGTATATGCTCCAATTGCGTTCGAGAAATTCGACGAATTCTATATAATTTTTATTTCCGAGTTTAACTATGGTCGCATTGTTTTCAATGGTTTCGAAAGGACTGTCTTCAAGGTTGCGGCCGCTGTAATGATAATATTCGGCTTTGATACAGACGTTGCCGCCCACTGCCGTGATAAAGGTCATCGCGTTGTAAAAATTCTTTGCAGTAGCGTAGAAATCTTCTTTGCTTACGTCTTTCGTGTTCGCGGCGATAAATTCGTTCAGTTTGTACTCGGTGGGGAATACCGTCTTGTCGTAGTCGCCGAACAAAAACTCAAATTCGTGGATTTCAAAAGAGGCGAGCTTGCCGTCTTTGAACTGCAAATAACAATCAAAGTTTCCGTAGTCGTCGAATGTGATATTGGTTTTATATGCCATTTTATCGGGAACGTACGTCCAATCGTCAAAATCGCCCGCAATGCTGAAAACCCCATTTATCTGTTCGGAAACCCAAAACTCATCACGGGCTTCGGCTTTCGTCATTCTTTCAGAGGCTTTCCAATTGTAATAGGTCTTATTGCCAGCAATTATGCCGTCGCCAAGGTAATATGCGTAAGGCGCTTCCTCGTCCGCATCGTCCTTAACAACTGCGGCAAGGTATATTCCGTCGCTGTCTTTCGAAACGCCAAGAAACGAATCGTCCGCAAGATGATAAATCTTCGCGTTAATTTTTCCGTCTCCGACCCCTACGCTGGTAGTTACGGTGAAATTTTTTCCGTTTAAATGTGTAGCCGCATAGAATTGCTCTTCGGTCACCTCATATACGACCCCGGAAGGTTTTTTGCCGCCGAGGGTGAGCGGAAGAACGATGGCGAGCGTTATGCCCGCTACCAAAACCGCGGCGATAACGATCGATACGACTTTATGGGTTAAAACCCACGTTTTTACTTTGTTGAAAAATTCTTTCATACTTTGTTTCTCCCTGTTTTTTCAATATAAGCTGCATTTGCATTTGCAAATAGCGTAGCGATGAAAATCGCCGCCTATTAAAAATCGGTTCGGATTTTACTCGGCTTTTTTGATATACCAAGTGGTAACTTCGGTTATCGGATAACCCCACTCGCCGTCCTCAAAGGTGAGGGTGGAAACAGTGGGAGCGTTGCCG
>CAJOMT010000163.1 GCA_905235815.1 uncultured Clostridia bacterium
GCCACGGGCAATCAAGGTGTCTTTTATTTCTTTCATCTTCTTGCCGTCTGCGTACATCTCGAAAACTTCTCGGACAATTTGCGCCGCCGGCGGATCTATCTGATAATGTCTGTCCTTATCTACCGTATAACCGAAAGTTCTCGTGCCGCCGTTGGCTTTCGCTTTCAATGCGTTTTCGGTCATTCCGCGTTTTACCTTTTCCGACAGGTCGGCGGAGTATTATTCCGCCATACCTTCGAGTACGGATTCAAGCAAAATTCCTTCCGAACCTTCGGCAATCGTTTCTTTTGCGGATATAACTTTCACGCCGTTCTTCTTCAGAATGGCTTTATAATGCGCCGAATCGTAACGGTTGCGGGCAAAGCGGTCCAGCTTCCATACAATGACTAAATCAAAGAGGTGCCGACTGCTGTCTTTTATCATTTGTTGGAACGCAGGGCGATTATCCGTCTTTGCGGATAGGGCGCGGTCGATATAAGTATCAACGACGGTTATATCGTTATAGTCCGCATACTCCATACATTCGCGGAGTTGTCCCTTGATGCTTTCTTCTCTTTGGTTGTCAGATGAATAACGAGCGTATATGACGGCTTTCATTTGTTTTGTTCCTCCATCATTTTCAGCAATGTTTCTTTCAATTTTGCGTTTGCGGGAGAATTCGGATCGAAACACATTTCAATCAGTTCGCGCATTTGCTTATTGTCTTTAATCACTTTCGGCTGATATTCGTAGAGTTTTCCCTGTGGTTTATCCGTTCTGCCGAAAATATAGTCGAGCGATACGTCAAAAAAGTCGGCGTATTGCATTAAAACGTCGTAGGGCGGAAACGATAAAGCGTTTTCATAGCGGAAAATTGCAGGTTGATCTATGCCGAATTGCGTTGCAAGCTTTGCTTGAGATAAATGGACGCCTTCCCGAAGCGCCGTCAAACGTTGCGCAACGATTGCAGGTTTTGTTTTCATATAAAACCTCTTTCCATATTATTTATATTTCCAATTATATACTATTTTTATATATTTGTCAATACAAAATATATGTTTATTTTGAGACATTAAAAATTTTTCAAAAGGATATCGTCCGGTTCTAAAGAAACAATGTTTTATTTTTATAGTTGTAAATCAAAAAAATATAATTTTCTACCAAAATTCTCAATAAGTTATTGACTTTTATATTATAAAAGAGTATAATCAGTGGTAAAGAATATAAAAAGGATATTATTATGGAAATTAAGCGCGATTTTTACTTAAATAAGTTAATCAAGCACAAGAAAAACGGCATGGTAAAAGTCATTACGGGTGTTCGCCGCTCGGGGAAATCTTATCTTCTTTTTAAGTTGTTCCGTAATCACTTGACGGAAAACGGTATTTCACCTGACCATATTATTTCCGTTGCGTTGGACGACTATGAAAACAAACCTTTGCAAAATCCGGACGCTTTGTATAAGTACGTCAAAAACAGCATAAAAGACGATAAAGATTATTTTATTTTGCTTGACGAAATACAGTTGGTTGACGACTTTGAAAGCGTTATAAACGGTTTTATGCATATTGAAAACGCTGATATTTATATTACCGGCAGTAATTCTAAATTTTTATCAAGCGATATTATAACGGAATTCCGCGGTCGCGGAGACGAGATCCGTGTTTACCCCTTATGTTTTTCGGAATTCTATTCCGTTTACGGCGGCGATTTCGATAAGGCGCTGCTGATGTATTTTAACTATGGCGGAATGCCACTTTGCCTGTCTATGGAAACGCGGGAAGAAAAAGCTCAATATCTGACCAACCTTTTCTCCGCAACGTATCTGACCGATATTATAAACAGAAACAATCTACGCGGGAACGCTGAAATAAACGAGTTGACCGATATTTTGGCTTCCTCAATCGGTTCGCTTACCAATCCTTTGAAATTGTCGAATACGTTCGGCAGCACGAAGAACGTGAAGCTGGCGGCAAATACCATATCAAATTATCTGGATTATTTGCAGGACGCTTTTTTGATTGAAAAAGCCGTTCGTTACGATATTAAAGGGAAGAAATATATCAATACCCCCGCAAAATACTACTTTGTGGATATGGGGCTTCGTAACGCCCGTATTTCTTTCCGTCAGCAAGAATATACGCATATCATGGAAAACGTCATTTATAACGAATTGCGTTTGCGTGGGTATTCG
>CAJOMT010000164.1 GCA_905235815.1 uncultured Clostridia bacterium
ATCTCTTGCAAAGCTCTGTAAGTGCGTGCGAAGTAGCGTAATAAGTTGTTTTAATATCCTCGATTTTCCTTAGGGTACCGTCGTTCACGCCTTCTTCGTATGCGGCGAAGAACTGTTCGCTGAAGGAAACGAGATCGTTTACAAGTTGGATCATACAATCGGAACTGGAGTTAAGCATATATGAATCAAGTTCGTTCATAAATCGGAAATATTCCTGGTGATCTAGATAAACTTTATAAAAGCTTTCATAGAAATTTGCAACCTTTTCGTAACCGTTGCCGCCGATGAGTTTGATGAATTCACGGTGTACTTCTTCCTGAAGCAATACTGCGGATTTGGCAACGAGGTTCTTCTTGTTTCCGAAGTATCTGTAAACCGTTGCTTCACCGACTTCAGCAGTAACCGCAATATCTCTCATCGTAACTTCACCGATCGATTTTTCAAGGAATAGATCTGCCGCAATCTTAGTCAAATATTTCAGTTTCATTGTTTTTACGCTCATAGAAATTATCCCTTCCTATAAAAATTACTTAAACGTGATAGACAATCTATCACTTTTATTTATGGTTATTTTATACCCTAAAGCGACATATGTCAATAGCAGTTTGAAGAATTTTTATTTTTTAAAGAAAAGTATTGATTTTTCTATTGATAATTGCGATAAATTGTAGTAAAATTAATTAGAGAAAAACGCATACGGGGGTATAGCTCAGTTGGTAGAGCGCTTGAATGGCATTCAAGAGGTCAGGGGTTCGACTCCCCTTATCTCCACCAAAATCCGTTGCAGTCTTTTGTATTGTCAACGGATTTTTGTTATTTTATAGCACTGTCATTTTCAAACCGAGTCGTTTACGGTAAAAGAATCGATAATTCAACGATTATAAATAACATTGTTACCTAGTGTAGGTTTGTCAAACATATGAGACAAATTTAACAAGAAAAAAATTAGTGAAGAAGACCTAAATCAAGATAATCTTTAACGTATTGTTTTGGAGACAGCCAATTAAGCGGACGCATGGGAAAGTCATTGTATTTTCTGTTGTGAACGTATAGTTGCTGCTTAAAATCTTCAAAAGACAAAAACTTGTGAGTTGAATAAAAATATTCGTTGTCTTTTCTGTGTGAACGCTCTACCTTACCGTTATGTCTCGGAGTATATGGACGAATAAGTTTATGCTTAATGCCGAGTTGAGCCAACGTTTTTTCAAAAAAAGATAATTTACCTTTCTTTCGCTCGTCAAATGCTTTGACAAACTCTAACCCGTTATCGGTTTGAATACATTTAATTTCAAACGGGAAGTGTTTGACTAATTCCTTTGCAAACGTTGCGGAAGAATATGTATTTTGCTCTTTAAAAGCCATAAGGAAACGAAATCTTGAATATTCGTCGATAGCGGTATATTGATAATATTTATCGCCATTAACTCTTGCATCGCCGGCGATGCAAGCAGCCGGAACGACTTTCACGTCCACTTGTACTCTTTCGCCGGGATAGGTCATTTTTTCGTAAGGTTTAGGAATATATTTCGGGTTTGGCGGTTTAACGGTTATCATAGATAATCTTTTTAATACACGCCATAATGAAGTGATAGATCTTGAATAGCCGCGTTGTTTAAGTTTGACCCAAAAGACGACTAAGCCGAGTTCAGGTTGGCGCTTTCGCATATCGGAAATCAATTTCAGTTCATCATCCGAATGCGCATTCGGATGATGGTGCGGGCGGCGAGAGATATCGACAAGAGATTGGGCGGACCCGTCATAACGCCTTCGCCAACGATAGACGGAAGCTCTTGAAACGTTAAAACGTTTAACGGCGGAAATTACACCAAAATTAAAAGAAAACTTAACAACCGATTGACGGAAACGGGCTATTTGTGTTATCGTATTCATAGTAGCTTTTAGGAAATCCTTTGTTAGTTTTTGTTTGCAACCTAACTTTAACATAAAGATTTCTTGATTGCTACTATTTTTTATGCCCTTTGTCTCACATCTATTGTAATCCTACAAAAATATTTTATTTTTTTGTGAATTACGGTTGACAAAAAGGGAATAAAGGTATATTATAAACGAGCATTAACAAAAAAACATATCGCGGGATGGAGCAGCTTGGTAGCTCGTCGGGCTCATAACCCGAAGGTCGTGAGGTTCAAATCCCACTCCCGC
>CAJOMT010000165.1 GCA_905235815.1 uncultured Clostridia bacterium
GCGGCGGTATTTTTTGAACACGCCTTGCGCCAACGCCTTTTTCAGGAAATACGGAAACAGATAGAGCAGGAAATCGAACACAGACTCCTTGCTGATAGTGTGTTGAATATCAAACAGATGAATACAAAAAACCTTCTGCAACATATAGTGCAAAAAGTAGTCTTGCGAATCCGTCTGAGCAAAGCGCGAGCGAATATCGAGCTGCGTGTCGTTGATGCCCACAAAGCCCATGATATTGCCCGTTATGACATCTTCACCGCTGATTGACAAGATGTTACTTTCGTCAATCTTATCGCCATAACGCTTCCAATCCCGCGGAAAAACCAGCAGATTAGGATTATAATCAAGTTTCAAATCCTTGATGTTGACATCGGCAATTTTGCGCAGATTTTCAAGGTCGGCAGCCGAATTAATTTTCTTCTTGCGGTTGTCCGTTGTCGGGATTCGGCTCATTGTCGTATGCCTTTTTTAGTTTTTCTAATGAAGAGTCTGCATTTTGAATGCCGCGCAGATATTCGCGCAAAAGCCCTTCGAGATGATACTCCCAAAGTTTGCCGAAGTCGCCGTTATAATTGTTGAGTTTTAGGAAATAACTTGCGCCGATATGGTATGCCGACGAAAGACCGTTTGAAATTGCGGCATTAAGTCTGTTCATGCGCTCGATTGCCTCGTCTTTCAATTCTCCCAAATCTTTGAGCATTTCGGTATTTTCTTCAGCCTTAATCTCCTTGAAAGCAAACCTGCGGCGGAACGCGAAATCCATACTTTCCACGCTTCTGTCGATATCGTTCATCGTGCCAATGATATAGACGTTTTCTGGGACGAAGAAACCATCACAAAACCCCTCATCTTCGGTTATGAGATTCTGATATTGCGTTTGCACCTTGCCTTTTTCGCCACGATAGCCCGGGTCGATTGCAAAAAATAGTTCACCAAAAATCTTCGAGATCTCGCCACGGTTGATTTCGTCGATGATGAAGACGAAGTTCTTTCGTTCGATTTTCTGCTCCGCTACTGTTTTCGAGTTATTACTTTGATTATAAACCTCTTTGAGCACTGCCCAATATGACGAAGCATGACATCCTTTTATTACATTTCGGATAGAATCGTTGATATTTGTTATATCATTCAAAGACTTGATGTTTGGATAAACCTTTGCAAGTTTAGACAAACGATTGAAAGATACAGTATAATTACGTGCAGAATCTGATCTCGGAGTATGAAGAATGATATTGTTTCGGTCAGAAACCTCAACGACTGCTAATCTTTTGCCTTCCGTTTTTAGCTTAAACTCTTCGATATCACCATTTTCAATTTTTTCTACCAACTCGTTATACTTAGCTTCAAAAGACTTTTCTTCTTCCAACTCTTGCTTAGTCTTCTGACTATCTAACATATTCTTATAGGCTTTTTCGCAAAACTTCTTGAAAACGCCGTCTTCGCGCTTAAATCCGACCTTCCCGTTTTCATCTTGAATTGGTCTCAATCCCTCCACAAAATCGGTGTAGTCGTATGACGGATGAAATTGCACGAAGCCAATTTCATCATCTGTGCATCCCATGGCTTTTGCTATTTGTTTTGCCAAATAAGTCTTTCCCGTTCCCGGTGCACCAGTGAAGATGAGGTTGTGAGTGGTTTGTAACAGCAACTTATATGCGTTTATATCTTCCATTATTTTTGTTTTCTGTTCATTTTCCCACTCGAAGTACGTATATAAAATCCAATTGAATATAGAGCTTTGCCAAGGATCATTGAATTTTACCTTCCGATTACAATACTCTATAAAATATTTATTGCTTTCGGACCATATATGCTCCGCTGGTGGTGTATAGTCGTTTAATCGTTTTTTCAGTTCTTCTTCTACTTTGTAAAATTTGTCTTCATTTACCGTTGTTGTTAACACATTCGGAAGAAAAGCGGCAAGAACTCTATTTGCTGCCATTATTTTCTTACTGTTACAACAAGACGTAAAAATCTTCCTGAAGTCTTCGAATTGTTTTAGAGTTATATCGTTGTTTTTTACAATTTCGTTAATTATCGGTTTCAAATCAGATTCCCATTTCCCCTTAATGTTTTCAAATTCAGGGTTGTTGGCGGTGTTGTAAATAACGCCCTGCCCATTGTTGCTAATATGATTGTCTTGCGTTACGATCAAGTCTTTCAAATCAGCATCAGTCCATTCTGCATTGTCCTTTACAATATGAATAAATCTACCGACAATCTTTTTATATTTATCAAACCATTCATCGAACGAATCTTCTCTTTCGTCAAAGATTTTTTGCAGGTTAAATGTTTCTTTTGCGTTCATATCTTGTTCATTTATAGATGTTTTATCGTCTTTTCAAGCATTGAATGAAATTTCGGTAAAATCCTTTTCGTGGATTTTGCCCGACGCCATTTTCTCGCGTATCTCTTCTATTAGTTTTTTATAGGTATCAACATCCGTAACATTAATACTTATGCCATACCTCTTGAGATAATCACGATTTCTACTGTCTAATGCGATGTACTCCGATGGCTTGCACCAAAACAATGGCATTGTGCATTCAGCTGTTTTTTTGTTTATTTTATGATAATCAAACCATGGTTTCAAATCGCCATTAATCATCAGCTCA
This sequence comes from uncultured Clostridia bacterium, assembly GCA_905235815.1. Taxonomy (GTDB): domain Bacteria; phylum Bacillota; class Clostridia; order Christensenellales; family Borkfalkiaceae; genus UBA10281. The sequence goes on from CAJOMT010000165.1 coordinate 2,616, forward strand.
TAAGCATTCCAAAGTTCATCACAACTTTTGCTTGGCTCAT
>CAJOMT010000166.1 GCA_905235815.1 uncultured Clostridia bacterium
TATATTATGATTCAAACAAATTTGCAATAATTTGAATCAAATTTCTAATATCAGCATTTTAATTATATATGGCGGCAAGCGCCCATATAGCAAAGCACCAAACGAAAAAACAGACAGATAAATTCTGTCTGTTTTTTCGTTTGGTGGAGATAAGGGGATTCGAACCCCTGACCTCTTGAATGCCATTCAAGCGCTCTACCAACTGAGCTATACCCCCATTCGACTAATATTATACATTCTTTTTTAATATTAGTCAAGATTTTTTCGGCGCTTTTTTTATTTCACCTTACTTTAAATGTAAAAGCTTTTCGGCGTTCACGTGCGCTATAAGCTCCTTCTCTTGTTCCGTTAAATCGGAATTTAAAAGAAAGTCTGTACTGCACGAGTCAAACGGAACATACGGATAATCCAATGCCCATATTATATGCTCTGCTCCGAATACCTTTACCATATATTCGAGTTGGTCTTTTGACAAAATTCCACTCGGCGTAAAATATATGTTTTCGTGGTAATACTCCGAAATCTTCTTTTTCAGCCCCGTAGTTTTCGGGCGCAAAATCTGATCCATTCGGTCGAGCATTGACGGAATACCCTCTCCCCAATGTCCGGAAATAAATTTCAAGTTCGGCAATTTGTCGAATATGCCGGAAAGAACCATTCTCGCCATATGCAGACCTATATCAAGATGCCAGCCGAGACCTGCCGTGGCGAACTCCATTCCGGTAATAAGCGAATAACTATCCGAAAAATAATAATGCGTCTGAATCTTTGCGTTCGGAAATTCGGGGTGCCAAGAAATAGGAACGTCCAACTCCGCCGCCTTTTCAAAAATCGGGAAAAACATAGGATCGTCATAAAATTTGCCACGCCACGTTCCCGTTATCAATGCGCCGACAAAATGCAAATCCTTTACACAACGCTCCAACTCTTTTGCCGCCTCTACGGGACTTCCCATAGGAAGCGTCGCAAACGCCGCAAAACGGTCGGGATATTTACGCACAATTTCTGAAAGAATGTCGTTTGCCTCTTTGCATATTCTGACAGCTTCCTCAGGCGGAACAGAATCGGGAACGGGATTGGTATAACTTAATACCTGCATATCGACTTTCTGCTCACGCATAAAGTCAAAACGCACGGTATCGACGTCCGTCAAATTGTCGCCGGTAAAACGCATAGAATTATATGCGTTCAGAATTTTTTCGGGTAAATCTCTAAGACCGGTCTGACAACCGTATTTTGCGGTTTGATCGATTATTCGCTTGTCGGCGTAATGTTCTTCCAATGTTATGATCTTCATATCAATCCCCTTTAATTCCGCAGTATTCAAGGCTCTTTTCCCAAAGTTCGTCTTGGTTTTCCTTAACGTAGGAAAGGTCTGACGAACGCTTCGTATTTATACTTCTATCGAAATACTCGCCCGAAACTTCGGAAAATCTATCTTCGGTCGCAACCTGCGCCAAAGCGTCAGAAGAACTTTCGAGTTCGCCATAGCGGTCCGGCATAGTAGTCTTTACTGCCAACGCCCTTAACTTATCTGCATGTCCGCCCGAAAAGTTAGTCGCAACCATAAACCCCGGATTAAAGGAATTGACGGTAACGGTCGAGCCTTGACTTTTAAGAACTTCATCTAATTTATGAGTGAAATATATAGCGCAAAGTTTGGAGTAGGAATACCTTTTCCTATCATCTATCGCTTCATGCGCCAAATATTCAACACCCTGCCAATCTATTCCGCCCGGTGGGTTATGCATATCGCTGGTAATGTTGATAATTCTCCCGTTTGCCGCAAAGTGAGGCAAAAGAAGCCTCGTAAGCAAAAAATGACCTAAATAATTGGTCGCAAACACCACTTCAAAGCCTTCCGCAGTAGTTCCGCTTTCTCGCATAGCCGATATTCCGGCATTATTGATAAGTACGTCAACCGTGCCGTATTCCTTTATATACTCATTAGAAAATTCTCTCACGGAAGATAATAGCGAAACGTCGAGTTTCATTGCAACTACATTGTCGTTTCCGGTAGCGCCTATGATTTCAGTCTTTGCCTGCTCTGCTTTTATTTCATTTCTGCAAGCAAGAACTACTCTGTATTCTTTATTTTTTGCAATCTTTTTTGCCGTTTC
>CAJOMT010000167.1 GCA_905235815.1 uncultured Clostridia bacterium
CTCGACGAGATCAAAGAGGGGGATAAACTGAGCCTCAAAAGGGAAGACAATAAGTTTGATGATAATGCCATCCTGATTTTCACGGAAAACAACAAAAAGCTGGGTTATGTCCCGGAAAAGGACAACCTTGTTTTTGCAAGATTGATGGAGACGGTCGAAGTACCATTAGAATCGTAATATGTATTTTTTCATTGCGGTATTTCTTATTGCAGCAATTATCATTTTAAACATATACGCAAAAAGAGATCCTATTTCAAAAGACAAAATAATACATAGCGTAGAAATCGACAGGGATTTGGCAGAGCCTGGCGAAACTTTTGGTATTGTCTCGAAAATTGAAAACGATTCTTCTCACTCAATGGGGCGGGTATATCTTACCAACGTTGTAGATAACGGAATAGAAATCCAAGATAAGGTTTATACGATAAAGTATGTCAAAGGCAAAAAAAACGTCATTATAAGGACGAGCGTAAAAGGCAGAAGAATAAAAGAAATAACTACGCTTGCCCACGTTGACAAAAGAGGCATTTACAAACTCGATTCGTTTAAACTCGATTGCTTGGATTTTTCCGGTTTTCATACTTCTTACTACAATAAACCGTCCTTGGAAAAAATAGTTATTGCGCCAAAGAGAGTGAACCGCGATTTCTTGTCGAAATTGGTAGTTCAAGGCTATGGCGATGAAAACGCAAAGCGCGGTTTTATTGACGATGAAACGACTATAAGAACTTACGGAGAATATACGGGCCACGAGCCGATGCGCCATATAAATTGGAAAAAATCTGCGCAAATAGGCGAATTCGTCGTAAAACAATTCGAGCCGATGGGTACTAACGTTACGACTATCGTATTCGATTTGGGCGATTGCGTTAACTCGATACCCGGCACGATAAGCAACGAGTTGTTCGAATATTCGGTTTCTATGCTGCGTGAAATTTTAGAGTATTTAGAGGCTAAGCGAACAAAATATCGCTTGATAACAAACGTCAATTCAAAATCTATAAAAAATTTGACTTATTCTTGCTCCCCTACCGGTAAAAAAACAAGGCGACAAATGCTATATATGTTAGGGGAAATGAGCTGTGCGCCGGGAGATTACTACTGCACGTCGAAAGACCTCTTAAATTTTGCAATAAAAAATTCATATAACGCTCCGTTTGCTTACCTTGCGGCAAGAAACAGAGCCAACATTACTCTTTCTTTAAAAAAGGTAATGAAAGTCAAAGGTATTGATATTATAGAACTATACGCAGAAGACTATTATAAACCACAAAAGGAGGAAGCTGTAAATGCTATTAAATCTAAACAAATCGTTCATTAGATTTTTAAAAACTTTATTGGCATTATCGATATTCTTCCTTTTAATAAATATTGCGATAGGTTTAACTGAATATCGCACGATTTTGCAGTTATCCGACATCGCATTTTTTGCTTTTGCCGCTTTTTTCCTTTGTTGCTGCAATTTAATTCCGATAACTCCGGTAAGAGCAATAAGTAAGGTCATTATATCTTTATCGATTATCGCATCACTTATATTTTATCTTAATTTAGATAGCCTTATCATTGATTATTTTATTTTACATGCTAATGGCTACGAGTTGCCGGCGAACTTTTCTTTTAAACTCATTATCTTTATAGTCGCTTATACTATTACGGTTACAACGGCTTGCAAAGACGGCTACAAAGACGTCGAATATCCGTTAGAAGCATATCAAGAAAATTTAAAATTTTTCAAAGGTTTTTCTATATTTTTAGGAATAGTTATTTTAGCGGGATTTGTAACCTTTATAATCGACTCTAAAATCATTGAAGGCATCTTACTCAACGTTTCGTTCTGTTTGGCTCTTTATTTTATAGTAGAACTCTTATTGATAAAGACCTCAAGAGATACTATTTATTTTGGTATAAAATCTTCAAACCGTCAAGTGTTTATCGCTAAATATATCATTATCGGCTCGACGCTCGGCGCAGGTGCGATTATCTTCTTTGCCCTTAGAAAAACGTTTGACGGACTATTTAATAAACTTATACTCGGTATAAAATACGTGCTTGCAAAGTTGGGTCTATATTATCAAAACTTTGCCGCCTACGTAATCGCATTGTTCAACGGCGAAGAAAG
>CAJOMT010000168.1 GCA_905235815.1 uncultured Clostridia bacterium
ACTAGTTCGGCAAATTGCCAAATAGTAAGTATCAAAATCGTTTACACACAAAGCGTTACACCATTAGAAGACGTTACCCCGCCAACATTTTCAACCAATTACCCCAAAACTGAAAATGCAACAAAATCAAGTTTCGACTTGAAAGTGAAAGCCAACGAACCTTGCACGATTTTCTATCAAGTAGTGGCAGAAGGCGGAACTGCGCCTACGAAGGAAGAATTGTTGGCATCGGATAAAACAATAACCATTGAAAATGGTAACACCGAGTACACGTCAACTATTTCAGAACTTGAGTCGGAAACAACATACAACGTTTATCTGATTGCAAAAGACACAGCCGACAATGTGCAGGAAAACGTGACAACCATCAGTGCCACAACACTTTCGGCCGTGCTAAAAATCATTACTTTAGGCGAATTAAGTGACAAATATTATTGGGGCGAGACGGCCAACATAAAATGGACAACCGAAAATATCGAAGTTCCGCAGATGGGCGAAACTCGCAAAGGACATGTCAACCTCTTGACGAAAGACGAGTGGTATAATAGAGCGAAAAAAGAAGTTTCTAAAAAGCAAGGAGTAGACGCATAAAGACTATGAAAATTCACATTATAGGAGGCCCTGGCAGCGGGAAAACCTATCTTGCGGAAAAACTATCCAAAGAACTTGGCATACAGCATTACGATTTAGACGATATATTTTGGAATAATGCCGAAAGTTACGGAAATAAGAGAGATGCAAGCGAGAGAGATGAACTTCTTGCCGATATATTAAAACAAGAAGATTGGATCATCGAGGGCGTATATTATGATTGGTGCGGAAAATGCTTTGATGACGCCGATAAGATCTATTTGTTAAGCGTTCCGAGATACAAGTACAGACACCGTATTATTCGTAGGTTTATTCGCAGAAAACTTGGCTTGGAGCAGGGCAAAAAGGAAACGTTTAAGTCTTTATTGCAACTTTTGAAATGGGCAGATAAATTCGAACAAAAAAATTTGGTAGAAATCAGAAAAATATTAGAACGTTACCAACAAAAAGTGGTATGATACGGAGACTATATATGCAAGATTTTAAATACTATGCACCTACCGAAATCGTATTCGGGAAGGATGCGGAAAACAAATGCGGCGAATATGCTAAAAAATACGGCTCTCGGGCAATGCTCGTCTACGGAAAAGAGAGCGTTATAAAGAGCGGACTTTTAAAAAGGGTAGAAACTTCGCTTAAAGAGGCTGGCGTTGAGTATTGTTTATTCGGCGGAGCGAGACCGAATCCCACGGTTTCGCATGCGGAAGAAGGTGTGAAAAAAGCCGTCGAGTTCGGGGCAGATATTATAATCGGCGTAGGCGGCGGCAGTGCGATAGATACGGCAAAGGCGATAGCGCACGGCGCAGCAAATCCCGACGCCGATATTTGGGATATATGGACTCGTAAATTTCCGCTTAGTCGCTCGTTGCCGATAGGCGCAGTGCTTACTATGCCTGCCGCCGGTAGCGAAATGAGCGATTCGGCGGTTTTGACGAACGAAACAATAGGCAAAAAAGCGGGTATAAACACGGACTTCAACCGTTGCCGCTTTGCCGTGATAAATCCGTCGCTCGGGGCGACTCTTCCTCGCTATCAACTTGCCGCAGGCGTAACGGATATTATGATGCATACAATGGATAGGTATTTTATTCCGGATATAAGCGCCGAAATTACGGACGAGATAGCGGAGGGACTATTGCGTACCGTGATAAAAAACGGGTTGATAGTTTTAGACGACCAAAATAATTACGACGCTATGTGCGAAATCTTTTGGGCGTCGAGTTTATCTCACAACAATTTGACGGAATGTGGTCGAGGCAAAGATTTTTCGGTGCATAAATTAGGGCATGCTCTTTCGGCTCGCTACGGCGTTACACACGGAGCGTCGCTCGCCGCAGTATGGGGCGCTTGGGCGAAAGAACTTTATGAAGATTGCTTGCCTCGTTTTAGTCGGTATGCGAGAAAGGTTTGGGGCGTAACGGCAAAAGACGATAAAGCGGCGGCTGAAATCGGTATACAAGCGACTATGGAATATTTTAAAAAGATAGGAATGCCGACATATTTTAAAAAGATAGGAATGCCGACGTCGCTATCCGAACTCGGCATAGAGCCAACGGAAGAAGAAATCCACGCCCTCGCTATGGACGCCACGATGAACGATACGGCTAAACTTACCCGCATAAGACCTATCGGCGCACATGAGGCAGAACGGATATACAGAGCGGCAAAATAAAGGCGATATATTTTACGGAACTGACGGTGAAGTTCTTTTAAATATCGGCACGGAAATTCGGCTAATATAGCAAAGAAAGTGGGCTATAAGTCGATTATTTGACAAAAAAGGAGAAAAAATGAATTATCAGGACATAAATTCAAAGACTATCGA
>CAJOMT010000169.1 GCA_905235815.1 uncultured Clostridia bacterium
CTGATAATAAATATTTTTATCTATTCTATTTCATACATTTTATTAATTTGTTCTTCGAATATTTTTTTGGCAATATGTCTTTTTATTTTCATAGTTGGAATAAATTGGGGAGATGAAGGCAAGGGCAGAATGGTGGACTTGCTTTCGGAAGATTACGATATAGTGGTAAGGTATCAAGGCGGAAACAACGCCGGGCATACCGTCGTAAACGAAAAGGGAAAATTTATTTTGAATTTGTTGCCTTCGGGAATACTCAGAGAGACCGTTGTAAACGTAATGGGCAACGGAATGGTCATAGATTTAAAACATCTGTCAGGAGAAATGCAAAGGCTGAAAGACGCAGGAATAAAGATTACTCCCGAAAACTTAAAGATTTCGGATAAAGCGGTAATTTGTATGCCGTACGACGTCTTGCAAGACGGACTCGAAGAACAGAGGTTAAAGGATAAAAAGTTCGGCTCGACATTGAGGGGAATAGCGCCGATATACGGCGATAAATATCTCAAAAAGGCGTTCAGAATGGGCGAACTTTTAAATTACGATCTCTTAAAAGAGAGAGTAAACGGAATAGTGGAATGGAAGAACCTTCTTATCGAGGGCGGATATAAGCACGAAGCGGTAAAAGCGGAAGATATGCTCGCCTATTTCGAAGAGTACGGCTTTGCTTTAAGGGATTATATAACCGATACTTCCGTCTATCTCGACGAAGCGGCGAAAGCGGGCAAGAAGATAATGTTCGAGGCGCAACTCGGCGCATTGAGGGATATAGATTTCGGAATATATCCGTACACGTCGTCGTCGTCGACTATTTCCGCCTATGCGCCGATCGGGGCGGGTATACCGAACCATAAACTCGACAGCGCTATCGGCGTAATGAAAGCGTACTCGACGTGCGTCGGCGAGGGGCCGTTTACCGCCGAGTATTTCGGAGAAAAGGCTGAAAAACTTCGTGCGGCAGGCGGAGAATACGGTGCGGCTACGGGGAGACCGAGGAGAGTCGGACCGTTTGACGTCGTGGCGTCCAAATACGGAATAAGAATGCAAGGCGCAACCGAAGTCGCGCTCACGAAACTCGACGTGTTGTCTGACAATGACGAGATAGAAGTTTGCGTTGCGTATGAATTAGACGGCAAAAGAATTACGGAGTTTCCGTTCACCGACGTTTTGGACAAATGTAAGCCGGTATTTATAAAGATGAAAGGTTGGAAATGCGACATTTCATCGTGTAAGAAGAAAGAGGATTTGCCGAAAGAAGCGATCGACTATATAGAGTTCATCGAAAGGGAAACGAACTGTAAAATCACTTACGTTTCGGTAGGAGCGGAAAGAAATCAATACGTAAAGATGTAAACTTTGTTATAATTCGACCCATATCGACATAAAATGTAAAGAGGATATGGAGATGAATTTTAATTATTCGGATTTAAAGAAGAAAAGCGTCATAAACGTAATGGACGGAAAGGACTTAGGCAAAATAATCGATATAGTTTTTTCTGTTCCGGAAGGGAGAATAGTCAGCATAATAGTTCCGGGTAAAAAGAATTCCTTATTCAGCGGCGGAGAACTGATAATAGGCTTCGGCTGCATAGAGCGGATAGGGAACGACGCTATTTTAGTGAAGCTTTGCGAATCCGGGCCGATAGGACCGCAAGGACCACAAGGGCCACAAGGTGTTCCGGAAGGCTACGAATACTAAATTTAATGTCATCGCCGAGATAAAAGGACGGCGATGACTTTTTTTGCACTAAAATAATTGTAAATTACTTACTTTTATGTTATAATTATAAAGGAGTAAAATAAAATGTTTTCTTGCGACAAGTTTTCAAAAGACGACGCCAAAAACTTAAACGTAATAAACCTTGCCTTTATCGGCGATGCGGTTTATTCTCTGTTTGTCAGAGAAAATATATTGAGTAACGGGGAACTTAAAGCGAACGACTTAAATAAACTCGCTTCGTCCGTGGTATGCGCAGAAGCGCAGTCGGCGTACGTAAAAAAACTCGTACCTTTAATGACGGAAGACGAGGCGGATATTTATAAACGTGCGAGAAACGCAAAAAAAGGCACAAGGCC
>CAJOMT010000170.1 GCA_905235815.1 uncultured Clostridia bacterium
TTGTCACGCTCGCTACCGACGTAAGCAAAATCGTAATGGTAACGACTCCGAACAGTTTAAAATTTCTTAAATTTGCAGGCGGCCTTTCCGAAAAGAACATACGCAAGTGGACAGAAAGCGTAAACAATACGTTCGGTGTGGTAAAATGGGATAAGTCTACGAGATTTTTTCACGGTGATATGGTGCAGAGCAGTTATCAACTTCTCAATACGTTGGGGCTTGATAAGGCGCAAGCGGAAGAGCTGTTAAAGCCGAGTTTTGATTATATCTCGCTTATCCGCAACGACGTGGAGTTTATGCGATATCATTTTACCGATGCATACGTAAGGGAGAAAGAAGAAAAAGAAAAGAAAGTTCCCGACGGACTTGCCGAGCGAGCAGAAGTCATTTTCCGCTTGCTCATGAGCTACACGACTTTTGATACTACGGCGTTGTATGCGAATTTCAGAGACGACGTAGTAAGCGGACTAAAAACCAATTTACGCCGTGGACATATTCTTTTGAACGGCACGAATGCAACGCTTTTCGGTAACGGTCCGGAACTCTTAAAGTACATAGCGGGCGAAGAGATAACGAGCGAATTGAAACAAGGTCAGATCCGCTGTTCGAGATTTGCAGACGGGGCAAAACTTCTTTGCGCGCGCTCACCGCATATTACGATGGGCAATCTTTACGCAGTAGAAAATAATCTTGACGGCGAGATATGGAATTACTTTAATTTGGGCAAAAATATCGTTTGCGTAAACGCTATAGGGGAGAATATTCAACAGCGCCTGAACGGTTGCGATTACGATTCGGACTCTATGCTCGTAACCGACGATAAACTGTTGGTGGAAGCCGCCGAAAAATATAAAGAATATTTCAAAGTACCTGTTTGCGGTATTAAGTCTATAAGTAAAAGCGGCCAAACTCTTTCCGAGCTCGACCATGATACGAGCGAAAACAGGATAGGGGAGATTGTAAACCTTTCGCAAAAATTAAACAGTATTATCTGGAACGAAATGCACGGCGGCGCGCCCGTGGATAAAATTTCGGATATTTATAACGACGTCTGTAAACTCGCCGTTCTTTCGGGGTTGGAGATAGACAAGGCAAAACGCGCTTACGATAACGTGAACGTCGGTAAAGAACTTTCCGTTTTGCGTAAAAAGTATAATCGCCCGGCGCCGATTTTCTTTAAGGAGATAGACGAAAACCAAAAGGAAAACGAGTACGCCTTTTACGATACGGCGATGGATTATATCTATCAGGCTGTTAGAAAATTTAACTTTCAAAAAGGCAAAAAGAAAAGCGTGTATTACACGCCTATCTCCTGGACAATCGTTGATAAAACGACGTCAGACAATGCTACCGATTATCGTCATAGAGATAAAATTATTGAGATTTGTGATGAGAGCAAGGCAAGAATTAGTCGTTTATATATGGAACTTCGTGTGGCGGACGACCAGGAAAAAGAAGTTCTTTACGAAAAAATTGCGGAAGAAAAGGCTGAGCGCGACAGATTAGTTTCAAAATGGCTAACGAGCGAAAACGTACTTATTTTTGTGGTGCGACATTACGAAAAGAACAGTCCTTCCGATTGGCGAATTTATGCGCCTATAGTTAATTCTCCTATGTTTGAAAATTTTTCTCGTTATAAAGCGCTTCCTATAGGTTGCGTTGAGGAAAAAGAAGACGGAGAGTTTACTGTATATGGTAAAAAATTCGCAAGAAAGTGGTAAAAAGTGAAAGAACTCGCCCTTGAAAAGGAATACAGAGTATAAAAATTAGCGGTTTTTCCTTTCTATGAAAGGAAAAGGCTTGCTGGAATTTTTAAAAAGAGTAATCGCCGTAATAGGACCCGCTTGAAAAAGCGGTGAAAATTTAGCCCGACTAATCGTCCCGGTCGGGCTTTTTTCGTGTCTGAAAACAGTTCGGGATGTCATGGGGATAGACCTTGTTTTGACGATATAGCGAGGAACGTATTTGTCTTGCCAAATACCGATTTTTCAAATCGCCTCGTTAGGGGGTAACCCCTAATACCCCGAAAACAAATAATAAAAAAGGAGGAAAAATTATAGGGAACAGAA
>CAJOMT010000171.1 GCA_905235815.1 uncultured Clostridia bacterium
GGCTCTCTAACAAAATCTGTGGGTAAAAAAACACAAAAAACAAAATAAGGGTGGACATTTTCTCAAATTGTCATATAATACTTTTTTTGACAACATTTACAACAATAGGAGTCAATGTCCAATGATTAGTATATTCAATTCAACGACAGATTACAAGGGGTTTGTGGCTACAAATTGCGAAAAAATTCGAAAAAAAGATGGAAAAGGCATTCAGGAATTGCGATTTTGGATGCGTCCACGCAAAAACAGCCAAGGCATTTGCCCTCATTGCGGTCGTTCTTGCTCAACTTACGACACTAGTCGCGTTGAGCGTTTTTTTGAATTTCCAATGCTGTGGGGCATTCCGGTATTCCTGGTATACTTTATGAGACGAGTTTCCTGTACTGAACACGGCGTCGTTACAGAAAAGGTTCCTTGGGCGGAAGGGAAGGAAACTCAGACTAAAGAACAGGTTCAAGTTCTTGCAACATGGGCTCGGAGAATGGACTGGTCAAGCGTAGCCAAATATTTTCAAACCACATACGGCAAAGTGGCTCGCGCCGTAAGACAAATCGTTGAGTATGGACTAAAACATAGAAGCCTTGAAGACATTGAGTCCATAGGCGTCGATGAAATACAATACAGCAGCGGACATAAGTATTTAACGCTTATATACCAGATTGACGGTTCAAACAAGCGTTTGCTCTGGATAGGAAAAGACCGGACGGAACAGACTATGGAACGGTTCTTTGATGAGTTTAACAAAGAACCTGCTGACGGCATTCCGCGTTCCGAAAAAATACAATGGGTTTGCAGCGATATGTGGAAGCCATATTTAAAAACGATCAAAGAGCATTGTGGCAACGCCTTGAATATCCTTGACAGATTTCATATTAAAAAGCATTTAAATGAAGCGGTTGATCAAACTCGCAAAGAAGAAATAAGTCGTCTTCGCAGCGAAGGCAAAGAAGCGGTATTAACAGGGAGCAAATGGCTATTATTAAAGAATTCGGAGAATTTGAGTGAAACGCAAGCTCCCAAATTAAAGGAGTTGTTAGGTTACAATTTACGCTGCGTTCGAGCGTATTTGTTAAAAGAATCGTTTGACCGTTTTTGGACATATAAGAGCGCATATTGGGCAGAACGATATTTAGACAAGTGGTGTACTCAAGCTCTCAAAAGCCGAATAACGCCCTTGAAAAAGTTCGTAAAAATGATACGAAATCACAAAGAACTTATTATGAACTGGTTTGCCTCTAAACGCCTTTCCAGCGGCGTTGTAGAGGGTTTTAACAACAAGGTAAAATTGACCGTAAGAAAAAGCTATGGGTTTGGGAGCGATGAAACGCTGCAAACCGATTTATTCCATACACTTGGGAAATTGTCTGAACCAGATCTTACCCATAGATTTTGTTAGAGAGTCCGTTTTTTCAAGACGGGCGAAGTCCGCAAAAATCTAAGCCGCAAAGAGCGCAAAGAAATAATTGGCGATAATACGTCTAATTTGTCGTATACGACAACGCGTTTCAGGTTCCATCTTTTCTTTCTTCGCAACCCAAATTTATCACCCCGTCTCTGTTACAACGCCCTGTTTTCTTATCAAAGATGCTTAGTCACAGACGCAGCTGTCAGACGAACAGCATAATTCATCTTCGCCATATTACAGAATAAAATAACGTTATCAGCGGGATAAAATTCATTATAATCAGCATTTTGCCAGCATGCCAATTCCAATAGCCTATAATCATATCTGTTTTAATAATATCAAATAAGCGATAATCTCCTTCATAAAAATTCGGCAGATAAATATTTGTGAATACAAATGAATTTATACCGATCAACAGAGATAATGCAAATAACGAAAACGCAAAGATAATAATATTTCTGGCTCTTCCGGTAAGTTGGTACCTAGCGTTTGTGCAGGTCAGTCCGGTCACGGATTTAACGGATTAAACGGATATTCACCGATTGGTTAATTGAAATTCAATCATCATTTACACATCAATGGATTATTAAACACGAAAAACATGAAAAATATGAATTTTACGAAAAATATTAG
>CAJOMT010000172.1 GCA_905235815.1 uncultured Clostridia bacterium
CCGAAAGACTGCCGACCGGCACGACGTCGAGATGACAGAGTATCGCCATTTCTTCTTCCCCGTCGCCGAAAATCACTTCGCCTATGTAGTTATCGTAATTTTTGGTCTCGAAGCCCATATCTTTTGCAAGGGAAAGAACAAAATTCAAAGCCTCGTATGCGCCCTCGCCGAACGGCTTATCGGGAAGCGGCTCGCTCTGCACGGAGTCGATAGAAATCAGTTTTTTAAGGTTTTCTTTGATAGATGAAAAATATTTTTCCATAAAATTTTCCTGAAATTTAAAAATATTACTGAATTTATTATACACTTTTTTTAGTTTATGGTAAAATAAATATGCACACAAAAATAAAATTTATAAAAATTTCTTGTTATAAACATAAAGGAGACTGTATGAAAAAAGTAAGAACGAGATTTGCGCCCAGCCCCACGGGGTTTATGCATTTAGGGGGGCTGAGGACTGCGCTTTACGCCTACTTATACGCTAAATCGAACGGCGGAGACTTTATTTTGAGAATAGAAGATACCGACCAAGGCAGATACGTCGACGGAGCGGTGGAACTAATTTACAGTTCTTTAAGGGAATCCGGACTCTATTACGACGAAGGTCCGGACGTGGGCGGAGACTACGGCCCCTACGTTCAGAGTGAGAGAAAGGCAATTTACGCCGAGTACGCCAAAAAACTCATCGACCTCGGCGGAGCGTATTACTGTTTCTGTTCCAAAGAAAGGCTTGAAAGCCTGACCGACGAAAACGGCAACAGAAAATACGATAAGCATTGCCTTAAACTTTCCAAAGAGGAAGTCGAAAGGAGAATTGCGGCGGGCGAGCCGTACGTTATTCGTCAAAATATTCCGACCGAAGGGACGAGTTCTTACGAAGATTTAATCTACGGCACGATAAACGTGGACTACGCCGAACTCGAAGACAATATCCTCATAAAGAGCGACGGTATGCCGACTTATAACTTCGCAAACGTTATCGACGACCACTTGATGGGAATAACGCACGTCATAAGGGGTACGGAATACCTTTCTTCCACGCCGAAATACAATCTTATGTACGACACGTTCGGCTGGGAAAGACCGGTATATATTCACCTTCCGACGATTATGAAGGACGCTACCCGTAAACTTTCCAAGCGTTACGGCGACGCCAACTTTGACGATTTCGTCAAAAAGGGGTATCTTAAAGAGGCGATAATAAACTACGTTGCCCTGCTCGGTTGGGCGCCAAAGGACAATTCGGAGAAGATGACGCTTTCGGAAATGGTTGAGAAATTTTCTCTCGACGGAATATCCAAATCGCCGTCCATATTCGACGAGGTAAAACTCCGCTGGCTCAACGGCGAGTATATCCGTGCGCTCAGCGATGAAGAATTTTACGAACTCGCTCTGCCCTACCTTGAAAAATCCAAGGTAAACGGCAAATACGACCTTAAAAAAGTCGCCGCTCTCTTGCATACGAGAGTGGAAGTTTTGGGCGAGATACCCGAAAAGATAGATTGGCTTGCCGAACTTACCGAGTACGACCTGAATTTATTCGCCAACAAGAAGAACAAGACGGACGAGGCGGTAGCGAGGGAATTATTGCCCAAAATTTACGAGTACGTCGAGGGCATAGACGACTTTTCCAACGATAATCTGTATTCTGTTTTGAGCGGCAAGGCGGCGGAGAGCGGAATAAAGAGCGGCGCACTATTTTGGGTAATGCGTATAGCGATAACGGGGCAAGGCGTAACCCCGGGCGGCGCTACCGAAATGGCGGCGCTTATAGGAAAAGAGGAAACGCTTAAACGTCTCCGCTTTTCAATGGAATTATTGAACAAATAACCGCAAGGCGGTTGGGGCTGATGAAATGTAAAATTCACATTTCATCGGCCCTCATTTTTTCGATAACCTATCAAACGATTGACAAAAAAAAATAAAATACTATAATTAGAACTATGAAAATAATCGTAGTCGGCTGCGGCAAGATCGGCAGAGTCGTTGTCGCAAGCCTTGTAAACGAAAAACACAACGTTATCGTAAT
>CAJOMT010000173.1 GCA_905235815.1 uncultured Clostridia bacterium
TGATTGTTGACCAGCGGGCTTCCATAGGCAAATTATAGGTGCCGTCGGTAAAAGTGGCGTCGTCGAAAAACGCTTTGAAGATCTCCTCGTCGTCGGGATCCAGCCCCTGCGCGATCAAATCCTCGCGCAGTTTTTGCACACCGTCCTCAAACTTTTCTCCGATAAAGCGCAGGAAAACAAGCGTGAGCATCATGTCACGCTTTTCAAAAAACGAGCCGGAATTACGTGCTGCACGCAAGATGTCGCGACATTTGAATAAAATAGAATCGAGGTTTAATTTTTCTTCGCTTGATTTCTTGGCCATGGGATTTCCTCATTTCGTTGTATATCTATATAATTTTACATTTTATATTATAACTTATAAATTGTCAATTTTCAACATAATAAAACAAAATAAGTAAGTTTTCCATGTCACCACGTTACAATAAAATAATCTATAACAAAAAAATGACATGAGATGCTCATACGAACATAACTCAAATCAGGCACGTTCATTATGTAAGTTTTTGTCGAAATTAATTAGGAAATCTTTAATTTTTGATTCACCATTTTTCCTCTAAAAAGCAAAAAAGCAAGCGTATTGCTTGCTTTTTATTTAGTGTTCAAATCAGCGCGCAGAGGTATGCCGAAATTTTATTTTTTGTCCGCTTTTTGTCCACCATTTTTAATAAAAACGGTGAAAAATGTGAAAAGTCAAGCAATATCAAGGATTTTCGGCGTTTTATGAAATAGCGCAAAATACCGTCCGTTCTTTTAAATCCTCCGTTTTTTGCCTTTACCCCTTGTTTTTTTGCTTCGTTCATCACGAAATCTTTGCGCACGTTTAAATTCAATTGACAAAACGCTTTTTACATCAGAAGAAAGCGATATGAATATTTCTTTTTCATATTTTGTTCCATAAATATTCTCATACAAAAGTGTTACGCAAAATTGATTATTCTCTGTTATCCATTGTTTAGGTATATAAAAAACCAAATTAAACGGTATTGCTTCATCTCTTAACGATGAGCGACGATTTGAAGTGTATGTTATTGTTTCGTAATCCTTCTTTATTCCAACAACTTCCAGATTAAGGATCGGCCCTCTCATAAAGTTCAAGTGAATAATCGGGGACGATACCACATCTGTTTTATCATTTAATTCTCCATATATGGTTTCCCTGTATTGTTCAAATGGAGCATTCACTTCATCTGATTCGGCAGTAGATTGGTAAATCTCCGGCATAAGAAACATATCGTTTGAAGCGTCCGACAATTCTTTATATTTTTTGTTTTGCCAAAACGCAATTCCACCAAGCACAATCGTAGCCGCAGCGCTCCATAATCCCGATATTGTTGTTACACAATTACTGTTTTTAGAATAGTCGTATTTAAGCGAAAGAAAAAGAAGAACTATAATGACGATGCCAGATATTAACAGTTTCGTTGATTTTTTCACATTTTTCCCTTTCAAAAAGACAAATATTTCGTTAATTTATTTCATTATACCATTTTTATTATTATAATTCAATATTATTCTTTATACTTTACTCTTTACCATTTTTTATTTGTGTATCAACATCTATTCGAATTACTATTTGGTTTTTTTATTTGCTAACATATATGGTTGATTTTCCCCGAAAACACAAAAAAGCAAGCGTATTGCTTGCTTTTTTTTGGCGCCCCGAACAGGGCTCGAACCTGTGACACACGGATTAACAGTCCGTCGCTCTACCGACTGAGCTATCGAGGCATATAAAATTTTTTGTGTTCGCATTTTTTCCGTTGCAATCCTCCCTGCCAGTCCTAACCGACTGAGCTAAGTAGGCATATAAAATTTTTTGTGTTCGCGCCGAAATATTTTCGAATTTTTTCCGTTGTAATCCTCCCTGTCAGTCCTAACCGACTGAGCTATCGAGGCAGATATTTAAAAGCGAAACGAATGTCAGCAACGACCTATCTTTCCGGGCGGTCGCCCACCGAGTATTGTCGGCACCGCAGAGCTTAACTACCGTGTTCGGAATGGGAACGGGTGGACCCTCTGCGTCAAAGTCACTAACTATGCTTTTTGTGTTGGCTTTGACCTATCTTCCCGGGCAGTCGCCCACCGAGTATTGTCGGCACTGCGAAGCTTAACTACCGTGTTCGGAATGGGAACGGGTGGACCCTTCGCGTCATAAAAACCAACTTGTGCAGATCTTATCTGCTATATGCCATCTTTCTATGGCTTGGTGCCAATTTGACACCTTTGGTGCACCTTCGGGGACTCGGTCGCGGCGCTCGACGCGCCTTGGTCGTCGGCGGCTCTGACGACCATTCAGGTCGTCATTCACTCCCGCCTTGTTCGATCCCCCTGCGGACACCTTTGGTGCACCTTCGGGGACTCGAACCCCGGACCCACTGATTAAGAGTCAGTTGCTCTACCAGCTGAGCTAAAGGTGCGTTTCCCTCCGCTGCTTACCTTTCGCACACAAAAAGGGCATAGAAAACCGAATAAAGTGAAAGAAACGGTGCGTCCAATAAGAAGGACAAGCATCGGTCAATTAGTATCGGTCAGCTGAACACATTACTGTGCTTACACCTCCGACCTATCAA
>CAJOMT010000174.1 GCA_905235815.1 uncultured Clostridia bacterium
GTTTATTTTGGCGTCGCTTGCCAAGGATAACAGTTTTTCGATGTCTTGATCTTTTAAAGCGCTCATATAATCGCCCTCCGAAATTTACTTATTCGAATTATTGACCGCTTTTCGGATTATAATACATATTACTTAAAATTTTTTCATAAAATTTAATATGTTTTATTATCTTCTGCCGGCAGTGCCGTGCGCCGTTAAATTAAACGGAAGTTACGTGGGCAGAGCGGGCGAAAATTATTCGATTATAGATATAGACGACGGGCTTATCGAGTTATTGCCCGTAAATTCGACGTATATGCCCGTAACTTACTTGGTCGGAAAGAACGGGTTGCCGTCGGCGAGCGTTAAAGATTACGACCTTGGCGGCGGCAGATTGCTTATTCCGGTGTTTAGCCGCAAGATATTTTCCGATTTCAAGCTTATAGGTCGGAGGTCTTTCACGTTTTATTCGGGCGAAGTGTACGTTACTTGCTACGCCGAAAACGGAATTCGCTTAATTTGCGAAAACAAGTGGGATATGCATATCGAAAGCATATTGTTTTACCCCGAAAATATCTATTTTGAAAAGGTAACTGCCAAAAATGCTGAATACTTGCTCGTGTTTTTGGTTGGGAAGCGCACTATGGCGGTCGGGTATCGGATAGGCGAAAAAATAGATCTGGTCTTTAAAAACGTGTGCGATACTTATAAATTAAGCGGCAACGTTTTGGCGCTTACCGAAACGAAAAAAGACGTGGTAAAACACGTAGTTACGACAACTTGGGGTTTTGAAAACGAAGTGGTCGCAAAAAATCTCGAAATAAATAAAAAGAGGCAAGTATATTCGCTGACAGACAAGTTGTTGCCTTACGCATTTTTCGAGGAAATAGCGGTAAAAGGCGACGTGAGCGAATATCTTACCTTGCGGCTTAAGCCGAGAGCAAAAGAACTCGTGGATTTTTTAGGCGATTTCACCGCCGTCCTGCCTCCGCCGCACTTTAAAAAGCAAAACTCGGTTCTACTTCTCTATAAAGACTTCATAAAGTACGGAGAGGTTACTACTTTAAACGGACTCATCGATAACGTTTCCGTATACGATGCAGACGAGATATGAAAGTATAAAAAGCGGGCTATAAGTCGATTAGCCCGCTTTTTTGTTGTTTAGTCAGTTTTCAGAATGCGATTTTTTCGCTTATGTAGCCGACGAGATCCGCTATCGGCATACGGATTTGTTCCATAGTATCCCTATCTCTTACGGTTACGGTGTCGTCCTCTAACGTGTCGAAGTCGAGAGTTACGCAGAAAGGCGTACCTATCTCGTCTTGACGGCGATACCTTTTACCTATCGAGCCTGCGTCGTCGTAAGTGCACATAAAGTGCTTATTAAGCGACTTATAGAGGGCTTTTGCCTTTTCGCCCATCTCTTTTTTCTGAAGCGGGAGTATGGCGACCTTATACGCCGCAAGTGCGGGGTGGAAGTGCATTACTACTCTCGTATCGCCGCCGTCCAAGGTTTGCTCGTCGTAAGCTTCGGAAAGGACAGCGAGCATAAGTCTGTCTGCGCCGATAGAGTATTCTATATCGTAGGCGATATATTTTTCGCCGGTTACGGGATCGACGTAGAGCATATTTTTACCCGAGTATTCTTGATGGCGAGAGAGATCGTAATCTGTACGGTTATGAATACCGTTGAGTTCCGACCAGCCCATCGGGAATAGGTACTGAATATCGCAAGCGCATTTAGCGTAATGCGCTCGTGGTCTTTAAACCTTATATGACTTTCATCGAAGCCGAGGGATAATAAGAAGTTCCACGCTTCTTTTTTATAGAATTCGTAGTATTCCATATCCGTACCCTCTTTGCAGAACCATTGATGTTCCATTTGTTCGAATTCGATAGTTCTGAAGATAAAGTTTCCGGGCGTAATTTCGTTTCTGAACGCTTTACCGATTTGCGCTATGCCGAACGGCACTTTTGCTCTCGTGGAGCGCTGAACGTTCTGGAAATTGACGAATTCTCCTTGCGCCGTTTCGGGGCGAAGGTAAATTTTATTCTGACTATCTTCCGTAACGCCTCTCGAAGTTTCGAACATAAGGTTGAAATTTCTTATCGGCGTCCAGTTGAATTTGCCGCAAATCGGGCATTTTATCTGGTGCTCATTGATATAGTCTTGCATTTCTTCCTGGCTCATCGTATCGGGATTGACTGCGCCTTTGGAGAAATTTTCAATGAGGTTATCCGCTCTTTGGCGAGATTTACATTCTTTACAGTCCATTTTGGGGTCTGTAAAGCTTGCAGTATGTCCCGACGCTTCCCATACTCTGCTGTTCATAAGGATTGCTGCGTCTACGCCGTAAGAGTTGTCGCTTTCTTGCACGAATTTTTTCCACCAAGCGCGTTTGATATTGTTTTTAATTTCAACGCCTACGGGGCCGTAATCCCAAGTATTGCCCATTCCGCCGTAGATATCGCTGCCGGGGAAAATTATACCTCTCGCCTTGCAAAGATTGACGAGTTTATCCATAGTTACCGCTCTGTTTTCTTCCATATAGCCTCCTGCCGCCGCACCGGCTGTGCGACGATAGATATATTCTAAAATATTTCTTATTCAAAGTCAAGCGTTAGCGTGCACAAGCGCTAAAATTATAAATTTTCAGCCGTTTAATTTGAAGGTACCTAATTTAAGGTGCCTTAATTTTTAAATTTTTTCGGCTAAAAGTGCCTAAAATGTCGAAATAAGAGCAAAATACTTGACAAATTTCGGGGGCAGATGATAAAATTAGCCTAATTATAATATATAATTGTGAAATTATTTTAGGAGGATTGTATGAAAAAACTGCTAATCATTATTTTGTCCGTTGTTGTCGGAGCTGCGGCGGGTATTGCAGGCGGGATAATAATAGCAAATTCCGTAAACAAAAATAACGGCGACAATTCGCAGACAAAAACCGAATCCGAAATTCAATCGATTATCGAAAGTGAAACGGAAA
>CAJOMT010000175.1 GCA_905235815.1 uncultured Clostridia bacterium
TACGTTTTTAAGCGCCGTAAAAGTAAACCAACTTGTATAGGGCCATACGCACGGATAATCCCATTGATAATAAACGGCATTTTCGCCCCTATATTCCGCCGGGCTTATACCGCACGGCAGTTCAAGCCTTTGTAGAATCTTTTTCGCGCCTTCTTTGTCATCTGATATACCGTAAACGTAAGGATAAAAAGACACCGCGCTTAAAATCTTTGAAAACTCTCCGCTTTTATAGTTATAATCGAGATAGATTCCCTGCGTTTTGTCAAACAGATATTTATTGATAAGCGTTTTTCTGTTTTCCGCCAAAGCAATAAACTCTTTGCTTTTTTCATCTTCGCCTAGAAGTTCGTAAATTTTAGATATGCCGACTTCTACCCCGTATAAGAAGCAGTTAAGGTCAAGATGAATGAATTTGCCTGCGTCCACCTTGCTTTCGTCGGTTATAAAACGCATATTGAAATCGAGCCCGCTTTCCGCAATCGCCAAAATGTCTTTTGCAAGTTCTATCTGTTCTTCTTCGGTGTCCCGTTCTTCCAATACTCTGCCGTGCAGATGTTTATAATTTATGAGCAGTTGATGCTTTGTTGCGCTCGAACCAAACGAATTAAGTCCGCACGGCAAAATGCGTTCCGTCATCCAGAAATTATACTCTTTCACTAAATAGGGCAAGTATTTTTTTAATACGTTCTTATCTTGCGTTTTCTCATAATAATCGAGAACGCAGAATGTAAAAACGGGCGGCTGAGAACGGTTAAGCAAATTGCTTGCGTTCGGTATATAACCGAAACGCTCTATATAATAAGCAAAATTATCCAAATTGTACTCGACCTGTTCCGAAAAACCGTCAATTAAAAGTCCTTTATTGATAAAATAATTGTCCCAATAAAAGAAATCTTTATAAAACCCGGTAATCGAAGGCGACGTAAACGGAAACGGAACGACATCGTTCGCCTCTCTTATGCTTTTTACCCAATTATCTTTAATGTAATTAAGAACTTTTTCCGTAGTCTTTCTATCTGAATTCACCATATTATTTATTTTTAATAACCTCTCGTTAAATGATTAAATACGATTATGGGCGCGGTCGCCCACGGGTGGAAAAGGCTCGTGTTCCACTTTTGATCTTTTCCCCACGCTTCGAACATCGTCGTAGCACCTTCTCTTATCATATTGAGCCATGCGCCTTTATCCGTAGCAAGGTCCTCTGCTTTGTCCATCTCCACGTTTATTACGAGTGCGGCAAGTGCGAAATATGACATATATACGCCCATAGACGTCAATTCCTTTTTATAATGGATATAAAAAGACTGATATATTATATCATAAAAATTAAGAAATAGCAAGAAGTAACACATAGATAGAACTATTTATTTTTATAATAATATATTGATGAAATCAATCATTCTGCTTTTATATACCGAATAATAGCGTCAAGACAAGTGTTGCACTTGAAAGTATAATTCACCGCACAAGTTTGGACTGAATATCTCTTATATATTCAGTCTTTTTCATGCCGATGATGGGATTGATGCCTACGCCGTAACAATCTCTATTCCGTCGCTGCTTAACAGGCTCAACCTCAGGTAAAGCATATTTTTTATACTATTCCCTGTCTTAGAGTTGACATTTTCTCCGTTTTTGGATATACTATTGACAGAAGAGGCGCTGCGGAGCGATTCGAGGCTATTTGCTGAGGTCGTTTGCTCATTTGATTGAGTCGGCGCCTCTTTTTTTAATAACGTAAATTGATTTACGTCATATAACTGAAGTAATCCGTCGCTCTTTGCTGTTCCCACGTTAAGCACGCAGGAAAACAAATCATCTCCCACCTTAACACGTGCCTTATAGTAATCAAAACGAGAGAACGTGTTATGTGTTACATTTTCATTTGAGCTATTGTATGTAGCGACCTCAAATAAGCGATTTAATTCCAACGCCGTTCTCTGTTTTGTCAGCAATTTTGTGGACGCCATTTTACCCGCACCCGCTCTTGTTACGGTTGCGGTTTTTCCGTCTGTCAAAGTAAATTCTATACCTTTGAAAGTATACTTTCACAGACGTAAACGGTTCACAATGTAAGATAACCGTATAAAACGGATTATGTCGGATATCTTTAACGTTTATCACGGAAAAGCCTGAAAATAATTTTACCTGACAATCAAATAAACGAATTACAAGAATACGTCCCGATAGTTTTAAGCTTTCGGTTAAGCTTTCGGGACGTAGTACATTAATTAATAGCTAATTTACGACACTTTATCGAAAAATTATATTTTGTTTTTTTAAAAATATTTGATATAATAAAATGGGGTGAAAAATATGGCTAAGATTTATACAGTTGCAATAATAGGTTGCGGCTCTCGCGGACAAAACGTCTATGGGAGATACATGTTTGAAAGCGAAGATAAGTTCAAAATAGTAGCTCTTTGCGATTTAAACGAAAATAAGCTTGAATATTCAAGAAAACGCTTTAACGTCAGTCCTGAAAATTGTTTTACGGACAGCGAAGAATTTTTCAAGGAAAAACGCGCCGACGTCATCGTCATAGCGACGCAGGACAGAGATCACGTTTCAATGTGCATAAAGGCTTTGAAATCGGGCTACGACGTATTGCTGGAAAAACCGATTTCGCCTATCGAAAGCGAATTATATGAATTGCTTGACGCGCAGAAAAAATACGGCGGAAGAGTTGTCGTGTGCCACGTGCTCAGATATGCGCCGGTATTTGTCAGAATCAAAGAAATAATCGATAGCGGGAAAATAGGTAAAATAGTAAGCATGGATTGGACGGAACAGGTAGCTTATTGGCATCAGGCGCACAGTTTCGTTAGGGGAAATTGGAGAAACGATCGCGAAACTTCTCCCATGATTATGCAAAAATGTTGCCACGATCTCGACCTTTTGCAATATTACGCCGATTCTGAGTGCGACTCTGTCTATTCCGTAGGCGATCTGACTTTCTTTAAAAGGGATAATCAGCCCGAGGGCGCTGCGGACAGATGCGGCGAATGTAAATATATAGACAGTTGCGCTTACAGCGCGGAAAGAGTTTACGTTAAGCAATTTATAGATATAGGCAGAATTACCGGTTGGCCCTTCGACGTCGTGGATTTGACAAGGCCTATTACCGAAGAGAGTTTGCGCCGCGCATACAGAAGCAATCAATACGGAAGATGCGTTTTTGCATGCGATAACAACGTTGTGGATAATCAATACGTTATCATAAATTTCGCCAACGGCATAAAAGCCAATCTCACTATGACCGGATTTACAGGCTACGCCGGCAGAAAAGCTACGATACACGGTACTTTGGGTGAAATCGAAATGGATGAAAACAGAGATATGCTGAAAGTTTCGGTTTACGGCGAAGAAAAAGACGTGTATGACGTAAGAAAGTCTTATGCATACAGCATAAAAGATATAATCGACTCTCAATCGAAAGACGATTTCGGACATGGTGGCGGAGACGAGATGCTCGTTCGGGATTTTTATAACTATTTAGAGCAAAACACCGACGCCGAGACGACTTTGCAAAAATCCATAGAAAGTCATCTTATGGCGCTTGCGGCAGAAAAATCGCGCAAAACCGGAAAGATCGTCAAAGTTCACGATAATTAAAATTTCATATTAAAAAATCTCCCGTCTTGCAACAAAAAGAGGGGAGATTTTCATTTAATTAATTAAATATGTGAATCGAAAACATCAAAAATGCTAAGTTGAGAGTAGTCGAACCCATTGAGGTTTAGGCGGCTAAAACCCGCTGATATTGCAGATTTTTCGCTTGTAATACATCAAGTATGACTGCGCTCAAAATCTTTATCTGAACGGTTTTTTTCTCGCC
>CAJOMT010000176.1:0-1688 GCA_905235815.1 uncultured Clostridia bacterium
CCGCCGTGTTTGTTTTACGTAAGCGCAAGATACAGTGATATTCAAGTGGTAACAATAATCCTAGCAGAGGAGAAAAAATAGGACAAGACAATCTAATTGCAATGGAAATGAAAAAAATTATCGTAGCGCAAATGATTGTCAAAATGATAGAATTCGTTTGTACGCCCTCACTAAAAGTAGTTACAATAATGATGTGTGGTCTTTCGATGGTAAAGCTTTTCCGGAACATGTATGCAGATATAATTTAGGGGTGTTTTACGAGATCGATAGGAAAAATGGAAAAATAAGTATGGAATTCTATCGTAATGGCAATTTTGAATCAAAGAAAACGATCAACGTGCGTGGAGTTGTTTGAAAGCAAAATCAAGTATATTCGCGTTAGCTATTTTGGGAGTGCAAGACATCTTTCGTTTACAAAATAGCTGTAAACGAATAAAAAAAGACGAGATTGCATAAATCTCGTCTTTTTTTGTGCTTTTTAATCATTTATGCGTGCATAATTCATAAAATATGCAATTTAAAACTTGGGCAAATATCTTATATTTTACAGCTGGATTTTTCGGCTTTTCCCGAACTAATAGGTTTTGAACTTACGACATAAAATTTTAAGAGTCTATCAAAACCGTTTTTACGTCTCTTATTTCCATATTTTTTATTCACACATAATGGCGGCATTCATTTTATATACATAGATGACTGACTTTTTCTATAAAATAAAGTATAATTATAGTTGCCAAATCTGAGTTGTGTTAAAAAGCAACTAATTCCAAACAATTTTATAAGGTACTATTTTTTAATCCTAAAATCTGTTGCTGACATTAGGGTAGAACCGTGTTTACAGCAATGTCCAAGATTACGGGGTTATTTCGTAGTGCCTTAGATGTTTGGAGTAAACAGGTTTGGCGACTTATGCGATTGTAGGTGTTCTATATTTGCCGCTCTCGTATGAGGGCGGCATCTTATTTTATACAAGTAAATACTATGGTGATAAGCCGTCGAATCCCAACAGAGTTCGACGGTTTTTTATTTGAGGTAATTATGGGAGAAAAAACCTGTTGCTTTACCGGTCATCGAGAAATTGAAAAGAAGAATTATGTCAGGATCAAAGAATCGACAAAAAATGCTATCGTTGCTCTTATAAAAAGAGGCGTTATTTACTATGGGGCGGGAGGAGCGAGAGGATATGATACAATAGCAGCTGAAACGGTCTTAGAGTTAAAAAAGAGTATCCGCAGATTAAATTAATATTGGTCTTGCCTTGCCCCGAACAAACAAGAGGTTGGGACGAAGAAGAAATACAGAAATACAATACAATCAAAGAACAAGCAGATAAGGTTGTGTATACGTCAGACCATTATTACCGTGGATGTATGCACACTCGGAACCGGCATTTAGTTGATGAAAGTGCGTATTGTATATCATATTTAACAAAAGACAGTGGTGGAACCGCTTATACAGTGAAATATAACCGAACAGCTCAAAGCCGCCGACCAGATGGAATGGGTGCGCCTGATGAACAACATCCGCAACCGCGCCGAAGAGATCGTGAAAAGCGAGGCGGTGTTCGCTTGACAATACTCGAAAAGTTGTGGTACGGGAACGTCCATCCGGTCGAAGAATTCCTCGAGGGGAATAAAGAGTACAAAAACCTGCTTCGCATTGCGGCAAAGGATCAGGAAAGACTCAGC
>CAJOMT010000176.1:1696-2331 GCA_905235815.1 uncultured Clostridia bacterium
TCTTTATCCCCCGAGCAAGCCGAACTGTTTGAGAAATACGACTCAGCGGTAAAGGAGATGAACGCCACGGCAGAGGTCGAAGCGTTTGCTTATGGATTTAAACCCGGAATGCAACTGTTAATTGAAATCGGGACATAAATAAAAACTTGGCGGCGAGGCGAGATACGCTTCGTCGCCAAACTACGTACGTTCTGCTCAGAAATAACAGAATCGTTTTGAAATAATTCCCCCTTTTTCCCTTAACCCATTGACAAATGTCAAGCTCAGTGCCATAATAATTAGCAGTAGCTAACCGGAACTGTTTTCTATGTTGTAATTCTTTTATATAGGATCAAGAGAGTTTCCGCTCTTTATTTTTTAAAGTGTGGGTTAGCCACGGCTAACGGCCAAAGAGAGGCGCGTTATGCGGTTAAATGTTTTTGAAGGGATAGCGATGCCGTTTATCGGAACAGTGCTCGGCTCGGCGTGTGTGTTTTTTATGAAAAAACAGTTGAGCCGAGCGGCGCGCTTCTGACCGTCCTTTTCGCAGGGCTGTGCGTTCCCGCAATGCCGTACCTTCTCTCCTTCGCGGCGGGCGCGATGATCTACGTCGTCGTGGAGGAGCTGATCCCCGAAATGTCGGCAGGCGAGCATTC
>CAJOMT010000177.1 GCA_905235815.1 uncultured Clostridia bacterium
ATAATCATTTGCAAGTTGTAATGTTTGGTATCGTATGATTTGCCGTCGGAGGCAGTTATTCGGAATTTCCTAATAACTGAATCCTCCGACAATTCGTTATCCGCAAAAATATTTTTTATATGTTCGTTTATGGTTGCTATCGTTACACCATAGAGTTCGGCAAGCATTTTTTGAGTAAGCCATATATTTTCATCTTCATATCTGACTTCTATACTGTTTTTATCGTCTCCTACTGCGGAAACGTACGTCAAATATTCTGCCGTACTCGAACGAATAGTTACCTCTTTTTTATCTTTTTTCATATCTTCACCTTTTCTATTTTTTATTTTGTAAGCAAGGTTTCCCGTTCTTCAATATAACCTTTCAGTCTTGCGTTATACTCAAATTTCTTTTTCGATTGGCTTTCGTGCGCGATTGCCGCTTGCGTTTTGCTTATCTGAAAATCGAGTTTAACAAGTTGATTATACCGCTTCAAATATTCTTCCGCGGTTTCTATTAACGGCGGATATTTCAAAAATTTTGACAATATGTATTTATAAAGTTCGGGCACGTTATTGACGAGCGGAACTTCCAAATCGTCTTCGTTCTCCCAGTTCGTCTGATAATATTTGCCCTTAAACGTTCCGAGTTTATACGAGAGCATAGATATTTCGTAATCTTCGTGCCGAACGTTAAACAGCGTGTGTAATTTTATGCTGTCGTCAAGTTTCTTAATAAACGTTTCGGGAACGCATCGGCTGCTTACGATAATTTCAAAAACGTAAATTTCCTTTATGGTTTTATCGGGTTCGCAGTTGAGCGTAGTGGGCGAAATGACGTTTGTAAGCGTTATTTTCTCGATGCAAGCGGCGTCCTTTTTTATCTCTTTATCCGCCTCTATCTGCTTATAAATATCGTTCAACTTAAATTGTTTATCGACTACCGTCTTTGTGCTGAATTTAAACATTTTCTTTCTATTTTACCACGATAAAAGTTATCAGTTCAAAATCGTCAAGCCCTTTGATATTTCCGCTGAACAATACTTCCGAGCCGAGATTGAACAGACTGTCGAGGTCGTTTTCCGCTTTTACGCTTATAATCGACTCGATACAACTGTCTAAAAGTTTGCTGTACTTGTCCATTTTATAGCCGTCTTTCGTCTCTTTATTAAAGGCGCGGCAAAGGTCGGCAATCGGCTCCGTTTGGTGCTTGCAGGTCGTTCGTATGACGTCGAGAATATTTTTTACTTCCGTATGGTTATATATCACCTCGCCGTCTTCGTTCAGGTATACCAAATAGTAAGGGTGTAAGCGGTTTTGCTTGCCGATATTCACTTCGGGGTTGCGGTTTTTCAAAACGTAAATTACGCCTTTCGGTATGCCAAGTTCGTCGTCGTGCCGCACTACGGCGTATAGCCCGTGCGCTATTTGTTCAGGCTTGCCGTGTTTCTTGATATACTCGACCATGTCCATGCGGAAGTCGTTTAAGCCGAGATCGGTTATCGTTATGCTGCCGTCCACGTCCTCTAAATCCTGCAAATCGCCCTCTTGTAATTTCTTTAATTGTTCCTTTCGGTAATCGAGGTCGGCTTGCTCGCTTGCAATGATATTATCGTCGCCCGTCGCCGTGGCGTCCACGAGCATCATTCGGTTTTCCACTCTCGCGTTAAGGTTTATGTATTCGTCCAAAGAGACGTTCGGCCAAAAGTTTATTAGCTGAATATATTCGTTCTTACTGCCGATACGGTCAATACGTCCGAAACGCTGCACTATGCGGACGGGGTTCCAGTGTATATCGTAGTTTATACATATATCGCAATCCTGCAAGTTTTGTCCTTCAGATATACAATCGGTTGCAATCAAAATATCTATATCGGTGTCTACGTCATCGCTGTAAGTCTTGTCTCGTTCTTTTGACATGGGCGAGAACAAAGTAAGCAATCTGTCGGTATCTTTGCTTCCGTGAATATTTGCCGTGTTGCCGCTTTGCGCGCCTTGCACCCTTGCCGTATTCATGCCGTATTTGTTTTTAAATCTATCCGCTATATGTTCGTATAAGTA
>CAJOMT010000178.1 GCA_905235815.1 uncultured Clostridia bacterium
AACTATTTCCCGAACGACGACCCAACAAAACCGCCGATGGTAAGATGGAGGAGCTGCGCGAACCTTCTCTATTCAAACTGGCTTAATTATATAGTTTACCAGTCGACGCCTTATGATCTGAATGAGATAGATAAGTGAGTGGTCAGTGGTAAGTCTGTTGACCTGTTGATCGTATTATACCGGCAAATAAACGAAAAGGACTGCTGCTGCAGTCCTCTTTGTTTGTTGGCTGGGATGACAGGGGTTGAACCTGTACTACAAGAGTCAAAGTCTCGTGTGCTGCCGCTACACCACATCCCATCGCACTTTATTATTTTAGCATAAATTTCACGATATGTCAATAACAAAAAACAAGAAAATTCTCATATACGAATTTTCTTGTTTTATTTTTTATTGTCAAGCTCGGCGCACAGAGCCTTATAATCGTCAAGCGCTGCGTTTCCCTTCTTGATCTCACATAAAAGTTTCTGTTTTTTTCTGTATTCGAGGTAAACCTTGCGGTGTTTTTTTCGTTCTTCTTCGCTTATGCTTTCGTCCTCGGACTTTGCTTTTGCTCTTTCTGCGATATTTCCGACTCCGCGAATGACCGAATCAAGCGCGAGTTCATCAAATGAGCTCAAAAGTTCTTCAAGTTCATCCATGCTTTTTCTCCAATACTAAAAAAGTGCACGACAAAAGCCATGCACCGAAAAATGCAGCTTATTATCGTTGTCACACGAATTGTTTCTGTACCAAAAAAGTGCAAGAAAAGACTGCATTTTTACCAAAGATAAAAATGCACTATTTT
This sequence comes from uncultured Clostridia bacterium, assembly GCA_905235815.1. Taxonomy (GTDB): domain Bacteria; phylum Bacillota; class Clostridia; order Christensenellales; family Borkfalkiaceae; genus UBA10281. The sequence goes on from CAJOMT010000178.1 coordinate 788, forward strand.
GGTACGCAATATTCAATTCGTGTGACAATTTATTTTAACACAATTCTTCTCAAATGTCAACAATAAAAAAAGAAAATCCCGAAATTGGGATTTTCTTTGTTTAATTAATCATCTTTTTTTCCAAAAATACTATTGTAGTCGCTGAGATTTGCATTACCGCGTTTTACTTCCTTGAAAAATTCATTCTTTTGTTTCATTTCATCAGCTTTATTGTTATAGTATTCCCTTTCCGCTTCACTGCTTGCATTACTTGCTTTATATTTTGCTTTTTTTTCAGCATTGCGTGCTACTTCAGCATATCTTGAAGCAGTAGTTTTATTTACATTATCTAAAAAATCACTAAACTTTGGCATATCAATTTCTCCTTAACATTATCTGATTTCTTTGATTGCTGTTACGGTAATTTTCTTACCAAAATACCCTGCCTGACCTTGAATTTGACCAAGAGCAAGCCTTCTTGCTTGACTGCTATCCGTTGCTTCTATAATAATTGAACCAGTCAACATTGAACCGAATTTCAAATGTTTTCATACTATCCCCCTTGATTTGACATTCTGTGAATGTCATATTTTTTGCTATTATAACATATCATTTCTTTGTTGTCAAGCACTAAATGTCAATTTGGGAGGAAATATGTTTATAAACAAAACATCCGACGGTAAAAACAATATTTGCGGCGTGAATGTCGCAAGGTTCAGAATGGATATGAAAATTTCACAAAGAGAGCTTGCCGATCGTTTACAGATCGTCGGACTCGATGTTGATAAAAACGCAATTCAACGGATCGAAGCAGGTTTGCGATTTGTAACAGATATTGAACTCATAGCGCTGTCGAAGGTACTTGAAAAATCCATAGATGAATTATTGAAAATTTAGCAAAAAAAAGAAAACCCCGAATTGGGATTTTCTTTATTTCTTCTTATGACTGCTTTGGGGTTTTGATTTTTCTTTTGAATACTTTTGATTTGTATTTTTACCTTTAACCGAAGAATCCGTCTTATTATTCTGCGCCGGTCGGTACGGTCTGACAAGGCAGTCCTTGGAGTAGCCGATAAGGTCTTCCCTGCCGCATTTTATGAGCGCTTTGCGGACAAGGTCGGCGTTTTCGGGGCGCTTGTACTGGAGCAGTGCGCGCTGCATACGCTTCTCCTCATAGTCGGTCGCAACGTACACCTTTTTCATCGTGAACGGGTCGAGTCCCGTGTAATACATTACAGTGGACGCCGTGCCGGGGGTCGGGTAATAGTCCTGAACCTGTTCGGGTGAAAGACCTATCTCCTTTAAATACAGCGCAAGCTCGACGGCGTCGTTCAGAGTGCTTCCCGGGTGGCTGGACATAAGATAAGGCACAAGATACTGCTCCTTGCCGAATTCCTTTGTAAGTTCAAAATACTTGTCCTTGAATTTGTTGTAAACGCTTATACCCGGTTTGCCCATATGCGCGAGCACGCTGTCGCAGCAGTGCTCGGGCGCGACCTTGAGCTGACCGCTGACGTTGTCTTTTACGAGTTTTCTGAAAAACGTGTCGTCATCGTCGTAAATGAGATAATCAAAGCGTATGCCCGATCTGATGAACACCTTTTTTACCTTCGGGAGCGCCTCGACTTTTTTTATAAGTTCTACGTATTCGCTGTGATCGACCTTTAGATTTTTGCACGGAGTCGGCGCAAGGCACTTTCGGTTTGTGCAAACGCCGTGCTCAAGCTGTTGATCGCACGCGGGGTATCTGAAATTGGCGGTAGGTCCGCCGATGTCGTGGATATACCCCTTGAAATCGGGCATTGCGGTTATGAGCTTCGCTTCCTCGACGACGCTC
>CAJOMT010000179.1 GCA_905235815.1 uncultured Clostridia bacterium
CTTTGCATTTGTACGGTAAGCGATAGTTTCGTCAATCCGGAAGAAAATACTTCTGCCGAAGAAAGGCAGAATTCCTTTACCGCAATGATGAAGATTGCCCTTGAATTGGCGTAAAATAAATAGAAAATTGCGCTTGAATTGGCGTAAAACGTAAATAAATATTTTTAGGATATTATGAAAAGATTTTTTATTATTGTGCTTGACAGTATGGGTATCGGCGAGATGCCCGACGCACATCTTTGGCACGACGAAGGTAGTAATACTCTCGGTGCGATAAGAAATGACAGTCATTTTGATTGTCCTAATCTGAAAAAACTCGGGCTTTTCAATATTGACGGAGTTGGCGGAGGGGTAGAAAAACCTCTCGGCTCTTTTGCGAGACTTGCCGAAAAATCTATGGGTAAAGATACCACTATCGGACATTGGGAGATAGCCGGTTTAGTTTCGCCTAAGCCGTTGCCGACTTATCCAAACGGCTTTCCTAAGAGAATTATCGACAAATTCGAAAAGTTAACGGGCAGAAAAACTCTCTGCAATTTGCCGTATTCCGGCACGGAAGTTATAAAAGATTACGGAGAAGAAAGTATAAAAACGGGCGCACTTATCGTCTATACGTCTGCCGACAGCGTATTTCAGATAGCCGCTCACGAGGACTGCGTTCCGGTTAAAGAACTTTATCGCTATTGCGAGATAGCGAGAGAAATACTCGTCGGCGAAGACGCCGTAGGCAGAGTAATTGCTCGTCCGTTTACCGGCGAATATCCTTTTACGAGGACGGCAAACCGCCACGACTTTTCGCTTGAACCGCAAGGTCAGACCATGCTCGACGTTTTAAAGGAAAACGGGCTGGCAACTCTGTCGGTAGGGAAAATTTACGATATTTTTGCGGGTAAGAGCGTTCAGGAACTCAACAGAACGACAAGCAACAATCATGGCATGGAAGTTACTTTTGAAATGCAAAAGCGTGATTTTGAAGGTCTTTGTTTCGTCAATCTTGTTGACTTCGATATGAAGTATGGGCATAGAAACGACGTTGTGGGTTACGCTTTTGCAATGACTGAATTTGATAAACAGCTCGCCGTATTTATGGATAATATGAGGGATGAAGACGTTCTCATTATAACGGCGGACCACGGTTGCGATCCGGCGACGCCGTCTACGGACCATTCGCGCGAATACGTGCCTATGATTATTTACGGTAAAGGTATAAAATCCGGCATAAATCTCGGGCAATCTTTTGCCGATATTTCGGCAACCGTACTCGATTATTTCGGCGTAGATAAGCAAGCTACCGCCGGAGAAAGTTTTTTAAACCTTGTCAAAAATTGATCACGGGATAAAATTACAGACTATGAACGATTACAGACAACTTATTGAAAAGGCCGCCAAGGCAAGAAACTTTGCTTATACGCCGTATTCGCATTATAAAGTAGGCGCAGCCCTTCTTGCGAAAAACGGAAACGTTTATACGGGCTGCAACATAGAAAATTCGACGCATACGCCGACTGTTTGCGCCGAGCGCACGGCTATTTTCAAGGCTGTGAGCGAGGGCGTTAAAGAGTTTGAAGCGATAGCCATTGTTGGCGGCAAAGAAGGCGAAATCTCTCCGTTTTGCGCTCCTTGCGGCGTTTGCCGTCAGGTAATGGCTGAATTTTGCGATCCTTCTTCATTCAAAATAGTGCTGGGCAATCCGCTGGGCAATCCAGATAAATTTGAAGTTTATCTTTTGCGCGACGTATTGCCTTACGCATTCACTCCTAAAAATCTTGAATAATTTGTATATCGACCGATTTGTAGCTATAAAAAGTCCGTACGATTTTCACCGTCGCCTTATGGCGCAATTACAATCGTACGGACTTTTTGTTTCCAAACGAGATTTTATTACGTAGACATCAATAGGATAATAAGCAAAATTCAGGGTTTTTTCAGGACTAAAATGTTTCTGAAACCGTTACTCGGAATCTTTATCTTCGTTCGTTTTTTCGACATACATATTTACTATAATGCTTGTAATGAGCGCAACGACTATAATTCCGTA